>NZ_CP075566.1:6128192-6481491 GCF_018502625.1 Pseudomonas hormoni
GACCGTGGTACAGGCGACGAACTTTCTTCGCGTTGCCTTTCATCACGGTATTGCCGAGAGAAACCTGGCCGTCGCCGCCCATGACGACTTTGCCGTGGCGGCGAACTGAAACGATGGTGGTCAAGGGAGAGTCTCCACGCAGCGGGGCGAAAATGCCTTATGCCAACTCATATGGGGGTGGTGGAGCGTTTTTCAACTGCGGGACTTGGCGGGGGACGAGCGGTGTTTTATTTGCGAAGGAGGGTGAAAGTGAACCTGTGGCGAGGGAGCTTGCTCCCGCTGGAGTGCGCAGCGCTCCCAAATCCGGCCATCGCGATCCGCCAAACTGACCGCGATGGCCGGATTTACGACTGCTTCGCAGCCGAGCGGGAGCAAGCTCCCTCGCCACAAAAGCAGGTTGTGACGGGATCAGCGGTTCTGGCGTTGTTGTAACAACAGGTTGCTGAACCCGGCGCCGGCCAGTTGCTTCTGCGCGGTGGTCAGTTGTTCACGGTTGCTGAACGGCCCGACCAGCACCCGATACCAGGTCTCGTCTTTAACCGTGCCGGATTCAACCGCCACAGCCT
Source organism: Pseudomonas hormoni (assembly GCF_018502625.1). Taxonomy (NCBI): domain Bacteria; kingdom Pseudomonadati; phylum Pseudomonadota; class Gammaproteobacteria; order Pseudomonadales; family Pseudomonadaceae; genus Pseudomonas; species Pseudomonas hormoni. Next base: position 6,128,759 of record NZ_CP075566.1, read on the forward strand.
GACCGAGCAAGATGATCTGCGCACGGACCTTGTCCGCATCGGCTTCCTTACGGAACGAGCCGGCTTGCAGGAAGAACTTGGTCACCGGCGCGGCCTTGGCCACGGGCGGCGGCGGTGGCGGAGTGATGCCGGACAATGCCGCTTGAGCGCGCGCGGTGTCGATCTTCGCCGCTTCCGCTGGCGTTACCGGCGTGGTCGGTACGGCCGGCGTCGGCGGGGTTTTCTCCGGCACGGCATCCGGCGGAACGATGACTTCCGATTCCGGCAGCAAGGTATAGAAGTCGTACTTCGGCTTCACGGGTTGCGTCGGGCTCGGCGGGGTCTTGTTGGCCTCCGCGATCTTGGTGGCTTTCTGCTGCTCGATCTTCTCGCGCTTGACGCTCTCGCTGCCTTTACCCGGCTCCAGCTTCATCAGGAACACAATGAACGCGCCGACCGTCAGGCCGATCGCCATCCACAGCCAGCCCGGGATCGGTTGCTTTGCAGGAGCTTGGTAACGGCTGGCGCCACGCTTGGGTGCAGGTTTTTTCTTGGCAGCCAACTTACATACGCTCCAGAGTTTCCAGACCCAAGAGTTCCAGGCCTTGCTTGAGAGTGCGACCGGTCAGCGCGGCAAGGCGCAGGCGGCTTTGCATTTGCGCCGGGGTTTCAGCACTGAGGATCGGGCAGTTCTCGTAGAAACTGGAGAACAGGCCGGCAACGTCGTACAGGTAGGTGCAGAGGATGTGCGGGGTGCCTTTCTCGGACACGTTGTTCAGTATTTCACCGAACTGCGCGAGTTTTGCCGCCAGCTCATGTTCATGCACGGCTTCAAGGACGATCTGCCCTTCGACTTCGCTGAAGTCCTTGCCGAGCTTGCGGAACACACCGGCCACGCGGGTGTAGGCGTACAGCAGGTACGGCGCGGTGTTGCCTTCGAAGTTCAGCATCAGGTCGAAGTTGAAGCTGTAGTCGCTGGTGCGATGCTTGGACAGGTCGGCGTATTTCACCGCGCCGATGCCCACGACTTTGGCGATGTTGCGCAGCTCGGCCTCGGCCAGTTCCGGGTTCTTGTCCTTCACCAATGTGTAGGCGCGTTCCTGGGCTTCGGTCAGCAGGTCGATCAGCTTCACGGTGCCACCGTCACGTGTCTTGAATGGACGGCCATCGGCGCCGTTCATGGTGCCGAAGCCCATGTGTTCCATTTCCATCGGGTGCGTCACGAAACCGGCCTTGCGGGCAACGGCGAACACTTGCTGGAAGTGCAGGGCCTGGCGCTGGTCGACAAAGTACAGCGCGCGATCAGCCTTCAGCTTGCCGCTGCGATAACGCACGGCCGCCAGGTCGGTGGTGGCGTAGAGGTAGCCGCCATCGGCCTTGACGATAATCACTGGCAGCGGGTCGCCGTCAGCGTTCTTGAACTCGTCGAGGAACACGCACTGGGCGCCATTGCTCTCGACCAGCATGCCGGCGGCCTTGAGGTCGTTGACCACGTTGATCAGGTCGTCGTTGTAGGCGCTTTCGCCCATCACGTCGGCCATGGTCAGTTTGACGTTCAGCAGTTCGTAGATTTTCTGGCAGTGGGACAGCGAGATGTCCTTGAACTTGGTCCACAGCGCCAGGCAGTCGGCATCGCCGGCCTGCAGCTTGACCACCAGGCCACGGGCGCGATCGGCAAACTCTTCGGATTCGTCGAAGCGTTGCTTGGCGGCGCGGTAGAAGTTTTCCAGGTCGGACAGCTCGTCGCTGGTGATCGGGTTTTCTTGCAGATACGCCATCAGCATGCCGAACTGGGTGCCCCAGTCGCCAACGTGGTTCTGGCGGATCACTTCGTCGCCGAGAAATTCCAGCACGCGGGCCACGCCGTCGCCGATGATGGTCGAGCGCAAGTGGCCGACGTGCATCTCTTTTGCCAGGTTCGGTGCGGACAGGTCGACAACCGTGCGCTGCACCGGGCCTGCCTTGCGCACGCCGACGTGCGCGTCAGCCAAAGCGGCATCGAGGCGAGTGGCCAGGGCCTGGGTGTTCTGGAAGAAGTTCAGGAAGCCGGGGCCGGCGATTTCGGTCTTGGTGACGTTCTCGTCGGCCGGCAGTGCGGCGATGATTTTCTCGGCCAGATCCCGCGGTTTCATGCCCGCAGGCTTGGCCAGCATCATGGCGATATTGCTGGCGAAGTCGCCGTTCTTCTTGTCGCGGGAGTTTTCCACCTGGATCGCCGGCGACAGGCCTTCAGGCAACACACCTTCGTTGACGAGTTGGGTGATGGCTTGTTGGATCAGCTGGCGAATGGTGTCTTTCATGGTCTTCTCTTTCGACCGCAAGCGCGGCGGCGCTTCAATGCGCTGGTGGAAAAACTGGGCATTATCCGTTGCGAAGGCGGGCTTGCCAACCATTGTAGGTTCATTGCGGACTTACGGCGGATGATTACCTTGTGGCGAGGGAGCTTGCTCCCGCTGGGGCGCGTAGCGACCCTGAATCAGGCGCATCAACCTGTCTGGACGTTCTCGGTTGGCTGTTTTGCGGCTGCTTCGCAACCGAGCGGGAGCAAGCTCCCTCGCCACAGGTCGGGTATCAATACAAATCCACAGGATCGACATCCAGCGACCACCGCACCGCCCGCCCACTCGGCATTTGCTCCAGCACCAAAAGCCAACTGGCCAGCAACCGGTGCAGCGGCGCCCGAGCCGTCGCCTGCAACAACAACTGCGCGCGATAACGCCCGGCCCGACGCTCCATCGGCGCCGGCACCGGGCCGAGCAATTCAATCCCGGTCAGATTCTGTTCTGCCAGCAAACGTTCGGCCTCACTGCACGCTTCATCCAGAAACCCTTCCGCCTGCCCCGGTTTGTGCGCTTCCGCCCGCAGCAGCGCCAAATGCGCAAACGGCGGCAAACCGGCAGAGCGCCGCTCGCTCAGCGCTTGCTCGGCAAAGGCGAAATAGCCTTGTTCGGTCAGTTGCACCAGCAGCGGATGGTCCGCCAGATGTGTCTGGATAATCACCTTGCCCGGCTCTTCAGCCCGGCCCGCACGGCCGGCTACCTGAACGATCAACTGCGCCATGCGCTCGCTGGCGCGGAAGTCGCCGGAGAACAATCCACCATCGGCGTCGAGAATCGACACCAGCGTCACCCGTGGAAAGTGGTGCCCTTTGGCAAGCATCTGCGTGCCCACCAGGATGCACGGCTGACCTTTCTGAATCGTCGCGAATAGCTGATTCATTGCGTCCTTGCGCGATGTGCTGTCGCGGTCGACCCGCAGCACAGGAACGTCCGGAAACAAAATGGCCAGGCGTTCTTCGGCGCGTTCAGTGCCGGCGCCGACGGGCCGCAAATCGACCTTGCCGCATTTCGGACAATGCCGGGGCACGCGCTCGACGTAGCCGCAATGGTGGCAGCGCAGTTCGCCGGAGCGCTGGTGCACGGTCATCCGCGCATCGCAGCGCTGGCATTCGGACATCCAGCCACAGTCATGACAAAGCAGGGTTGGGGCAAAACCTCGGCGGTTGAGGAACACCAGCACTTGCTGGCCGGCTGCCAGGGTTTGACCGATGGCTTGCTGCATTGGCCCGGAAATGCCGCTGTCGAGCGGGCGACTTTTCACATCCAGACGAAGGAATCGCGGCTGCTTGGCGCCACCGGCGCGCTCATTCAGGCGTAGAAGGCCATACCGACCGGTGTAGGCGTTGTGCAGGCTTTCCAGCGAAGGCGTGGCGGAGCCGAGCACGATCGGGATGTTTTCCTGTCGTGCGCGCACCAATGCCAGGTCGCGGGCGTGATAGCGCAGGCCTTCCTGCTGTTTATAGGAGCCGTCGTGCTCTTCGTCGATGATGATCAGGCCGGGGTTCTTCATCGGTGTGAACAGCGCGGAACGGGTGCCGATAATAATGTCGGCGTCGCCATCCCGGGCGGCGAGCCAGGCTTCAAGGCGCTCGCGGTCGTTGACCGCCGAATGGATCAGCGCGATGCGCGCATTGAACCGCTGCTCGAAGCGCGCCAGGGTTTGCGGGCCAAGGTTGATCTCCGGGATCAGCACCAGCGCCTGCTTGCCGGCTTCGAGGGTTTCACGGATCAACTGCAAATAGACTTCGGTCTTGCCGCTGCCGGTGACACCGGCCAGCAGGAACGCGTGATAACTGTCGAAACCGGCGCGAATTGCTTCATACGCGGCGCGCTGTTCTGGATTGAGCGGCAACTCGGGTTGCGCCAGCCAATGCTCGTGGCGCGCGCCGGGAGCGTGCTTGCGGATTTCGACTTGCACCAGATCCTTGGCCAGCAGCAGATCGAGGCTGTCCTTGCTCAGCATCAGTTTGCTCAGCAATTGATGAGCGACGCCGTGGGGATGTTGGGCCAGCGTCGCCAGCGCCTCACGCTGACGCGGCGCGCGGGCAATGCGCGGGTCATCGAGGCTGGCACCGGGCGCGGCAGACCAGAAGCGTTCCTGGCGTGCTTCGGCCAGCTCGCCCTGGCGCAGCAACACCGGCAGCGCCCAACTCAAGGTGTCGCCGAGGCTGTGTTGATAATACTGGGAGGTCCAGAGGCACAGCTTGAACAGCGCTGGCGGCAAGGGTGGCGTTGCGTCGAGCAGGGCCAGGGCCGGTTTGAGTTTTTCTGCCGGGACTTCACTGGTGTCGGTGACCTCCACCAGAATGCCGATCATCTCCCGCCGGCCGAATGGCACCCGCAGGCGCATGCCAGGCTGCAGCTGGGCGCGCAGGACGCCGGCCGGGGCACGGTAGTCGAACAGACGGCGCAGGGGCGAAGGCAAGGCTAGGCGCAGAATGGCGTTGGGCACGCGGGGGGATCTCGATAGCGAAAAAATAATCAGCAGGTAGTGACCTGTGGGAGCGAGCCTGTGTGGCGAGGGGATTTAGCGACACGTCGCACCGCCCCGTTGGGCCGCGAAGCGGCCCTGAACCTGTGATTACGGTGTTTCAGAAAAACCGTAGTCACAGGATTTACGACTGCTTCGCAGCCGAACGGGGATAAATCCCCTCGCCACAGTTAGCTACCACAGAGACGGCGTTTGGGTCGGGAGCCTAGCAGACGGTCGGTCCTGGCGACAGCTTGCGTGATTGAGATTGTCTGGTAGAATCCGCGGCCTAATTACGTGCGGTATTCAACAATAGTGTTGGGTGGCGGCACGCAGCCCGAGGAAGACACCATGAAAGCTGAAATCCATCCAGATTATCCAGTCATTGCTGTTACTTGCAGCTGTGGCAACAAGTTCGAAACTCGTTCGACCTTCGGCAAAGCTCTGCCGATCGACGTTTGCAACGAGTGCCACCCGTTCTACACCGGTAAGCAGAAGACTCTGGACACTGGCGGCCGCGTTCAGCGCTTCGCAGACCGTTTCGGTGCTTTCGGCAAGAAACCTGCTGCTGCAGCAGAGTAAGGTTCGAAAGCCCCATGGGCTTTACCTTGCTAATGAAAAAGGCGTCCCTTGCGGGCGCCTTTTTTGTGTCCGCGATTTGGCTTTCGGGCGCACAGGCCTTCTGCCCGTTGCCGAATGGTCTGACGCCGGTCGCGGTGCAGCGCGTGGTGGATGGCGACACCGTGCGCCTGAACGATGGCCGTAGTGTGCGCATGATCGGATTGAACACGCCCGAGCTGGGCAAGCAGGGCCGTTCCGACGAGCCGTTCGCCGTGGCGGCGCGCAAACGTCTGGAAGCATTGGTGGCCGCCAGTGACGGGCGGGTCGGCATGCTCCCGGGTAAAGAGAGCAAGGATCACTACGGTCGCACCCTTGCGCATCTCTATGGCGCTGATGGCGTCAACCTCGAAGCGCAGATGCTCGCTGAGGGCCTTGGGTTTCAGGTGGCGGTCGCACCGAATGTCGATCTGGTCACCTGTCAGCAAGCGGCGGAACGCAGCGCGCGGCAGGCCGGGCTCGGCGTGTGGCGTCAGTCACCTGTACTGAACGCGGAGCAGATCAATGCGTCCGGTTTCGCTGTGGTCAGTGGGCGTGTGAGCAAGGTTCAACGCAATCGTGGCGGCGTTTGGATCGAGTTGCAGGATGCGCTTGTGTTGCGTGTTGCACCCAATTTGCTGGGGCAGTTCGATGCCGTGGCGTTGGAACGCCTGAAGGGCAAGCAGATCGAGGCACGTGGCTGGGTCGTGGACCGTTCCCGCCGTGGCGGGTTGAAACCGGGGCAGGCGCGCTGGCTCCTGCCGTTGACCGATCCGGCGATGCTGCAAACGGCACCCTGATAAAGAATTGTAGACATTTTTTATTTCGATTGTGAACAGTCTATCCCTTGTGTTCCGTGGCTCTTGGCCCAAAGTCGTAGGGCCGGGCGCTTGACAGGGGTGACTGGTCAGTCTTGTGGGGACTTTGCGAGGCGCGTATCCTCGCTGACCAGTCTGTCCAACAGTAAAAGCGGAATGCCCCCATGTCTGATTTGAAAACTGCCGCTCTCGAATATCACGCCCATCCTCGTCCAGGTAAGCTGAGTGTCGAGCTCACCAAGGCCACCGCTACCGCCCGCGACCTGTCGCTGGCCTACAGCCCCGGCGTAGCCGAACCAGTACGCGAAATCGCTCGCGATCCTGAACTGGCCTACAAATACACCGGCAAAGGCAACCTGGTTGCAGTCATTTCCGATGGCACCGCGATTCTGGGCCTGGGTAACCTCGGCCCGTTGGCTTCCAAGCCAGTGATGGAAGGTAAAGGTGTTCTGTTCAAGCGCTTCGCCGGCATCGACGTGTTCGACATCGAAGTCGATTCCGAAAGCCCGCAAGCCTTCATCGACACCGTCAAGCGCATCTCCATCACCTTCGGTGGCATCAACCTGGAAGACATCAAGGCACCTGAGTGCTTTGAGATCGAACGCGCTCTGATCGAGCAGTGCGACATTCCAGTGTTCCACGATGACCAGCACGGCACCGCGATCGTGACCGCGGCCGGCATGATCAACGCCCTGGAAATCGCTGGCAAAACCCTCGCCGACGCCAAGATCGTCTGCCTGGGCGCCGGTGCCGCTGCCATCTCCTGCATGAAATTGCTGGTGAGCATGGGCGCCAACATCGAAAACATCTACATGGTTGACCGCACCGGCGTGATCCACTCCGGCCGTGACGACCTGAACCAGTACAAGGCTGTCTTCGCTCACGCGACCGACAAGCGCACCCTGGCTGACGCCCTGACCGGTGCAGACGTGTTCGTTGGCCTGTCCGGTCCGAACCTGCTGAGCCCTGAAGGCCTGAAATCCATGGCAGCCAACCCGATCGTGTTCGCGTGCTCGAACCCGGATCCGGAAATCTCCCCGGAACTGGCTCACGCTACCCGCGACGACGTGATCATGGCGACCGGCCGCTCGGACTACCCGAACCAGGTCAACAACGTACTGGGCTTCCCGTTCATCTTCCGTGGTGCCCTGGACGTTCGCGCCAAGCGCATCAACGAAGAAATGAAAGTGGCGGCGGCCAATGCTCTGCGTGAACTGGCCAAGCTGCCAGTGCCTCAGGAAGTGTGCGACGCCTACGGCGGCATCAAGCTGGAATTCGGTCGTGAGTACATCATCCCGAAACCAATGGATGCCCGCCTGATCACCGTGATCTCCGATGCCGTGGCCAAGGCTGCGATCGAGACTGGTGTGGCAACCCTGCCGTATCCAAAGAACTACCCGCTGAAAAGCGTGGATGACGTGTTCAACGGCTAAGCCGTTGTAGCGCTTCAGCCAAAAGCCCCGGCTCTGTGAGTCGGGGCTTTTTTTTGCCTGCAAGTTTGTGTAGCCAGTGAGGGCCTCTTCGCGGGCAAGCCTCGCTCCTACAGGTTCGGTGCTATCCCTGTAGGAGCGAGGCTTGCCCGCGAAGTGGCCGGGACAGTCAGCGCGAATACCCAGGCAATAAAAAGCCCCGCACTTCCATCGAAGGCGGGGCTTTTTCACAGCTATCGCGATCAGAACAAATCGATCGGCGCCGCTTCATCCGCTGGCAGCGGGCTTCCCGGCGCGTTGCCGTTACCCAGCTCATTCACCGACGGTGGCGTGTCCTCGGCCTTGAACAGCTCGAAGTACGCGCCTGGCGTGCCAGGGCTGGCAGCGCGGCCACTGACCGGGTCAACCCGCAGGCTCAGAATGCCTTCCGGCTCTGGCTGCGTATGCGGCGGCTTGTCCTTGAGCGCGGCTGCCATGTAATTCATCCAGATCGGCAGCGCCACGGTGCCGCCGAACTCGCGTTTGCCCAGGCTTTCCGGCTGGTCGAAACCGGTCCAGACGGTGGTTACATAATCGGCGTTGTAGCCCGAGAACCACGCATCCTTGGATTCGTTGGTGGTACCGGTCTTGCCCGCGATGTCGGGGCGACCCATGGCCAGTGCGCGGCGGCCTGTGCCGAGTTTGATCACGTCCTCGAGCATGCTGTTGAGGATGTAAGTGGTACGGCCATCGACAATGCGTTCGGCTACGGCTGGTGCCTGAGGCGTTGGCTGGCCCGGCGCTTCGCCCGGCGTCGCGTTGACCGTAAAGACCTCGGCGGCGGGGGCGGCAATGCCATCCGGGGCGACACCACCTTTCGGCACGCTCGGCGGGTTGGCGACAAACAGCGTGTCGCCATTACGGCTTTCGATCTTGTCGATGATGTACGGGCTGACTTTGTAGCCGCCGTTGGCAAACGTGCTCCAGCCGGTGGCGATTTCCATAGGCGTCAGGGTCGCGGTGCCCAGGGCCAGCGACAGGTTGCGCGGCAGGTCCTGCTTGTTGAAGCCGAACTTGCTGATGTAGTCGATGGTGCGATCAACGCCCAGCGCCTGCACCAGACGGATCGACACCAGGTTGCGCGACTTGTACAGCCCTTCGCGCAGACGGATCGGGCCGAGGAAGGTGTTGGTGTCGTTCTTCGGCCGCCAGACCTTGTCCAGGTATTCGTCGACGAACACGATCGGTGCGTCGTTCACCAGGCTGGCGGCGGTGTAGCCGTTATCCAGTGCGGCGCTGTAGACGAACGGTTTGAAGCTCGAGCCCGGCTGACGCTTGGCCTGCAGGGCGCGGTTGTAATTGCTCTGCTCGAAGGCGAAGCCGCCGACCAGCGAGCGAATGGCACCGTTCTGCGGATCAAGGGATACCAGCGCGCCTTGTGCTTGCGGGATCTGGCTGAACTTCAGTGAATTGTCCGGCTGGCGCTGCACGCGAATCAAGTCGCCAACTTGGGCAACATCCGACGGCTGCTTCGGGTTGGCGCCCATGCTGTTGGTGTTCAGGAATGGCCGCGCCCATTTCATGCTGTCCCAGCCAATATGCTCGTCGCCGGTACGGGTCATCACTTGCAGGCCGGTCTTGTCGACCTGGGTGACGATGGCGGGTTCAAGGCCGCTGATCGTGCGTTGCTTGGTCAGTTCGGTGGCCCAGGCTTCACGTGTCTTGCCCGGCAGGCGCGACTCGGGGCCGCGATAACCATGACGTTGATCGTAAGTCATCAAGCCTTCGTGAAGCGCGGTGTTGGCCATTTCCTGCAGGTTGCTTGGCACGGTGGTCGTGACGCGGAAACCTTCGGTGTAGGCATCGCTGCCATAGCGGCCGACCATTTCGGCGCGAGCCATTTCAGCGATGTAGGGTGCGTTCACTTCCGGGGTCGGCACGTGATAACTGGCGTTCAGCGGTTCGTTGATCGCAGCGGTGTAATCGGCTTCGGTGATTTTTCCGAGCTTGTACATGCGCCCCAGGATCCAGTCGCGACGCTCCTTACTGCGCGCCGGGTTGGCCAGTGGGTTGAAGCGCGACGGGGCTTTTGGCAGGCCGGCGATCATTGCCATCTGCGCCAGGCTGACGTCACGAATCGACTTGCCGTAATACACCTGCGCCGCCGCCTCGATGCCGTAGGCGCGGTTGCCCAGGTAGATCTTGTTGACGTACAGCTCAAGGATCTCGTCCTTGGTCAGCTGCCGTTCGATCTGCAGCGCCAGGAGGATTTCAGTGGTCTTGCGCGAAAAACTGCGTTCGCTGGTCAGGAAGAAGTTCTTCGCCACCTGCATGGTGATGGTGCTGCCGCCGGACTGAATGTGGCCACTTTTGACCAATTGGGTGGCGGCGCGCATCAGGCTGCTGGGATCGACGCCGTAATGGTTGGCGAAATTGTCGTCTTCAGCACTTAGTAACGCATTTATGAAATTGGGGGGAATGTCGGCGAAACGGATCGGAGTGCGGCGCATTTCGCCAAATTCTGCGATCAACTTGTTATCACTGCTGTATACCCGTAGAGGAATCTGCAACTGAATGCTTCTCAGCGCCTCCACAGACGGCAATCCGGGGCTAAGGTAAAGAAAAGCGCCGCTCAGACCAAGAAGCAGTCCGCAGAAAACGGCGACGATGGACCAACCGAAAAACTTCAGCAGACGAATCAAGGCTTTGGGATATCCAGGGCAAAGAATGAATGAGGCATCAGGGTTCAGGTTAAAAGGAGAACGACCCGCGCTTGACGTAAAAAGCGGAAAAAAACGCTGGGCATTATAAGCATTTTTCCGTCGAGAGCGTCATTTGCGCTGCTGTCAAGACGGGTGGATGGAACGCAATGGACATTACAGAGTCCGTAACTCACGGATAGTCATAGGGAATTGGTAGTGCTAGGACTCTTCAATAAAAAGGCCAATACGCTTCTGGGGATCGACATCAGCTCCACGTCGGTGAAGCTTCTGGAGCTAAGCCGCCAGGGCGACCGCTACCGGGTCGAGGCCTATGCGGTAGAGCCGCTGCCCGCCAGCGCGGTGGTCGAGAAAAATATCGCCGAGCTCGAAGGCGTGGGTCAGGCACTCACGCGCGTGCTACTCAAGGCCAGAACCAGTCTCAGGAACGTCGCGGTGGCCGTTGCCGGCTCGGCGGTGATCACCAAGACCATCGAAATGGATGCCGGTCTTTCCGACGACGAGATGGAAAACCAGCTCAAAATCGAGGCTGATCAATACATCCCTTATCCGCTGGACGAAGTGGCCATCGACTTCGAAGTCCAGGGGCCATCGGCGCGCAACCCCGAGCGGGTCAATGTGTTGCTGGCAGCCTGTCGCAAGGAAAACGTCGAAGTCCGTGAGGCGGCGCTCGCGCTGGCCGGCCTGACCGCTCGCGTAGTCGATGTCGAGGCATACGCGCTGGAGCGATCTTTCGGTTTGCTGACTGGACAGCTGGCAACCGCTCAGGAGCGCCTGACGATCGCCGTGGTCGACATCGGTGCGACCATGACCACGCTCAGCGTCCTGTACAACGGACGCATTATCTACACCCGCGAACAATTGTTCGGCGGTCGTCAACTGACGGAAGAAATCCAGCGACGTTATGGCCTGACCCTCGAACAAGCGGGGTTGGCAAAGAAGCAGGGCGGTTTGCCGGACGACTACGTCAGCGAGGTGCTGCAGCCGTTTCGTGATGCGCTGGTGCAGCAGGTGTCGCGGTCATTGCAGTTTTTCTTCGCCTCCGGGCAGTACAACGCGGTCGATCACATCCTGTTGGCTGGCGGCACCGCTTCGGTCCCGGGGCTGGACCGGTTGATCGAGCAACGTTTGGGCACGCCGACGCAGGTGGCAAATCCCTTCTCGAACATGACCCTGAGCAGCAAGGTCAACGCCGGCGCCCTGGCCAGCGATGCGCCGGCGCTGATGATCGCTTGCGGGCTGGCCCTCAGGAGTTTCGACTGATGGCGCGGATCAACCTTTTACCCTGGCGCGAAGAACTGCGGGAACAGCGCCGCAAACGCTTCTTGCTGGCGCTGGTCGGTGTGCTGGTGGGGTCAGTGGCAGCGGTGCTGATTGCAGATCAGGCCATCAATGCTGCCATCGATCGACAAGTCGTCCGAAACGATTACATCGGTAAACAGATTACGGTGGTCGACGAGCGGATCAAGCAGATCAGTGACCTGAAAGCCCGTCGCCAGCAACTGGTCGAGCGCATGCGCATCATCCAGGACCTGCAGGGCAACCGTCCGATCAGCGGGCGGATCTTCGATCAGTTGGCGCGTACCTTGCCGGACGGGGTGTATTTCACCGAGGTGAAAATGGAAGGCAAAACCCTGTCCATTACCGGCGCGGCAGACTCCAATAACCGAGTGTCAGACCTGATGCGCAATCTGGATGCATCGGACTGGTTCGACGCGCCGACCCTTACGGAAGTCAAGGCGACTACCGCCGGCCAGCTGGATCAGGCCAATGTCTTTCAATTGACCGTTCGTCAGACCCAGCCTGCTGCGGGGGCCGTTCAATGAGTCCGGCCGAATGGTTTGAAGGCCTGCGCAAGATCGACATCAACGATCTGGACACCAACAACATGGGTTCCTGGCCCCCCGCCATCAAGGCGCTGGCGGGTGTGCTGTTGATGATCCTGGTACTGGCGCTGGGCTACAGCTTTTCCATCAGCGACCTTGAGAGTCAGCTCGAACTCAAGCGCGAGGAGGAGTCGACGCTCAAGGAACAATTCGCGACCAAGGCGCACATGGCGGCGAATCTGGAGCTATACATCCAGCAGATGAAGGAAATGGAGAATTCCTTTGGTGTGCTCTTGCGACAATTGCCCAGCGACACCGAAGTGCCCGGTCTGCTGGAGGACATCACCCGAACCGGCCTGGGCAGTGGCCTGGAGTTCGAAGAAATCAAACTGCTGCCGGAGGTCACCCAGCCGTTCTACATCGAGCTGCCGATCCAGATCACCGTCACCGGCGCGTATCACGACCTCGCCACGTTCGTAAGTGGCGTGGCCGGGTTGCCGCGAATCGTCACCCTGCATGACTTCGACCTCGCACCGGCCAACCCCGAGGGTGGGACGAAATTGCGCATGAGCATTCTCGCCAAGACTTACCGCTATAACGACAAGGGGCTGCAGAAATGAGCCCGATTCGTTTACTCGCAATGATTGGAATACTGATCGTTCTGACCGGTTGTGGCGGAAACTCTGACTTCAGCGACCTGGACGCGTACATGAATGAAATGCGCCTGCGTGCTCCGGGCAAGATTGAACCAACGCCGACATTCCGGTCTTACCCAACGTTCACCTATAACGCCGCCAACCTGCGAAGCCCGTTTTCCCGGCAGGTCAAAGTCGACCTGGCTGGCCAGAAACACGGCTCACGCAACGTCAAGCCTGATCCCAACCGGGTCAAGCAGTACCTCGAAGGTTTCAACATCGAGCAGTTTGAAATGGTCGGCACGATCTCCAATGCGGCTGGCTCCTTTGCGCTGTTGCGCGGGGCAGGCGGTGTGCATCGGTTGAAGGTCGGCGATTACCTGGGACGTAACGATGGCCGGATCGTCGCCATCAGCGGCTCGCAAGTCGATGTGGTCGAAATCGTTCCCGACGGCGAAGGCGCCTGGCTGGAACGGCCGCGGACCATCCCTTTGAAAGAGCACTCATAGTGGAACTCGAATAATGAACAGGATTTTCGCAACCTTCGGACTATCGCTATGGATAGCGTTGCTGTCGCCGATGGTACAAGCGGCCAACCTCAAAGCGCTGGATGTCGCTGCGCTGCCAGGGGACCGCGTCGAGTTGAAGTTGTCGTTCGATGGAGCGCCCCCGACACCCCACGGTTACACGACGGAGCAGCCTGCGCGGATTGCCCTGGATCTGCCCGGCGTTGTCAGCAAGCTGGCGAACAAGACCCGTGATCTTGGCGGTGGCAACGCCCGCAGCGCCACGGTGGTGGAAGCCAAGGACCGCACGCGGCTGATCATCAACCTGACTCAATTGACCCCGTACACCGCTCGCGTCGAAGGCAATAATCTGTTTGTGGTGGTCGGGCGCGGAACCAGTAACGCAGCCTCCACACCCGCAGCCAAACCGCCACGTGTCGCCACGGCAACTCCGGCGCCGGTCAAGGCCTATACGCCAGTGAGCAAGGCGATCCGCGGCGTGGATTTCCAGCGCGGCACCCAGGGTGAAGGCAATGTGGTCATCGATCTGTCGGATCCGTCCATTGCCCCGGACATTCAGGAGCGCGACGGCAAGATTGTCGTGGGTTTCGCCAGGACCCAATTGCCGGAACCCTTGCGGGTCCGTCTGGACGTCAAGGATTTCGCCACGCCCGTGCAATTCGTCAACGCCAGCGCCACGGGAGACCGTGCGATCATCAGCATTGAGCCCAGCGGCGCGTTCGATTACTCGACCTATCAGACCGACAACAAGCTGACCGTCAGCATCCGCCCGATGACCGTAGACGACTTGCAGAAGCGCAACGCGGAGCGTTTTGCCTACACCGGGGAAAAGCTCTCGCTGAACTTCCAGGACATTGACGTGCGCTCGGTGCTGCAACTGATTGCCGATTTCACCAACCTCAATCTGGTGGCCAGCGACACGGTGCAGGGCGGCATTACCTTGCGCTTGCAGAACGTGCCGTGGGATCAGGCGCTGGACCTGGTGCTGAAAACCAAGGGGCTGGACAAACGCAAGATCGGCAACGTGCTGCTGGTGGCACCGGCCGATGAGATTGCCGCCCGCGAGCGCCAGGAACTGGAGTCGCAGAAGCAGATCGCCGAACTGGCGCCACTGCGACGCGAGCTGCTGCAAGTCAACTACGCCAAGGCGGCCGATATCGCCAAGCTGTTCCAGTCGGTGACCAGTGCCGAGGCGAAAGTCGACGAACGGGGTTCGATTACGGTCGATGAACGAACCAATAACATCATTGCCTATCAGACCCAGGACCGCCTTGACGAGCTGCGCCGTATCGTCGCGCAACTGGATATTCCGGTGCGTCAGGTGATGATCGAGGCACGGATTGTCGAAGCGAACGTCGACTACGACAAAAGCCTTGGTGTGCGATGGGGTGGTTCGGTGCAGAACAAGGGCAACTGGAACACGTCCGGGGTGAGCAACGGCGCCAATGCGTCGTCGACCATCGGTACGCCCGGCAGCACCAGCACCAACTCACCGTTCGTCGACATGGGCACCACCGCCAACACCTCGGGGCTCGGCATCGCTTTCATCACCGATAATGTGCTGCTGGATCTTGAGCTGACCGCGATGGAAAAAACCGGTAACGGTGAAATCGTCTCGCAACCCAAGGTGGTCACCTCCGACAAGGAAACCGCAAAAATCCTCAAGGGCACGGAGATTCCGTATCAGGAAGCCAGCTCCAGTGGTGCTACCTCGGTGTCGTTCAAGGAGGCCTCGCTGTCGCTGGAAGTAACGCCGCAGATCACGCCGGACAACCGGATCATCATGGAGGTCAAGGTCACCAAGGACGAACCGGACTACCTGAACAAGGTGCAGGATGTACCGCCAATCAAGAAAAACGAGGTCAACGCCAAGGTCCTCGTCAATGACGGCGAGACCATCGTGATCGGTGGTGTTTTCTCAAATACTCAGAGCAAGGTTGTAGATAAGGTGCCATTTCTCGGTGATGTGCCGTATCTTGGCCGCCTTTTCCGGCGTGACGTGGTTTCGGAGAAAAAATCCGAGCTGCTGGTATTTCTCACTCCGCGTATCATGAACAACCAGGCGATTGCTGTGAGTCATTGATTCTGTGCGAAATTTGATTCTTGTTGGACCGATGGGGGCTGGAAAAAGCACCATCGGCCGGTTGCTGGCCAAAGAGCTGCGCCTGCCATTCAAAGATTCCGATAAGGAAATTGAATTGCGCACGGGCGCCAATATCCCATGGATCTTCGATAAGGAAGGCGAACCGGGCTTTCGTGACCGCGAGCAGGCGATGATTGCCGAGCTGTGCGGCTGCGATGGTGTGGTGCTGGCGACCGGCGGCGGCGCGGTCATGCGCGAAGCCAATCGTCGAGCACTGCGTGCCGGTGGTCGGGTGGTTTACCTGCATGCTTCCGTTGAGCAGCAGGTGGGCCGCACCGCCCGTGACCGCAATCGACCGCTGTTGCGTACTGCCGATCCGGCCAAGACCCTTCGGGACCTGCTGGAGTTGCGCGATCCGCTGTATCGGGAAATCGCCGACCTGGTGGTGGAAACCGATGAGCGACCGCCGCGAATGGTGGTGCTCGACATTCTTGACCGCCTGCAGCAGCTGCCTCCCCGTTAAAGCACAGCGCGAAATGCGCTATCCTCGGCGTCCTGCAACGACCGCTCAAGGTTGTGGCGCAAGGCTGCCGAACGGCGTCACACCAACAGATGCCGTGGACATTCGATAACTCAAGGCAGGACGCCTGATTCCATCTTCACTGTGGGGACACATGCAGACACTCAAGGTCGATCTAGGCGAGCGCAGCTACCCGATTCATATTGGCGAAGGTTTGTTGGATCAGCCTGAGCTGCTGGCCCCGCATATTCGCGGACGCCAAGTGGCGATCATCTCCAACGAAACCGTTGCGCCGCTCTATCTCGAACGTCTGACCCGCAGCCTTGCGCAGTTCTCGGTGATTTCCGTGGTGCTGCCCGACGGCGAAGCCTTCAAGACCTGGGAAACCCTGCAACTGATTTTCGACGGTCTGCTGACCGCACGCCATGATCGCCGCACCACCGTGATCGCCCTCGGCGGCGGTGTGATTGGCGACATGGCCGGTTTTGCTGCTGCCTGCTACCAGCGCGGTGTCGATTTCATTCAGGTTCCGACCACGCTGCTGTCGCAAGTCGACTCCTCGGTGGGCGGCAAGACCGGGATCAATCATCCGCTGGGCAAGAACATGGTCGGCGCCTTCTATCAGCCGAACGTGGTACTGATCGATACCGCCTCCCTCAATACCCTACCGGCCCGCGAGTTGTCCGCCGGGCTTGCTGAAGTCATCAAGTACGGGCTGATTTGCGACGAGCCGTTCCTCACCTGGCTCGAAGAAAACGTCGATCGCCTGCGCGCGCTGGACCAGGTCGCCCTGACGTATGCAATCGAGCGATCCTGCGCAGCCAAGGCGGCGGTGGTCGGTGCCGACGAGAAGGAAACCGGTGTTCGTGCCACCTTGAACCTCGGGCACACCTTCGGCCATGCCATTGAAACCCACATGGGATATGGTGTGTGGCTACATGGTGAGGCGGTAGCTGCTGGCACCGTAATGGCCCTGGAGATGTCCACGCGCCTGGGCTGGATCAGCGAACAGGAGCGTGATCGCGGCATTCGCCTGTTCCAGCGTGCCGGCCTGCCGGTCATCCCGCCGGAAGAGATGACTGAAGCCGATTTTCTCGAACACATGGCAATTGACAAGAAAGTGATCGACGGTCGTTTACGCCTGGTGCTGCTGCGCCACATGGGCGAAGCGGTGGTGACCGACGATTATCCGAAAGAGGTTCTACAGGCCACGCTGGGAGCGGACTACCGCGCCCTGGCTCAGCTTAAAGGTTAATAAGATCCCGATGACTAGTTTGCACGCCGACGAGGCTTTCCTCGGCCATTACCAGTTAAGCCATGACCCTTTTGCTCCACGGGTGCCTGGCTTCAAATTCTTCCCGGCCCAGCGCAAACCGGTGCTGGGGCAACTGCATCACCTGGCCCGCTACAGTCAGTTGCTGCTGGTGGTTACCGGTCCGCAAGGCAGTGGCAAGACCCTGTTGCGTCAGGCTCTGGTGGCCAGTACCAACAAACAATCCGTTCAGAGCGTGGTGGTTTCCGCTCGTGGCGCCGGCGATGCGGCTGGCGTGCTGCGTCAGGTGGCCCAGGCGTTGAACGTCGCTCAGGCAGAGATTGGCCCGATCCTGGCTCAGGTTGTGCAGCTTGCGCTGACGGGCCAGGAAGTCTATTTGCTGGTGGACGACGCCGAGCAACTCGACGAGTCCGCGCTGGAAGCCTTGATGGAGTTGGCCGCTGGTGCACCGGAAGGTCGCCCGCATGTGTTCCTGTTCGGCGAGTCTTCGCTGATCGCGCAACTCGAGGCGTTGAGCCTTGAAGAGGAGCGCTTCCACGTCATCGAACTGCAGCCTTACACCGAAGAAGAAACCCGCGAATATCTGGACCAGCGGCTCGAAGGCGCTGGTCGCGGTATCGAACTTTTTACCGCAGATCAGATCTCTGATATTCACGAAAGCTCCGACGGCTGGCCTGGCAATATCAACCAGGTTGCCCGCGATGCAATGATCGAAGCCATGATTGCCAGCCGCTCAGCGGTCAAGCGTCCAAGTATGGGGTTCAACATGCCGAAGAAACACGTATTGGCGATTTCCGCTGTCGTCGTGGTCGCGGTAGCCGCCGCCTGGTTGATGCCGGGTCGCAGCAAAGCACCGACCACCGGCGCACCTGCCAACGAGCAGGCGCAACTGCCGCTTGGCCAGGGCACGCCACAACCCAACAGCGGCGGCGCACCCGCCGTCGAATTCGCCGGTAACTCGCAACCAATGCCATTGCCGCTGGTCGGCAACTCGCAACCGGTCATGCGCGGTCCGCTGGCCGAAGCGGCCGGTGGCATCACCGAAGGCGACGATGGTGTGCCGGTCGAAGGCTCCAGCGATACGCCGCCGACCGTGACCACCACCGCGCCTCCTGCGGGCGTTCCGGCCGGTCCGGCGCCAACACCTGCCGCCAAGCCGACGCCTGCGCCGACTCAGGTCGCGACAGCCAAGCCGGTCCCGACGGCGCCTGCGGTGAAGCCGGCTCCAGCACCAGCCAAGCCAGTCGCGGTCGCTACCGCCAAGCCTGCCGAAAAACCAGCCGCCGCTGCTGCTAAAGGCGCTGGTGGCACCTGGTACGCCGGACAACCTACAAGCAATTACGTGGTGCAGATCCTCGGCACCAGCTCCGAAGCGGCCGCGCAAAACTTCGTCAAGGAGCAGGGCGGCGAGTACCGTTATTTCAAGAAAGTCCTCAACGGCAAGCCGCTTTACGTCATCACCTACGGTAACTTCGCCAACCGCGATGCTGCCGTTACTGCCATCAAGGCCTTGCCAGCGAAGGTTCAGGCTGGTAAACCTTGGCCTCGCACTGTCGCCAGCGTCCAACAGGAACTGGCAACAACTCGCTGAAGATTCGGCGGCCTTACCCAGGCCGCCTCTCCAAGCACCTCAAAATTTCTACGAGTGCGCGCCGTCTCTACAGACCGCGTGCCTTGTGGTGTCTGCGTTACAGTAGTCTTTGAGTCGTTGCGGTCAGAATTAAAAAAGTTTTGACTAGCACAGCAGATCGCTTTAAACCTTTCACAAATGCGACATAGATTTGCGACAGTTCGTCGTCAAATTTGTGAGCGTCTGTGTCGCTGTGTACAATGACCACCCTTTTGCCCCCGCTAAGCCGGCGTACGTTCGGCGCGGAATGCAAGTGGTTGAATTGAAAAGAAATTTGCCTCTAAAAGAGGCAGCCTGGTGAGAAAGTGTCTATGAAAGCAGGTCTGTACCAACCAGATGAATTCAAGGATAACTGCGGTTTCGGCCTGATAGCCCATATGCAGGGCGAGCCCAGTCATACCCTTTTGCAAACGGCCATCGAGGCCCTGACCTGCATGACCCACCGCGGTGGGATCAACGCCGACGGCAAGACCGGTGACGGTTGCGGTCTGCTGATTCAAAAACCGGATGTGTTCCTGCGTGCGATCGCCCAGGAAACCTTCGGCGTCGAATTGCCCAAGCAATACGCAGTGGGCATGGTTTTCTTCAATCAGGACCCGGTCAAAGCCGAAGCCGCTCGCGAGAACATGAACCGCGAGATCCTGGCTGAAGGCCTGACCCTGGTCGGCTGGCGCAAAGTGCCGATCGACACCAGCGTCCTCGGCCGCCTGGCCCTTGAACGCCTGCCGCAGATCGAGCAGGTCTACATCGGCGGTGAAGGCCTGAGTGATCAGGACATGGCGATCAAGCTGTTCAGCGCCCGTCGTCGCTCGTCCGTGGCCAACGCCGCCGACGTCGATCACTACATCTGCAGCTTTTCCCACAAGACCATCATTTATAAAGGCCTGATGATGCCGGCGGATTTGACCGCCTTCTATCCAGACCTCAGCGATCAGCGCCTGCAAACCTCGATTTGCGTGTTCCACCAGCGTTTCTCCACCAATACCCTGCCGAAATGGCCGCTGGCTCAGCCGTTCCGCTTCCTCGCCCACAACGGCGAGATCAACACCATCACCGGCAACCGCAACTGGGCCCAGGCCCGTCGCACCAAGTTCACCAACGATCTGATGGATCTGGAAGAGCTCGGTCCGCTGGTGAACCGCGTCGGTTCCGACTCCTCCAGCATGGACAACATGCTCGAGCTGATGGTCACCGGTGGCATCGACCTGTTCCGTGGCGTGCGGATGATCATTCCGCCTGCGTGGCAGAACGTCGAAACCATGGACCCGGACCTGCGTGCGTTCTACGAATACAACTCGATGCACATGGAACCGTGGGACGGCCCGGCCGGCGTGGTTATGACCGACGGTCGCTACGCGGTGTGCCTGCTCGACCGTAACGGTCTGCGTCCGGCGCGTTGGGTCACCACCAAGAACGGCTTCATCACCCTGGCCTCGGAAATCGGTGTCTGGAACTACCAGCCTGAAGACGTGATCGCCAAGGGCCGCGTGGGCCCGGGCCAGATCTTTGCCGTGGACACCGAAACCGGTCAGATCCTCGACACCGACGCCATCGACAACCGTCTGAAGTCCCGTCATCCGTACAAGCAATGGCTGCGCAAGAATGCCCTGCGCATCCAGGCGACCATGGAAGACAACGACCACGGTTCGGCGTTCTACGACGTCGATCAGCTCAAGCAGTACATGAAGATGTACCAGGTCACGTTCGAAGAACGTGATCAGGTGCTGCGTCCGCTCGGCGAGCAAGGCTACGAGGCCGTTGGTTCGATGGGCGACGATACGCCGATGGCCGTGCTGTCCCAGCGCGTGCGCACGCCGTACGACTATTTCCGCCAGCAGTTCGCGCAGGTCACCAACCCGCCGATCGACCCGCTGCGTGAAGCCATCGTCATGTCGCTGGAAATCTGCCTCGGTGCCGAGCGCAACATCTTCCAGGAGTCGCCGGAACACGCTTCGCGCGTGATCCTCAGCTCGCCGGTCATTTCCCCGGCCAAGTGGCGCTCGCTGATGAACCTCGATCGTCCGGGCTTCGAACGCCAGATCATCGACCTCAACTATGACGAAAGCGTCGGCCTCGAAGCCGCCGTGCGTAACGTCGCCGATCAGGCTGAAGAAGCCGTTCGCGCCGGTCGCACCCAGATCGTCCTGAGTGACCGTCATATTGCCCCGGGCAAGTTGCCGATCCACGCCTCTCTGGCCACCGGCGCGGTACACCACCGCCTGACCGAAAAAGGCCTGCGTTGCGACTCCAACATCCTCGTGGAAACCGCCACCGCTCGCGACCCGCACCACTTCGCGGTGTTGATCGGTTTCGGCGCCTCGGCGGTCTATCCGTTCCTGGCCTACGAAGTGCTGGGTGACCTGATCCGTACCGGTGAAGTCCTGGGCGACCTCTATGAGGTGTTCAAGAACTACCGTAAGGGCATCACCAAAGGCTTGCTGAAAATCCTGTCGAAGATGGGTATTTCGACCATCGCTTCGTACCGGGGTGCGCAGCTGTTCGAAGCCATCGGCCTGTCCGAAGAAGTCTGCGACCTGAGCTTCCGTGGCGTGCCAAGCCGCATCAAGGGCGCGCGTTTCGTCGACATCGAGAACGAGCAGAAGGCCTTGGCCGCCGAAGCCTGGAGCCCGCGCAAGCCGATCCAGCAGGGCGGTCTGCTGAAGTTCGTCCACGGTGGCGAATATCACGCGTACAACCCGGACGTGGTCAACACCCTGCAGGCCGCTGTGCAGCAGGGCGACTACAGCAAGTTCAAGGAATACACGGCGCTGGTGGACAACCGTCCGGTGTCGATGATCCGCGACCTGTTCAAGGTCAAGACTCTGGACACGCCGCTGGATATCAGCGAGATCGAACCGCTGGAATCGGTGCTCAAGCGCTTCGACTCCGCCGGCATCTCCCTCGGCGCGCTTTCGCCGGAAGCTCACGAAGCCCTGGCCGAAGCCATGAACCGCCTTGGTGCGCGTTCCAACTCCGGCGAAGGCGGCGAAGACCCGGCGCGCTA
The DNA here is from genome assembly GCF_018502625.1 of Pseudomonas hormoni. Taxonomy (NCBI): domain Bacteria; kingdom Pseudomonadati; phylum Pseudomonadota; class Gammaproteobacteria; order Pseudomonadales; family Pseudomonadaceae; genus Pseudomonas; species Pseudomonas hormoni. The sequence continues at coordinate 6,150,589 of NZ_CP075566.1, forward strand.
CGGCACCATCAAGAGCTCGAAAATCAAGCAAGTCGCGACCGGTCGTTTCGGTGTCACTCCGGAATACCTGGTCAACGCTGAAGTGCTGCAGATCAAGGTCGCTCAAGGCGCCAAGCCTGGCGAAGGTGGTCAGCTGCCAGGCGGCAAGGTCAACGGTCTGATCGCCAAGCTGCGTTACGCAGTGCCGGGTGTGACTTTGATTTCGCCACCGCCGCACCACGACATCTATTCGATCGAAGACTTGTCACAGCTGATTTTCGACCTGAAGCAAGTCAACCCGAAGGCGCTGGTCTCGGTGAAGCTGGTGGCAGAAGCAGGCGTCGGCACCATCGCTGCCGGTGTGGCCAAGGCCTACGCGGACTTGATCACCATCTCCGGCTATGACGGCGGCACCGGTGCCTCGCCGCTGACCTCGATCAAATACGCGGGCGCGCCGTGGGAACTCGGCCTGGCCGAAACCCACCAGACCCTGCGTGGCAACGACCTGCGTGGCAAAGTCCGGGTGCAGACCGACGGCGGCCTGAAAACCGGCCTCGACGTGATCAAGGCCGCAATCCTCGGCGCTGAAAGCTTCGGCTTCGGCACCGCGCCAATGATCGCGCTGGGCTGCAAATACCTGCGTATCTGCCACCTGAACAACTGCGCCACCGGCGTCGCGACTCAGAACGAGAAACTGCGCAAGGATCACTACATCGGTACCGTCGACATGGTGGTGAATTTCTTCACCTACGTCGCCGAAGAAACCCGTGAGTGGCTGGCCAAGCTGGGCGTGCGCTCCCTCGAAGAGCTGATCGGCCGTACCGATCTGCTGGAAATCCTCGAAGGCCAGACCGCCAAGCAGAATCACCTTGACCTGACCCCGTTGCTCGGCAGCGATCACATCCCGGCGGACAAACCTCAGTTCTGCCAGGTCGATCGCAACCCGCCGTTCGACAAGGGCCTGCTGGCCGAGAAAATGATCGACATGGCCACCTCGGCCATCAACGACATGAGCGGCGCCGATTTCGCGCTGGATATCTGCAACTGCGACCGTTCCATTGGCGCGCGGATCTCCGGTGAAATTGCGCGCAAGCACGGCAACCAAGGCATGGCGAATGCGCCGATCACCTTCCGCTTCAAAGGGACGGCCGGTCAGAGCTTCGGTGTGTGGAACGCCGGCGGTTTGAACATGTACCTGGAAGGCGACGCCAACGACTACGTCGGCAAAGGCATGACCGGCGGCAAGCTGGTTATCGTTCCGCCGAAGGGCAGCGCCTACAAGACTCAGGACAGTGCGATCATCGGCAACACCTGCCTGTACGGCGCCACCGGCGGCAAGTTGTTCGCGGCCGGCACCGCAGGCGAGCGTTTCGCCGTGCGTAACTCCGGTGCTCACACCGTGGTTGAAGGCACTGGCGATCACTGCTGCGAGTACATGACCGGTGGTTTCGTCTGCGTGCTGGGCAAGACCGGTTACAACTTCGGCTCAGGCATGACCGGTGGTTTCGCCTACGTGCTCGACCAGGACAACACCTTCGTTGACCGGGTCAACCACGAACTGGTGGAAATCCAGCGGATCAGCGGCGAAGCGATGGAAGCCTACCGTAGCCACCTGCAACGCGTGCTGAACGAGTACGTCGAGGAAACCGACAGCGAGTGGGGTCGTGAACTCGCGGAAAACCTCGATGACTACCTGCGCCGTTTCTGGTTGGTCAAGCCAAAGGCTGCCAGCTTGAAAACGTTGCTTTCCAGCACCCGTGCCAACCCGCAGTGATATGCGCCTGAAGAGTTTGATGAGGTTTTAACAATGGCTGAACGTCTGAATAACGACTTCCAGTTCATCGACGTCGGGCGCAAAGATCCGAAGAAGAAACTGTTGCGTCAACGCAAGAAAGAGTTCGTGGAAATCTACGAGCCCTTCAAACCCCAGCATTCGGCCGATCAGGCCCACCGCTGCCTGGGTTGCGGTAACCCGTATTGCGAATGGAAGTGCCCGGTGCACAACTTCATTCCGAACTGGCTGAAACTGGTGGCCGAGGGCAACATCCTTCAGGCCGCAGAGCTGTCGCACCAGACCAACACCCTGCCGGAAGTGTGCGGCCGGGTGTGCCCGCAGGATCGTCTGTGCGAGGGTGCCTGCACCCTCAACGACGGCTTCGGCGCGGTGACCATCGGTTCGGTGGAGAAGTACATCACCGACACCGCGTTCGCTATGGGTTGGCGCCCGGACATGTCCAAGGTCAAGCCGACTGGCAAACGTGTCGCCGTGATCGGTGCAGGCCCGGCCGGCCTGGGTTGTGCCGACGTGCTGGTACGTGGCGGCGTGACTCCGGTGGTGTTCGACAAGAATCCGGAAATCGGTGGTCTGCTGACCTTCGGCATCCCCGAGTTCAAGCTGGAAAAGACCGTGTTGAGCAATCGCCGCGAAGTCTTCACCGGCATGGGCATCGAGTTCCGCCTGAACACCGAAGTGGGCAAGGACGTGTCCGTCGAGCAACTGCTCGAAGAATACGATGCCGTGTTCATGGGCATGGGCACCTACACCTACATGAAGGGCGGTTTTGCCGGTGAGGATCTGCCGGGCGTGCATGACGCGCTCGACTTCCTGATCGCCAACGTCAACCGCAACCTGGGCTTTGAAAAGTCGCCGGAAGATTTCGTCGACATGAAAGGCAAGAAGGTCGTGGTGCTGGGTGGCGGCGACACGGCGATGGACTGCAACCGTACGTCGATCCGCCAGGGCGCCAAGTCGGTGACCTGCGCCTATCGTCGTGACGAAGCGAACATGCCGGGCTCGCGCAAAGAGGTGAAGAACGCCAAGGAAGAAGGCGTGAAGTTCCTCTACAACCGCCAGCCGATCGCCATTGTCGGTGAAGACAAGGTCGAAGGCGTGAAGGTGGTCGAGACCCGTCTCGGTGAACCGGACGCCCGTGGCCGTCGCAGCCCTGAGCCGATCCCGGGCTCCGAAGAAATCATCCCGGCCGACGCCGTGGTCATCGCTTTCGGTTTCCGTCCAAGCCCGGCGCCGTGGTTCGAGCAGTTCAGCATCCAGACCGACAGCCAGGGCCGCGTTGTAGCGCCGGAACAAGGTCAGTACAAGCACCAGACCAGCAACCCGAAAATCTTCGCCGGTGGCGACATGGTTCGCGGCTCTGACCTGGTGGTGACGGCGATCTTCGAAGGCCGCAATGCCGCTGAAGGGATCCTGGATTACCTGGGCGTCTGAAGATCCAGGCCTGACATGCAGTAACCCTGTGGGAGCTGGCCTGCCAGCGATTGCATCACCTCGGTCCTACTGACACACCGAGGTGGCCGCATCGCTGGCAGGCCAGCTCCCACATTGGTTTCCGGGTGTTGCTGAAATCGGCGTGTTTATTGCGACAAATTGACCCGATAGACAAAAGGCTGACCTGCAACCGTGCCTTTTGCGTCGCGCTCTGAGAAAATGCCCGCACTTTTTTTCCGGATGCCGACATGACTGCCCTGAAGAACGACCGTTTCCTTCGCGCCCTGCTCAAGCAACCCGTAGACGTCACGCCTGTCTGGATGATGCGTCAGGCCGGTCGCTACCTGCCGGAATACCGCGCCAGCCGTGCCAAGGCCGGCGACTTCATGAGCCTGTGCATGAACCCGGCGTTCGCTTGCGAAGTCACGATGCAGCCGCTCGATCGCTATCCGCAGCTGGACGCGGCGATCCTGTTCTCCGACATCCTCACCATCCCCGATGCCATGGGCCAGGGCCTGTACTTCGAAACCGGTGAAGGCCCGCGCTTCAGGAAAGTCGTCAGCACCCTGGCCGACATCGAAGCCCTGCCGATTCCTGATCCGCACAAAGACCTCGGCTACGTGATGGACGCGGTCAGCACCATCCGCCGCGAACTGAACGGCCGCGTGCCGCTGATCGGCTTTTCCGGCAGCCCCTGGACGTTGGCCACCTACATGGTCGAAGGCGGTTCGTCCAAAGACTTCCGCAAGACCAAAGCCATGCTCTACGACAACCCGCAAGCCATGCACCTGCTGCTGGACAAGCTGGCGCAGTCGGTCACGTCATACCTCAACGGCCAGATCATGGCCGGCGCGCAAGCGGTGCAGATCTTCGACACCTGGGGCGGCAATCTCTCGGCGGCGGCGTATCAGGAGTTCTCACTGGCCTACATGCGCAAAATCGTCAGCGGTCTGATCCGCGAGCACGAAGGCCGCAAAGTCCCGGTGATCCTGTTCACCAAGAACGGCGGCCTGTGGCTGGAAAGCATCGCCGACGCGGGTGCTGATGCGCTGGGTCTGGACTGGACCTGCGACATCGGTAACGCCCGCGATCGCGTCGGCAACAAAGTCGCGTTGCAAGGCAACATGGACCCGACGGTGCTCTACGCAAAACCGGAAGCCATTCGCACCGAAGTTGGCCGGATCCTAGCCAGCTATGGCAAGGGCAGCGGTCACGTGTTCAACCTCGGTCATGGCATCACCCCTGAGGTCGATCCGGAACATGCGGGTGCATTCCTGCGCGCGGTGCATGAGCTGTCGGCGCAGTATCACGAGTAGTCATTCCCAGGTTCCATCCAGCCTGTCCGGCCAACGCCGGGCAGGCTTTTTTTTGCCTGAAAAACGTATGCCAGCCTAATCCGTTTCTTCTTGTAGGAATGGTTTCTCTCTTTGTCAGATAAGTGCAAAGAGAGATCAATCCTCATGTAAGCGAAGACTTGTCCTACATAGTAATCGCGTTCATCCCGGTAAGGTTTCAGACCTTCGTTCGGTGCCGCACATCGAACGGAATTACGAGCAGCGGCGCCCGCAAGGCGCCTTAATTTTCGATAAGTAGTCTGGAACGCAATCATGAAAAAAACTTTCTACAAGGGAGGTGCATTCACTGCATGCGCCTCTCCAATGATCCTGTTATCGGCAATGTTGGCGTCTCAAACTGTTTCGGCCCATGGCTATCTTGAAGTGCCACCTTCGCGGGCATTGCTTTGCCAGAAAGGCTTGAACACCAACTGTGGCGGCGCGCAATACGAGCCTCAAAGTGTTGGCGAAACGTTCAAAGGCTTCCCGGCCGGTACTGGCGGTGCTCCGTTGCAAGGGCCGTTCGATGGCAAGATTCCGAGTGGTGGTCACTCGCTGTTTTCGGCTCTGGATGCCCAGTCCGCCACCCGTTGGCATCTGACGGAAATCAAGGACCGCAACATCGATTTCCAATGGCGCTACACCGCGGTTCATCCGGCAACCAAACATGAGTACTTCATCACTCGCAACGGCTGGAATCCGAACGAGTCGCTGAAACGCGCTACCTTCGAAAGCACGCCGTTCTGCACCATTGATGGCGGTAATCAGAAGCCTGTATCGGGTGACAAGCACAACTGCACCATCCCGTCAGACAAATCCGGCCAGCATGTGATTCTGGCGATCTGGACGGTTGGAGACACCGACGCGGCGTTCTACAACCCGACCGATGTGAACATTATTGCCGAAGCCGAGTTGCCGGGTGGCTGGTCTTCCGTTGGCGGTATCGCGCCGTCGGCCCAGTTGTTGATCGGCGACAAGGTCAAGGCCCGTGCATTCTCTGCCAACGGTGTCAGCCCGGATTACGATGTTGAAATCACCATCGCCACTGCCGAAGAAGGCTCGCCAAATAACTGGGCGTTCAAACTGGCAGAAAAGATCAACGCCACTCACACACTCATCCGCGCCGGTATTCGTGATGAGAGCGGCAATATCGAACCGGTCCGGGGGAACAACTCCCTATACGCCCAAAAAGAAAGCGGCGTAACCCGTTACGAAGTTCAGCTGGACATGAAGGAAGACGCCGCAGCACGTATGTCGGTAGCTTCTCAGCAAGCGGAATACGTTCTGGAAAAAGGTCTGGCCAAGGTCGGCTTCGGCATGATCTCCAATCGCAAAATGAACGTTGAAGCGACCTTGTTCGATGAGAACAACAAGCCGGTCGGCACCACCTCCGCACAGGTGGACAGCGGCTCGACGACGTTGACCCTGGATGTGCGCAGCAACCCTGGCAAACACACGCTGACACTGGTCGGCACCACCCTGGATGGCCGTACCACTCGCCAGGACACCCAGCCCACCAACATGACCGGTGAAGGCGCTGGCGTCGAGCATGACTTCGTGTTCCCCGAGGGCCTCAGCGAGTACACCGCCGGTACCAAAGTGCTGCAGCCGAAGACCAATGAAGTCTTCGAATGCAAGCCATTCCCCGAGTCCGGCTACTGCAAGCAATACAACCCGAACGCCAATGGTTTTGAACCTGGTGTCGGTGCGCATTGGCATACGGCGTGGAACAAGCTTTAAACCCTCCGTAACACTTCAGGCGATCCGCGAATGGATCGCCTGAAGGTTCATCATCCTGTTGAAAATCGAGTTGAAAATGACGGTTTTGGGTTATTCCACCCAACGCGTATGGCTGCACTGGTTATCGGCGGCAGTCATCGTCTGGACCCTGATTTCCGGTTTTTATGTGGCCTGCGTCGACGTATCGCCATGGGTCGCTCAATGGGTCGCTTTTCTCAATGTATCGCTGACCACGGTGTTCATACCGTTTTTCGTCTGGCGCTTATTCATTTTTGCCGCTCATGCCCGAGATACGAGCGTGAGAGGCCTTAATTTCATGGAAAAACCCGCACTGTTCGCGCACACGCTGATCTATCTCGTCATCAGTGTTGTGCTGGTCACCGGCGTGTTGATGATGGATCGCCCGATCGGCGTTTTCGGTGTAGTTGAAATAGCTCAGCCACTGAGCGATCCCGAGCTCATCTCCCGGTTCTTCATCATTCACGTTTGGGCCTGTGCGGTCCTTTCGTTGCTTGTCGTGCTGCATGTCGGCGCGGTCGTTGTCCATGAGCTGTGCGGCCATCGCGTGCTGCGGCGAATGTCCTTGTGCAGCATTGTTCGAAGTGAACGACTCGAGTGAGCAGACGACTGAGCACGCGCTGCCTGCTGGTTATAGCCGTAGGTTACGCCGCGTTTTTGGCGTGGCAGGAATGGGGCTTTCGCAAGAGTCTTGCCTCGCCGTTGTCCTTCGCTGCGACCGTGCCGACGCCACCGCCCCGCGCGCCCCTCGATACCACAGCGGTCGCAACGGTACTCGGTCTTGCGACTGAAACCACGTTGCTGCCCAGTGCCGAACCGCTGACCTTGCAGGCCAGTTTTGTCCTCGGCACAGGGTTGTCCAGAGCGTTGCTGGCGGACGCTCAAGGCTCGCGGGTTTACCAGGTAGGCGATCAGTTGCCGGGTGGCAGCGTCCTGCGGCGCGTCGAGGCGAATCAAGCGGTGTTGTGGAACAAGGGTCGAGAAGAGGTGCTGATGTTGCAGACGGCTGCCGCGCGTTTCCTGCGCCAACTGGACTCACCCTCCCATCCACAGACACCCGTCAGTTCTACGCGTTTTCTACGCCCTCTTTCCGGGCAGCCAGAGTGATCACTCCCATGAACAGCTTCATCGGCGCGCATCCCCTGCGCACCCTTCTTTTTCTGGCCGCTTTGGCGACGGCGTTCTTCCATGACACGTTGCGAGCCGAGGAAGAAAAATGGCAGTTGGCGATGAACAATGCCGAGTTGCGCGACATCGTCGAAGAAATCTCGACCATTCTCGGGACCACGGTGGTGCTCGACCCCAGAGTCTCCGGGCGCATCACCGTCATGTCCCGCCAGGCCCTCGACCGCGAGGGCGTTCGCCGGTTGTTTTACTCGGTGCTCGATGCTCATAACTTTACGGTGATCGACGAAGGTGACCGCATTCTGATCACGCCGGTCACCGAAGCGAAAACCCGAGCAGGCCAAGGCACCGCAAAAAACGCCACGGCGTCGCAGTTCGTCACGCAGGTCATCGAACTGAACACCAGCAGCGCCTCCGATATTGCCGGGCTGGTCCGGCCTTTGGTGTCGGTCAATGGTTACGTCGGCCCGTCGGTGTCGGCCAATGCGCTGGTCGTCACCGATACGGCTGCCAATGTGGGGCGCATTGCCAAGGTCGTGGGTCAGCTGGATTCGGGGCAGAACAACCTGCATGCCGTGGTGCAACTGAGTCACGCCCAGGCTGCGGATGTGGCCATGATCATTGAATCTTCACTGGGCAAGCGCAACGCCGATACGGCGATTCAGGTGCTGGCCGATACCCGAACCAACCGCCTGATTTTCATCGGCCCGCCAGCGGTTCGCCAGCGCTTGCTCGATCTGGCGCGTGGCCTGGACACGCCGGCCACCGCGTCCCTCGACAATGCCCGGGTCATTCGTTTGCGCCACAGCGATGCCAAGCAATTGGCCGAAGTACTCGAAACCATGGGGCAGACCCGAAAACAGGCATCGAACCTTGGCGGCGTGAAGGAAAACTCGTCCAGCGCTACCTTCATGATCAAGGCCGACGAAAGTCAGAATGCGCTGGTGTTGATCGCCGAGCCCGCGCAAATCCGTACCATCGAAAACATCGTTAGTCAGTTGGACCAGCCCCGGGCCCAAGTGCTGATCCATGCCGCCATCGTCGAAATTTCCGGGGACATCGCCGAAGCCGTAGGTGTCCAGTGGGGCATCAGCAGCGGCGACGCGAAGGGCTTTATCAACTTCCCCGGCACCGACATTCCGATCATCGGCGGGCTGACCTTCGACGAGAAAAAATCGGCCCCGGAAGGCGCGCTCCTGCAACTGGGCAATGACCGTTTCGGCGCGTTGATTTCGGCGTTGGCCAGCAACACCCACAGCAATCTGCTTTCCACGCCGAGCCTGCTGACCCTGGACAATCAGGAAGCGGAAATCATCGTCGGTCAAAACGTGCCGTTCAAGACGGGCTCCTACGCCACCAACAGCAACGGTGCGGACAATCCGTTTACCACCGTCGAGCGCAAGGACGTCGGCATCAGCCTGAAGATCAAGCCGTACATCAACGAAGGTTCGACGTTGCGCCTGGAGGTGGAACAGGAAGTGTCGGACATTGCACCGTCGGTGTCCGGTATCGATTCTTCCGACCTGATCACCAACAAGCGTGCACTCAAGAGCACCATCCTGGCCGACGATGGCGAGATCATCGTGATCGGCGGTTTGATCCGCGACAGCGTTCGCACCCAGCAAAGCGGCGTGCCGCTGCTGCGCAATATTCCTTACCTGGGCGCGCTGTTTCGCTGGACCCGGGACACGCAAACCAAAAGCAATCTGATGGTCTTTTTGCGGCCCACCATCGTGCGCAGCAAGGAAGATCTGGCCGACGTCAGCCAACAGCGTTACAACGCGCTGCGTAAGCTGAGCCAGCCGGGCGCGCACGGGAACAACTCGTTGTTGCTGCCGGCAGAATCGCGGCAGTTGTTCGACCCGGCCCTCGATGCGCCCGTGTTTGATTTGCGCAAGCAGACCCCGGTTTCGCCATGAGCGAAAAAATCGAACAGCTGCCCTTCGGTTTCGCTCGGCGTTTCGGCGTTCTGCTGGAGTGCGAGGGGCTCGATTCAAGCCTTTTGTTGCGAGCCGATACGCCGCTGACGGCGCTGTCGGAAGCGCGTCGGGTGTGTGGGCGGAATTTGCCAATCCAGGTCCTCGATGCCGATGTGTTTGCCGCGCGTCTGGCCGCCGCTTACCGTGACGGACAGAGTGCGGCGGAGCAGGTTGCCCAGGGGCTGGATGACGAACTGGATCTGCTCAGCCTGGTCGATCAAGTACCGCAGACCGCTGACTTGCTGGAGCAGCAGGGCGACGCGCCGATCATCCGGCTGATCAATGCACTGCTCAGCGAAGCCGTGCGCGAGCATGCCTCGGACGTGCACCTTGAAACCTTCGAGCACTCGCTGTCGGTGCGCATGCGGGTCGACGGGCAATTACGCGAAATGCTCAGGCCCCGGCGTGAGTTGGCGACGCTGCTGGTGTCGCGGATCAAGGTCATGGCGCGTCTGGACATCGCTGAAAAACGTATCCCCCAGGACGGTCGAATGGCCCTGCGACTGGCCGGGCACGAAGTCGATGTGCGGGTCTCGACGTTGCCGTCGGCGCACGGTGAACGGGTGGTGCTGCGGTTGCTCGACAAACAGGCCGGGCGTCTGGAGTTGCAGCGACTCGGTATGCCTCCCGATACCCTCGCAGCGTTGCGCCAGTTGCTCGGAAAACCCCACGGCATTCTGCTGGTCACCGGGCCCACCGGCTCCGGCAAGACCACCAGTCTGTACGCCGCACTGAGCAGCCTGAACGATCAGACACGCAACATTCTCACGGTCGAAGACCCCATCGAATATCACCTGCCGGGTGTGGGGCAGATGCCGGTCAATCCGAAAGTGGACATGACCTTTGCCCGAGGCTTGCGGGCGATTCTGCGTCAGGACCCGGACGTGGTGATGGTCGGCGAAATCCGTGATCGCGAAACGGCGGAAATCGCCGTTCAGGCGTCGCTGACCGGGCACCTGGTGCTCTCGACGTTGCACACCAACAGCGCGGTGGGGGCGGTGACGCGGCTGGTGGACATGGGCGTCGATGCCTACCTGCTGGCGTCGTCGCTGGTGGGCATTCTGGCTCAGCGTTTACTGCGCACGCTGTGCCCGCACTGCAAGGCCTCGTACCGCGCCGATGCGGCCGTGTGTCAGCGTCTCGGGCTCGATGCGGCGGCGCCACCGCAGCTGTTCAGCGCCGTGGGGTGTGAACAGTGCCAGCACGGTTATCGCGGGCGTATCGGCATCTACGAACTGATCAGCGTCACGCCGGCCGTGTCGGCGCTGATTCATCAGGGCGCCAGTGAGCAGGTGTTGATCGATGAGACGCGCAAGGTATCCCGCAGTTTGTTTCAGGACGGTCGGCAACGGGTGCTCGACGGCGTGACCAGCCTCGACGAGTTATTGCGCGTGACCCAGGAGGACTAGCGAGTGCCGACGTTCGATTACCGCGCTGACGACGCCCAGGGCCGACGCTGCAAGGGCAGACTGGAAGCCGACAGCCCGCGCCATGCCCGGCAACTGATGCGCGAGCGCGGTTTGTGGCCGCGTGAATTGAATGAGGTCAGCACGGGTGGCCCCGTCGGTGCGCAACCCCGCAGTGGGCGGCTGGGGGCGGCTGAACTGGCGCTGTTGACGCTGCAGTTATCCACGCTCGTTCAGGCCGGTCTGCCCCTGGAAGAAGCGCTGGAAGCGGTGACCAAACAGAGTGCCAGGCGCAAGGTCGCCGGCCTGTTGTCGGCAGTCCGCAGTCGGGTGATGGAAGGTCATGCCCTTTCAACCGCGCTGGGGCTGTTTCCCAAGGCGTTCCCCGAGTTGTTTCGCGCCACCGTCGCGGCCGGTGAGCGTTCCGGGCACTTGGGTCATGTGTTGGAGCAACTGGCGGCTTACACCCAGGCGCGTCAGGCATCGCGGCAGAAAATCCAGATGGCCTTGGTCTACCCATTGATCCTGATGCTGGCCAGCGTGGCGATCGTGGGTTTCCTGCTCGGTTACGTGGTGCCGGACGTGGTGAAAATCTTCGTCGACAGCGGCCAGCCGTTGCCTTGGCTGACGCAGGCGCTAATCGGTTTGAGCGACGGTCTGCGCAACCATTTCCTGGCATTGATGGGCGCACTGGGGACGTTGATCTGTCTATGGCGCTGGAGTTTGCGCCAGCCGCTCTGGCGCCTGCGCTGGCATCGTCTGGTCTTGAAACTGCCGGTAGCAGGCGAGGTGTTGCGGGCGATGGAAGCCGCACGGTTTGCCAGCACCCTGGCGATCCTCGGCAAAAGTGCCGTGCCGCTGGTGGACGCGCTGGAAATCGCTGCCGCTGTCATTGGCAATCTGACCATTCGCGCGCGCATGGTCGATGTCGCCCGCTCCGTACGCGAAGGCGGAACCCTGACCCGGGGCCTGGAACTGAGCGGCGACATCCCGCCGATGATGCTGCACATGATCGCCAGCGGCGAGCGCGCGGGCGAACTCGATCAGATGTTGGTACGGGCCGCCGAGCAGCAGGAAAACAGCCTGGCGGCGCGCATCGCGCTGGTCGTGAGCCTCTTTGAACCGGCCATGCTGGTGCTGATGGGCGGCGTCGTGCTGCTGATCGTCATGGCCATTCTTCTACCGATACTCAGCCTCAACCAATTGGTGAATTGACCCATGCAACCTCTACGCAGTAACTCGCGCCGCGGGCAACGCGGTTTTACCCTGATCGAAATCATGGTGGTGGTCGTGATCATTGGCGTGCTGGGGGCCATCGTGGTGCCGCAGTTCATGAGCCGCCCTGACCAGGCCAAGGTCACCGCGGCAAAAATTGATATCCAGGCCATCGCCACCGCCCTGGAAATGTACCGCCTCGACAACTTCCACTACCCCTCGACGCAGCAAGGGCTGGAAGCCTTGAACAAACGTCCTTCGGGCCTGCCGGCGGCAAGAAACTGGAACCCTCAGGGTTACCTGAAAAACCTGCCGGTGGACCCGTGGGGCACGCCCTATCAGTTTCTCAATCCCGGTGTGCAATCGATCGACGGCAGCTACGACTTGTATTCTCTGGGTTCCGATGGCGTGGTGGGCGGTGAAGGGCATGCGACCGATATCGGCAATTGGGGCGACTGATCCATGCACCAACGTTGCCGCGGGTTTACCTTGCTCGAGTTGATGATCGTGATCGTTGTGATCGGCGTGCTGCTGTGCATGGTGAGTCTGGTCGTCGGGCCTAATCCGGTGCGTCAGGCGCGGCACGAAGCGCACGCAATGGCAGGCCTGATTCAACAGCTGCGTGAACGGGCGGTGCTGGATGGCGAGGAATACGGCCTGCGACTCAGTGACGGCGGTTACCGCGCGATGCGCCTCGATGCCCGAGGCTGGGAGCCGGTGGCTGCGGCCTACAAGTGGCCCGAAACCCTGCGGCTGCACCTTGAGCAGGATGGGCATTCCCTGATGCTGGGCGCCGATGAAGGACCGCCGCAATTGCTGATGCTCAGCAGCGATGAGACCAGCGCCTTCACGCTGACGTTCGCGACCCGGGACAGCACGCTCCTGAGCCTTTGTAGCGATGGTCTGGGTGAGGCAGTGATTGATGGTTAAGGAACTGTCGCAGGCACGCACGCGTGGGTTCACGCTGCTGGAAATCATGGTGGCCCTGGTGGTCTTCTCGACGCTGGCGGCGGCCGTGCTGTCGGCGAGCCAATACGTGTTGAAGCAGACCGGCGCGGTCGAGGAAAGACTCTTCGCCACCTGGTTGGCCGATAACCATTTGAATGAACTGCGCCTGCAACCCGGGTTGACCCTCGGCCAACAGCAGCGCGTGGTGCACATGGATCGCCGCGACTGGCTGCTGCGTCAGCACATCAGCGCATCGACTGACCTGCGACTGCTCAAGGTCGACGTTGACGTCATCCTTTCCGGTCGCGAGCAAACCCTGCACCGCGCCAGCGGCTGGATACCCGATCGTCATGAATAGGCAAACCGGTTTCACCTTGCTGGAGCTGGTGATCGCCATGGCGATATTCGCGTTGCTCGGTCTGGCCAGTTGGGGTTTGTTCGATGGCGTCGTGCGCGCGCAGAAAGGCACGACGGCCCACGAACGCGAGTTTCGACACCTGCAACGGGCGGTGGCGATGATTGAGCGGGACTTGTTGCAGGTCACCGAAGCGCCTGTCGTGCTCCAGCAAACGGGGCTGCAATTGCAGCGCGGCCACTGGCGCAATCCTCTGGACCAGCCCCGCAGCGAGCGCCAGACACTGACGTACCGACTCGAAAACGGTGTGCTGTGGCGTGAAAGCCAGGGCGAAGGCACGCCCATCATGCAGCGGCAAAAACTCCTCGACGATGTGCGGGACTTGAGCTGGCGCTTGTTTGATCGTCAAACCGGATGGCGCAGTGAGTGGTCGACCGGGCGAGACGCAAAGGCGCCGCTGGCAGTGGAGCTGCAAGTGTCGGTAGGCCGCTTCGAGGCGATACGTCGGGTGCTGCTGTTGCCGGGCGCGTTGCCATGAACAGGCGCCAACGGGGCATCGCGCTGATCAGTGTGTTGCTGGTCATGAGTCTGGCATTGTTGATCACCAGCGGCATGCTGCGCAGTCATCGGCTGTCGTTGCAAAGCAGTGGGCAAGCGATGCATCACGTTCACTTGCGGCAACTCGCGGGTGCCGGGGAAACCTGGGCGCTTTTGCAGCTACAGGACGCCGCGCGTGCTTCGCAAAAAACCGTCGACCTGACTCAGGACTGGGCGCGGATGACGCCCGACTTCGACATCGAGGACGCGCAGCTGCGCGTCGATATCGAAGACCTCGCCGGGCGGTTCAATCTCAATTCATTGTTGACCCAGGGTCAGATAGATCAGGTCACCCTTAACCGTTGGGAACGCTTGCTCGAGCTGCTCGATCTTGCGCCGCTGCAAATGAGTCAGGTCGGCGCATTACAGGAACTGAGCCAGCTGCGCCTGCTTCCAGGTGTCGACGGCCAGCTATTGCGTCAACTGGAACCCTGGGTCGCGTTACTTCCCGCAGACGCCGCTTTGAACATCAACACTGCGCCGACGCTGGTATTGAGAACGCTCGATGGCGTGGAAGCGACGACAGCCGACGCGTTGGTCCGTCAGCGGTCGGCGACGGCATGGACGAGCGTTCAGGCCTTTACTCAGGACCCGCTGCTCTCCGGCGCAGGCCTGAGCAGCCATGGGCTGGGCACCGGTAGCCGCTGGTTCCGGATCACGGTGCAGGTCATTCAAGGGCAAAGCCGTTTGCGCCTGGCCACTGATGTCGAGCGAGACCCCGACACACACCAATTCAAGGTCCTGCAACGACGCCTTCTTCCTTCGAACAACCATGAGATGCCGCGATGAACACCTGGCTTTACCTGACCGCCGAGGGCCGGGCCGAACCGTCGATCAACTGGCCGTGCTGCCTGTGGTCTTCGACCGGTCAACGCCAGCTCATGCCATTGAATCAAGCCGCGCAGGCACTGACCGGGCAAACGGTCGATCTGCTGTTGCCAATGGAAATGTGCAGCTGGGTCCGCAGCGATCCGTGGCCTTCCAGGCGCCAGCCCGGTGCGCAAGCCATTGCGTTTGCCGTAGAAGATCAACTGAGTGACGCGCTGGAGAAATTGCACCTGAGCATTGGCGCTCGCGACCGGGAAGGGCGCTATCCGGTCATGGTGATCGCTCGAGAGCGATTTGCCGCGGTGCTTGAGCTGCTGGCCGAGTCGGGCGTTGGCGTCCGTTCTGTCTTTGTCGATGCGGACGTATTGCCCGGGGCTAAGGCGGTCGTCGTACGGTGGTTTGATCGATGGTTGCTCGGCGGCGGAATGCCGGCTCGCGTGGCGGTGTCGGATGACGGGCTGACCTCGCTCAAACCGGCCTTGCCCCTGGATATCCAGTGGATCGACGAGCGTCACGACGCGGTCGATGTCGACCAGTGCCTGACTCTTCGCCACTCCCAGGCCATCAACCTGCTGCAAGGAACATTCGCCCCCCGCGGCAAACGTCTGCCCTGGCATTTTGGTGGGTTGGCGTTACTGATGCTGTTGCTGCTGACCTGGGGCGCAAGTGCCGCGCGAATCCATTTTATCGAGGGTGAAACCCGTCGGCTCTACAGCCAGAACGAGCAGCGCTTCAAGGCGCTTTACCCTGACCAGAGCCGCATCGTCGACCTGGCGACGCAGCTCAAGGTGCTGCAGAGCCAGACCGCCGAACCGGAGAAGACACGTATCGCCGGTTTGGTGGATCTGGTCGAGCAGGTTATCGGCGCGAGTCATGTTGAAGTGCGGCGTATCGAATTTCGTGCGGGCGACGGCTGGAAAGTCCAGTTGACCGCCAACAGTTTTGCCGAGCTTGAGCAACTGCGTGAGCGCGGACGGCAGCAAGGTGTGCCGGTCAGGCTCGACAGTGCGAGCAAAGAGCGCAATCGCGTGCAGGCGACACTGGCCGTGGAGGACCACACATGAAAATCTTCTGGCAACGTCTCTCTTTTCGTGAGCAGCGACTACTGTTGGGCGTGGGCGTGTTTTTGCTGGTTGTCGCGGTGTTCAGTCTGATTTGGCAACCGACCCGTCAGCGTCTGGAAACCGTCGAGCGTCGGCATCAACAGCAACTGGCCCTGGCGGCGCAGCTGCAACGGGCGCAACCCCGCAGTACCGTTGCGGTCGTTGCTGATCAGCCCTTGTCGTTGCGTATCAGCGAAAGCGTTGCGGCGGTAGGGCTTGAATTGCATCAGATGGATGCTGACAACGACCTGCTGCGCTTGAGCCTCAGCGGTGATGCGAAGACGCTGTTGCAATGGCTGGATCGTGCTGAGCGTGAGGGGGTTGTGGTGCAATCGCTGACGCTGGAAAAGCGTGATGCGGTGCTTGAGGCGCGGGTGGTGCTCAGGTAGTTGCGGTTGTTTGGGTTGGTTCGGTGTACATATCCGTTGCTGCGGTAACGGCGACTATTGGTTTCGCCCTTACGGCGAGTCACTTGGAAGAGCCCCAAGTAACCAAGGGCTTTTGCCCCTTTCGTTCGGTGGCTCGCCTAGGCTCGCCATGCCCTCCTTCCGGTCCTGCTCCGTGGGCCCGCCGCCATCGGCCATCCATGGCCGGGGGCGGCTACCGCGGCATCCTTGCCGCGGTGCCCACTACGCAGAACCTCCACTCGGCCTCACGAGGGGGCGACCACCGCCACAGCACCGCGAGGCGGCCTTCGGGCCGACCTGGCTCTTCAAGTGTGCGTATTCCCCTGTGGGAGCTAGCGTGCTAGCGATGGTCGTTAACGATAACGCGTGCTGCCTGAATGAACGCGGTGTCTGGATGTCCATCGCTGGCAAGCCAGCTCCCACAGGGGATTTTTGGCGGGCATGACGTTGGTGTTCACCGCCGATGACCTTGACGACATCAGGCCGGCTATCAGGCCGCCTCGCTTTGTTTTTGATCTTGATCTGCCCCGTCGGAAGGCCGGGCGCAGGTTCTGCGCAGTGGGCAACCCGGCAGGGATGCCGGGTTAGCCGCCCCCGGCCATGGATGGCCGATGGCGGCGGGCCCACGGAGCAGGACCGGAGCGAGGGTATGGCGAGCCTAGGCGAGCCACCGTACGTCAGGGGCGCAGGCGCTTGGTTACTTGGCGCTCTTCCAAGTAACCCGCCGTAAGGGCGGAACCAATATCAGCCATCACCAAAAAAATGGATATACACCCCATGCCAACCTAAACCGACGCAGCCCCCGGCAACAACGGCAACTTCGCCAGTTTCAACGCAATCAACAACGCCACCACCAGCAACGCACCAATAAACAGCCCAATCCCGTTCCACCCGCCCAAGTGCCAGAACACCCCGCCCGCCGTGCCGGCAATGCTCGACCCGGCGTAATAGCTGAACAAATACAGCGAAGATGCCTGCCCCTTGGCTTTGGTGGCACGGCGGCCAATCCAGCTGCTCGCCACCGAGTGAGCGCCGAAGAAGCCGAAGGTGAAAATCAACATGCCGATGATCACCACCGGCAGTGGCGTGAACATCGTCAGGGCCAGGCCGGCGAGCATCAACACGATGGTGGCCCAAAGCACCTGGCGTCGGCCCAGCTTGTCTGCCAATGCACCGATTTTCGCCGAGCTGTAGATACCCGACAGGTACACCACCGAGAGCAGTCCGACGAAGGCCTGGTCCATGTCATACGGGTCGGCCAGCAGGCGATAACCGATGTAGTTGAACAGCGTGACGAACGCGCCCATCAGCACAAAGGCCTCGAGAAACAACAACGGCAGGCCGGCATCGCGAAAGTGCATGGTGAAGCCGTCGAGGAGGCTGCGCGGGTGCAGTGAGCGGGCGCGGAAGTTGCGCGATTCGGGAAGGATTTTCCAGAACACCGCCGCCGCGATCAGCGCCAGGCCGCCGATCACCAGCATCGCGGTGTGCCAGCTGACAAAGTCGATCAACACCCCGGTGATCAAGCGTCCGCTCATCCCGCCGATGGCGTTGCCGCCGATGTACAGGCCCATCGCCAGGCCGATGTGTTGCGGATGGATCTCTTCGCTCAGGTACGTCATGGCGACCGCCGCCAGGCCGCTCAACGACAACCCGATCAGCGCGCGCATCACCAATACGCCGTGCCAGCTCGGCATCATCGAACTGGCGATGGTGCACAGCGCCGCAGCAAACAGCGCCGTCACCATCACCGGTTTGCGCCCGACACGGTCGGAGATCGGGCCAGTGATCAGCAAACCAATGGCGAGCATGCCGGTAGCCACAGAAAGAATCAGACTGCTCTGCGCCGCGTTGATGGAATATTCGTGGGACAGCAGCGGCATCATCGGTTGCACGCAGTACAGCAGCGCGAAGGTCGCGAAGCCGCCAGAGAACAAGGCCAGCACAGTGCGCATGAACATCGGCGTGCCTTTTTCGATGTAGATGTCCTTGACCTCGGAGACGGCATCGTCCAGCGCGGCGGGCGAAACTTCATGGGCGAGTGGGGCGACAGCAGTTTTCACTTCAGACCTCGGGGCAGGCAGCCGGTCAGGCAATGAAAAAAGCATATAGCTGCCTAATGATTCAATCCAATATATTGTTCGACCTGTTTAAGAGGTTTTGCGACCTAATGGAGTTTTCATGGAATTGCGTCACCTGCGCTACTTCATCGCCGTCGCCGAAGAACTGCACTTTGGTCGCGCCGCTCAGGTGCTGGGCATCTCGCAACCGCCGTTGAGTCAGCAGATCCAGGCGCTGGAGCAGGAGGTCGGCGCGCGATTGTTCGAACGGACCAATCGTCGGGTCGAGCTGAGTGAAGCCGGTCGATTGTTCCTGGAGGAGGCACGGTTGGTGCTGGCGCAGGTCGACAAAGCGGCGGATGTGGCGCGACGGGCGCAGCTCGGTGAGTTGGGCGAACTCAAAATCGGCTTCACCTCGTCGGCACCGTTCAACTCGACCATCCCTCAGGCGATTTTTTCGTTTCGTCAGCGCTTTCCAGCCGTGCACCTGAACCTGCGGGAAATGAGCAGCACCCAGGTGGCCGAAGCGCTGGTGGACGAGTCGATCGAAGTCGGGATCATGCGCCCGTTAGGTTTGCCGGATTCGCTCAGCGTGGTGGAGTTGATGCGTGAACCGCTGGTGGCTGTGCTCAGTTCCAAGCATCCGTTGGTGCAGGCCAGTGAAGAGGGATTGTTCCTGTCGGCATTGGCGCTCGAACCGTTCGTATTTTTCCCACGCAGTTATGGCAGTGGTCTGTACGCGCAGTTGCTCAGCCTGGCGCGGGACGCCGGTTTCAGCCCGCACTTCGCGCAAGAGGCGGGCGAGGCGATGACCATTATCGGTTTGGTGGCAGCGGGGTTGGGGGTGTCGGTGCTGCCGGCGTCTTATCAGCGGATGCGGATTGATGGCGTGGTCTATCGGCCGCTGCTTGATCCTGAGGCGGTTTCGGCCGTGTGGCTGGTGCAGCGTAAAGATCAGAAGTCGCCGATGGCCAAGGCGTTTGTAGAGTTGTTGACGCGCAAGGTTGAGCCGCTGAAGGCGTGACTGCTTCGCAGTCAATCGCGGGCAAGCCCGCTCCCGCAATTTCTGCGGTGTTAACACAATCTCCAGCACACTACCGAACCCTGTGGGAGCGGGCTTGCCCGCGAAAGCGTCCGCAAGCTCACCAAAAAAGGCGCAGTTACCGATGCCATAGCGGACACTTCGCTGAATAGCGTAGGACATTTCCGAACTGCCTTGAACGGGCTACAGCGCCTTGCGGCATTGCCTACAACTACTCCAGAATCCGCCGGCTTGTGCGCTTTGGGGGCCATCGGTAACTTCGTTCGCATCACTGATTTCCAGTGATCGGGTTTAGTAGCCCGTGTTCACACGATGCGCATTTGCATGCCGAACAGTCAGGTAATTTCATTCCTGCACCTTGATGGTAGCTGTGCGTAGGGCGCTCTCGGGCGCGCCGGTTCGTGTTTCCCGGTCTACTAACCTGCGTACGGCTGCCACCCTTTTGATTAGTAGCGACTCGGTGGCCCCACTTTGTAGGTAGCCGAAACATGACGAATACAACAGAAAATCCATCGGACATCGATCCAGACACTCGACGTCAACCGAGCACAATCTTCTTCGTCTCCCCCGATATCGACAACCTGGCCTTGTTGACATACGCCTGTGAATCCCTGGCATCCGCCAACGTCATGGCGAGCGATTTCGCGAGGTATCTGGAGGGATCGCAAAGCAACACCCTGCTGGGAATTCAACAGTCGATAATGTTGGGGGAACTGGCGGTGAACCGTGTGCTGGATAACCTCGAGCCATCCTGATGCGTCATGGAACGAGGATTCCCGAAAGGGGCTTGTGGGACTCTGAGGATCCTGGGTAACCAGCTATCGCAGAGCCAGACAGGAGCGGGGTGACGCCAAACCGACCTGTTTGAGACAACACTATTGTGGCGAGGGAGCTTGCTCCCGTTGGGCCGCGAAGCTGCCACAAAAAGAAAAGTCTGCTGCCCAGACCAGCGGGAGCAAGCTCCCTCGCCACAGGTTACTCGCTGTTTCTTTATCCGGCGTGCGTTGCCTCGTTACGACCAGCGCTTAAAAATCAGCGACGTATTCACCCCACCAAACGCAAAATTATTGTTCATCACATACTGATTACTCATCTGGCGAAACTCGCCGCGCAGGTAATCAAGCTTGCCGCAGTTCGGATCAACTTCATCAAGGTTGAAGGTGTGCGCGTACAAATCGCGGTTCATCATTTCGATGCTGAACCAGGACTCCAAAGCACCACAGGCGCCGAGCGTGTGGCCGAGAAAACTCTTCTGTGAACTGATCGGCATGTGCTCACCGAACAGCGAACTGGTGGCCAGCGTTTCAGCGATATCACCCTGTTCGGTCGCGGTGCCGTGACCGTTGACGTAGCCAATGTCCGACGGCTGCAACCCGGCGTCTTCCAGGGCCAGTTCCATGGCCCGGCGCATGGTGGCCTGCTCTGGGCGGGTGGTGTGCTGGCCGTCGGCGTTGCTGCCGAAACCGACGAGTTCAGCGTGAATGTGCGCGCCACGAGCCAGCGCATGTTCCAGTTCTTCAAGCACCAGCATGCCGCCGCCTTCACCGATCACCAGGCCATCGCGACCGCTGTCGTAGGGGCGTGGCGACGTTTGTGGCGCATCGTTTTTCAGGCTGGTGGCGTAGAGCGCGTCGAAGACCATCGCTTCGGTGGGGCACAGCTCTTCAGCGCCGCCGGCAAGCATCAAGGGCAGACGGCCGAACTTGATCGATTCGTAGGCATAACCGATGCCCTGACTGCCGCTGGTGCAAGCGCTGGAGGTCGGGATCAGCCGGCCGGTGAGGCCGAAGAAGATGCTGATGTTCGCCGCCGTGGTGTGCGGCATCATGCGCACGTAGGAGTTGGCGTTCAGGCCTTCGGCCACGGAGTTAAGCAGCATGTTGCCGAACGCCTTGATCTCGTCGGTGCTGCCCGTGGAGGAGCCGCACGCGACACCCATGCGTCCGTCCTTGATCGACGCGTCACCGAGCAAACCCGCATCGGCCAACGCCTGTTCCGCTGCGCCGACGGCCAGGCGCGAAACCCGGCCCATGCTGCGCAGTTGCTTGCGGGTCCAGTGGCTCGGCACTTTGAAGTCGTCGATGGGACCGGCCAGGCGCGTGTTGAGTTCGGTAAAGCGATCCCATTCGTCCATCCGGCGGATACCGCTGCGGTTGGCCGCGAAGTTGGCGGCGATGGTTTCCCAGTCGCTGCCCAATGAGGTGATGCCGGCCATGCCGGTGACGACGACGCGCTTCATCAGCACAGGCCTCCATTGACGGCCAGCACCTGCCGGGTGATGTACGACGCTTCCGCCGACATCAGGAAATTCACCGCGCCGGCCACCTCTTCCGGGGTGCCCATGCGTTGTGCGGGAATCATTTTCATCAGTTCTTCCACCGGTACGTTTTCGTCGAGCATGGCTGTGTCGATCAAACCGGGTGCGACACAGTTGACGGTGATTTTGCGCTTGCCCAGTTCGATCGCCAATGCCTTCGCCGCGCCGATCAAACCGGCCTTGGAGGCACTGTAATTGACCTGCCCGCGATTGCCGATCAACCCCGAAACCGACGTGATACAGACTATTCGCCCGGCGGCGCGACGACGGATCATCGGCATCATCACCGGGTGCAGCACGTTGTAGAAACCATCGAGGTTGGTGCGCATCACCACATCCCAATCATCCTCGCTCAGCGCTGGAAAAGCACCGTCGCGTGTCAGGCCGGCATTCAGCACCACGCCGTAGTAGGCGCCGTGGCTTTCCACGTCGGCTTCGAGAACGGCTTTGCAACTGGCGCGATCGGACACGTCGAATTGCAGGATGCGCGCGTTGCGGCCCAAGGCTTCGACTTCGACCTTCACGGCCTCAGCGTCCGCCAGACCGCTGCGGCAATGCAGCACGATGTCATGCCCGGCCTGAGCCAGACGCAACGCAATAGCGCGGCCGATGCCACGGCTGGAACCGGTGACCAGTACGGATTCAGTCATGACTGGACTCCTGGGGTTTCATGAAGGTATTGAGCGGCCTGAGGCGGGCGGAACACGTTCAGACGAGCGGTGGCGTGAATGCCGGGTGCGTTGATGTGGCATTCGAACACGCCCATGCCGTTGTCGTCTTCCAGCGAGCGAATCCCGTGGATGGTCAGCTCGGTGCCCGCGGGGAAATGTTCGACGTTGCATTCGAATTTACGGGTGCCGAGCAAAAACCCCAGCGCTACCGCATCGCCGCGCTGGCGCGCATGGCAACCGGCGTAGGCGGCCACGCTCTGCGCCATCAGTTCGATACCGACCCACGCCGGCATGCTGCCGTCGGGACGACTGAACAGACCATCGGGTTTGACGGTAAGGCGGGTGTGGATCTGCTCGTCATCGAACGCCAGGATCTGATCGATGAGGATCATGTCGCCAGCGTGCGGCAGCAGTTCGGCGAGCGGCCAGTCAATCATGGGGCGTCTCCGATAATCAGGCTGACGTTGTTGCCACCGAAGGCAAAGGAGTTGCTCATCAGGTAGCGAGGTGCAATGGACGCCAGGCGATCGGTCGGGGTCACCCAATTCAGGGCCGGCAGTTCAGGGTCGGGCTGGCCATCCCAGACATGCGGCGGCAGCGCATGGTGTTGATTGTCAGCGCTCAGGCTCAACCAGCAGAACGCCGCTTCCAGCGCGCCGGCCGCACCGAGGGTGTGGCCGGTCATCGGTTTGGTCGACGAACAGGGTACGCCGGCCGGGAACAATGCCGACACCGCCAGGCTTTCCATGGCGTCGTTGTGCTGAGTGGCGGTGCCGTGCAGGTTCAGGTAGCCGATCTGTTCAGGTTGCAGGTTCGCCCGGCTCAAGGCTTTGCGCATCGCCTGCAGAGCGCCACGGCCAGTCGGTTCCGGCGCGGAAATGTGGTGCGCATCGGAACTGGCGCCGCTGCCGAGCAGGGCAAGCGACTGTTTGTCGCCAGCAACTTTAGTCATCAGGAACAGCACGGCGGCTTCGCCGATGTTGATGCCATTACGGTTCACCGAGAACGGATTGCAGCGTTGTTCGCTGACTGCTTCCAGCGCCGAGAAGCCGTTGAGGGTCAGTTTGCACAAAGTGTCGACACCGCCGCACAGCACCGCGTCGCACAGGCCCAGGTCCAACAGGCGCTGGGCACTCATCAGCGCCCGGGCGCTGGAGGTGCAGGCCGTGGAAATCACATAGGCCGGGCCGCTGAGTTGCAGCCAGTCGGCAAGAAAATTCGCCGGTGCGCCGAGTTCCTGTTGCTGATAGTCGTAATCGGCGGGGAACTGATGTTCGCGGATGTAATGGGCCAGCCCGCGACTGGCTTCATCAATCCCGGAGGTGCTGGTGCCGAGGATCACGCCGATGCGGTCGCGGCCGTAGGTCCGGATCGCTTGATCGATGTCGTCGCGAATTTGCAGCGCCGCTTCCTGTAGCAATTGGTTGTTACGGCTGCTTTGATTCGCCAGTTCTGCCGGGATCGGCGCCAGTTCGCCGCGCACCGCGGCCACCGGCAACGAGCGCTCCGGCACCCAGCCGGCCTCGCTGCGCATGCCGGAGCAGTCACCGGCAAACAGGTTGCGCGCGACTTCCTGTTTGCTACGGCCCAGGGCGCAGATCACCCCGAGGGCGTTGAGGTAGGCGGTCATGGCGTCTCACCGGTCAGGGGCGTGACTAAATACTTCGGACCTTTGGGCAGGTTCAATTCAAAGCTCAACGGTTGTGAGTAACGGACTTCCCATTGCGACGGCAGGGAGCGTTGTGCGCCATGCTGCCAGGCGTCGGGATAGTTACCAGGCAATTCATCTTTGGGCGTCAGCGCAAACAGCAAAGCGGCGAACAACTCCCGGGCTTCCGGATTGGGTGGCAGCAGGCCGTCAGCCTGCCATTGACCGTCGATCAGTTTTTGACGTGCCTGTGGAATGCCCAGCAAGTCCATCATCGACCAGCGAATGCCCGGGCCTTCACGGGCAATCACCAGCACCCAATCCTGACGCTGGCCGTCCAGCAGACGCTGGATGTGCAGTTGCTGTGGCAACGGCAGGTTCGGGGTCTGCTCGGGCAGCGGCGCGTGGCTGGTGCAGGCGCTCAACAGCACGATCGCGCCGATTAGCAAATATCTCAGTATCACCGCGAATCCTGTGGGAGCGGGCTTGCCCGCGATAGCGGCAGTACATCCAACACTTATGCTGACTGAACCGCCGCTATCGCGGGCAAGTCGGATCGCCGCACCGCCGCTCCCACAGGGTATGTATTTTGAGCGACTGACAATAAACATCACAAAGCACCTTCAAGCGGTTTGCGCGCCACCACATTGACCAGGGTTTCTTCCCGTTGG
Organism: Pseudomonas hormoni; assembly: GCF_018502625.1. Lineage (NCBI taxonomy): Bacteria > Pseudomonadati > Pseudomonadota > Gammaproteobacteria > Pseudomonadales > Pseudomonadaceae > Pseudomonas > Pseudomonas hormoni. Next base: position 6,175,258 of record NZ_CP075566.1, read on the forward strand.
CCAAACGGTTTTGGCTGGCGCAGGCCAAAGCGTTCAAGCAAGCCGAAATCCTTGGCGCGACTCCACCACAAGTAGGGATAAGACACGTTTTGCGGGCCGAATTCGAAACCCTGGCGACGAATCATGTCGAGGTACCCGGCGGCGCTCTTTTGCACGTGCATCGGATGGCGGAACAGCCAGCGAATCACCCAGGTATCAATGTAAGCCTCGGTGGATTCAGCGAACAGCAGATAACCGCCGGGCTTGAGCACACGGTAGAACTCGGCCAGTGCCACTTCCTGTTCCACCAGATGGTGGAAGGTCTGGTGACAGAACAGCAGGTCGACGCTGGCATCCGGAACGGCAAGCGTGGCGCAGTCGCTGCCGATCAACTCCACGTCCATGCCTTGGCGTGCGGCTTCTTCACCACTCAGATCGAGGCTGTGCGGGTCGGCGTCCACGCCGATCAGGCGCTGTGGCGCAAAGGTCTGGCGCAGGTATTGGAACGACTTGCCCTGACCGCATCCGGCATCCAGCAACACCGGGTTGCCTGGCAACGGTTCGCTGAACAGGCTGCGCAGGTCATTGATCGCGACGCGCAACACATGGTGCTGCCAGGTGTGGCTGCGCAGGAACCAGAAACCGAACCGGGTCTCTTCGACGTAGTTTTCGCTCAAGTAGCTCAAGAGGCATCACTCGCGCAAATTTCCGAGAGCATGCGCAACCGGCGCTTGGCTTCGCTGACGAACGGATTACGCTCGTCCCACGCATAACCGGCCAGGATCGAGCTGATCATACGGCGAATATCCGCCGAGCCGCCCTCGTGATAAATCACGTCCTGGAACGTCCCGGCGTACCAGCCTTCGACGTAGCAGCGGAAGGTGTCGACGCCGCGCTTGAGCGGTTCGGCGAACTCGGTCTGCCAGTCGACGCTTTCCCCTTGCAACTGACGGTGCAGAACCCCGGCGGCCATGCTCGCCGAGCGCATGGCGATGGTCACCCCGGAGGAAAACACCGGGTCGAGGAATTCCGCCGCGTTGCCCAGCAGTGCAAAACCGGGGCCGTGCAGGGTTTTGACGTTGGCCGAATACCCGCCGATGGTGCGCGCCGGCGTATCCCACACGGCGTTGCTCAGCACGCCGGCCAGGCTCGGGGTTTCAGCGATGAACCCGCGCAGGCACTCGTCCAGATTCTCCATGCGGCCTTCATAGTGTTCGGCTGCCGCGACAACACCCACTGAGCAACGGCCGTTGCTGAACGGAATGGTCCAGAACCAGATATCGCGCTGGGTCGGGTGGGTGGTGATGAGGATCTTTTCCCGTTCGAAGGTCGGGCTGTCGATATGGTCTTCGATGTGAGTGAACACGGCTTGGCGCACTGGGAAATTCGACGGTGCTTCCAGGTCGAGCAAGCGCGGCAGGACACGACCGTAACCGCTGGCGTCGAGCATGAAGTCAGCTTCGATAGCGTACTCGCTGCCGTCTTCACGACGCACGCCGAGCTGCGGTTTCGCTCGATCGACATCGACGCTGACGATGGCTTCGCCGTAGCGGATTTCGACGCCCTGCAGCGCGGCTTGATCGGCCAGCAGTTTGTCGAAGTCGGCGCGCTGGACCTGGAAAGTGGTCGGCTTGCCGTGGCTGAACGTGTCGCCAAAATCGAAAGCGCTGTAGCGCTCGCCCCAGGCAAACGCTGCACCGTTTTTCAACTGGAAACCGGCGGCGTTGACGGCATCGAGCATGCCCGCTTCCTCGACGAAATCCAGGCAGTGCGACAGCAGGCTTTCGCCGATGGAGAACCTTGGGAAGTACTGGCGCTCGATCACCAGAACGTCATGCCCTTTGCGCTTGAGCAGCGCGGCGGCAATGGCGCCCGAGGGGCCGGCACCGATGATCACTACCTGACGACGTTCCATTTCAACGGTTGGCATGGGGGCTCCTTGCCGGGACGGCAGCTTTCAAAGGGATTCGGTGCATGCCGACCAATGCCGGCAGCAGTGTCGCGATCAAGCCCATCAACATCAGCGCAAAGTACAGCGGCGGGCTGATGAGCTGTTGTTGCAGCAGCAGGTTGAGAAAGACGATCTCGCTCAAGCCGCGAATGTTCAGCAGTACACTTTCGCGCCAGCGACTGGCACCGGCAAACGAGGCGCCGGCCCAGCCCAGACCCAGCCAGTTGCCCAGCAGTTTGCTGGCAATCGGCAACAGCAACAGCGCGGCCAGTTGCACCCAGCTCAGGCTGTCCATGGCGCTGTGGACATTGATCTGCACGATGCCGAACGTGAGGATCAGCGGGATCGCGACCCAGGTCTGCAAGCGATTCATCCAGATCGCCTGCACCGGCAACACCAGCGGTACCTTCAGCGCGGCCATGCACAGCAGATAGCCGATGCCGACTATCAGCGCATTGAGTTTGTAGTGTTCAGCCACCACCAGCAGCGCAAAGAAACACCCGCTGTAAAGCCGTGGCTGGCGCAGGCCGATAACCCACAGCAGCAAGGGAAAACAGGCGCAGGCCAAGGGCAGCAGCAGACTGCTCAGGTGCAGGCTGCCCTGAGCGATGGCGAACAGCGTCCAGCAAGTGAGGTCGATCAGGATCGCCGTCTGCACCAGTCGCCGGGTGGCGGTGGTCGGGTAACCGATATGCCGCAAGTACAGATACAACACCGGGATCGCGGTGATGGCAAACAACAGACCCACCGCCAGCGAACTGATCCACGGCTGGGGCGGTAGCCACCAGATCGCGGTGGCCAGGCCGCAGGCAAACGGAACGCAGAAACTCGGCAGGGCGATTTTCAGGCTCTGGCGATCGAGTCGCAGATCGATCACGTCGCTGAGGATGTAGCCCAGCAACAGCGCAAAACTCAGGCTGTAGAGGTTTTTCAGCCAGATGGGTGCGACCAGTGTCGCGCCGCTCAACTGCCAGTGGGGGTCGATCCAGAAGTACATCAGCAACGGCAGGCCGATGGTGGCCAGCAACAACTGGCTGACGATCGGGATCAGGCCGAAATGACGACCGACCCGCGTGGCCACGGCGAACAGCGCCAGGGCCATCGCCCAGAACAGCACGACCATCACGCTGCCGACTCCGCGACGCTGGTCGCCTGCACGTGTCGCCCGGCCCACGGCGCGAGCAGGAAGCTGAACGCCAGGCCCAGGCTCACCGACAGTCCGAAGTTACTCACCGCCGGTGTACTGGACACCGCCAGCAAACCGAACGACAGCCAAGTGGTCAGCGCCGCCAGCAAGGTGCCCAGCAGGCTCACGGCGGCACCGCCGACCTGTTCGCGCATGAGGATCGCGTAATCGACGCTGATCGCCGTCACCAGCAGCAGGCCGAACAGGCTGAATAACGTCAGCGGCTGTCCGAGCCAGCCAAGACTGGCAAGGCTGCACAGCGCCGCCAGCAGCGGCAGCGAAACGATGCGCAACGCGCCGCCGAGGCCGAACGGCAGAATCAGCACCAACACGATCAGCACGCAGGAGGCGAGTTTCAGTTCAGCGGCGCTGATCTGCGTCTCGGCAAACACGTTGTTCAATTCACCCAGTCGATCCACCAAATCCACGCCCGGCAAGTCCAGCGCCTGAACCCGCAGCAGCGCGGGGTTGTTCAGGCCTTGCAGGCTGACCATCGCCGCCACGCCGTCATCGGTCGGGCCCAGCCACAGCGTGCGCCAGGGTTCGGCCAACGGACCGGTCAGCGCGCTATCGATGTCTTCGACAGGCAATGCCTGCAGCTTCGCCAACTCTGCTTTCAGCGCTTCAAGCGGTACGCCGACGTCGAGCAGCGGTTGCCAGAATTGCGGCAACTTGTTCAGCGCTTCGCGCACTTGGTGTTGTTCGCGGGGCTGGCTGACCAGTTGATTGAGCGACAGATAGCCCTGGAGTTTGTCCAGGTTGACCAACTGATCGAGCCGCTCGCTCAGTGCGGTTTGGCGTTCGAGCAATTCTTGCTGATTGGCGGCCCGCACCAGGAAGAACTGGCTGGTGGGTTGGTAACCGGTGATGCGCGCAATGGTCCGGGCTTCGTCGGTCAATTGCTGCGGCGCGCCGACCCATTGGCGAATGTCGTTTTTGCTGTCGAGCTGCAACAGGCCGCCGACGCAGAAGGCAATCAGCAAGGCCAGCAGCACCGGCGTTCGCGCAATCCTGAGCAGCGCTTCACGACGATCAAGCAAATATTCGGACACCCGCAGCGGCCATTGCGCCGGGCGCAAATCCGCACCCTTGAGCAGCGCGGGCAGCAGGCACACGGCCGACAGGTAAGCGCCGAGCAGGCCGGCGGCGGAGAACACGGCGATCTGGGTCAGGGCCGGGAACGGCGTCCAGGCCAGCGCGAGGTAACCGATGCAACTGGTGATCAGGCTCAGCGTCAGGCCCGGTAATGTCAGGCGCAACGCCGGCCAGCTGTGCCAGGGTTTCAGGCTCCAGCTCTTGGACAAATAGTGCAGCGGATAATCGACCGCGACGCCGATCAGGCTGGAGCCGAGCACCAGCGTCATCACATGCATATGGCCGAACAGCGCCACACACGCCACCGCGCCGAACAGCATGCCCACCAGCACCGGGACGAACGCCAGCAACACGCGCAATCGGCGGAAGGCCAGCAGCAACAGCAACAGAATGCCGACGGTGGCGCCGCCGCCCACCCAGGTCATTTCCCGGGTGGCTTGTTGTTGACCGGCTGCTGCATAGAGCAAACCGCTGGCGGCCAGCAGTTGCACGTCGCTCTGAGCCGCTTCTTCGCGGCTGTGCCTGAGCAGTTCGGCCACTTGCAGCGGCAGGTTCATGTCGAAGGCATTGCCGGTGGTGCGTGCCCGCAGCAACACCCAGCTCTTGCCGTCGGCATCGGCAACCAGCGCACCGCTGCCGATGTCCAGTTGCACCGAACCGTGTTGCGGCTGGCTGTTCTGGATGCGTCCGGTCAGGCCCAGCCAGTCATCCTGGCTCGGCACCAGGCTGAAACCGGTGAACGGGTCGAACAGCGCCTGCACCCGTTGCTGGATAAAAATGTCGGGGTGCTCGATCAGTTGCTGTCGATCCGTTGCCGAGAGCATCGCCAGGCGGCCTTGCAGCAATTGTGTGCGCAGCGCCGGCAAGTCGGCTTGCAGGGTCCATTGGACCTTTTCGAACAAACCGCTGGCCTGCCATTGCTCGCCCAGTTTCTGCGCCATGGCGACCGCTTGCTGACGGTCCTTGTGACCGACCAGCACCAGCATTTCGCGGTTCAGCGGTTCTTGCATGCGTTGTTCGGCACGCAGTTCCAGCGCGTCCGGTGCCGTGCCCGGCACCAGCTCCATCAGGTTGGCAGACAGCGGTGCGCCGTCACGCCATTGCCAACCGGCGAGCGCGAGCACGGCCAGCAGCAGGATCAGAAACAGGCGTGGTAGCGCGCGTTCACTCGGCAAAGTCATGTTGCTCCGCGTCGCTCAACGGTTGGGCGCTGGTGCTGTCCTGCATGCGCAGCAAAGTGCTGTCGCCCTGGGTTTCCAGCAGTTCGATGCTGTGCACCAGTTCACCGCCGGTAATGTTGATCTGATTGAACACCTGCTTGAGCAACAGCGAGCGCGGAATCAGGGTCAGTTTCCAGTTCTGCGCATCGCCGCTCAGGGACAGTTCGAAGTCCCGTTGCAGCCCACTGCTGTCACCTTGCAGCACGGCGAGGAACAAGCGGTTCTGTTCAGCACCGGCACTTTTGCCCGGCAGCATCTGCCAACCGCTGGCGTCACGCCGCGCGATGCCTTTTGCGGTGATGCGGTAATCCTGTTGCAGCGGGGTTTTCAGCAGCCAGAGCAGGCCGTGGTTTTTCGCAAGAACGAAGGTGCCCTTGCTGGTCAGCGGCTGGGGCAGGGCGCGCAGATGCTTTTCCTGGATGAAATTGCCATGAATCACATCGGGTTTGGCCAGTTGATCGCTGAGTTGTTGCAGATCGAAGGCGTGAGCCATCGATGACAACCCGAGCAGCACCAGCGCAGCGAGGTATCTGAACACCCGTGGCGAGCGAGCTTGCTCGCGCTGGGCTGCGTAGCGGCCCCAATACGTCGACAAGGCTTGACGCGGTTGTGAGTGCTGCGCACTCAAGCGCGAGCAAGCTCGCTCGCCACAGGGAACGGGGTTGGCATCAAGAGAGGTGTCGATTCCCGGGTTCATGCGAGCATCCTTTCTACGGCATCGGTGAAGATTTTGGGCGAGGCCAGCTGCATTTCGCGGCTGCTCATGTCGACGGCCACCTGCACGGAACTGGCCCGGGTCAAACGTTCACCGGTTTCCAGATCGCTGATCAGGTAGTTGATCTTCAACCGGTTCTCCCACTCCACCAGATTCGCCCGCACATTCAGCTTCTGGCCGAACACGGCGCCGCGCACGTAGCGCAATTGCAGGTCGATCACCGGCCAGGCGTAGCCCGACGCAACCATGGCGTCGTAGTTGTGGCCGATCCTGTCCAGCAATGCGCAACGAGCGATTTCCAGGTATTTGACGTAATGGCCGTGCCAGACGACGTTCATGGTGTCGACGTCAAAGAACGGCACGAGGATTTCCGTATCGGTGTGAAGCACTCCCTTGCTACGCATGCAGCCTCCAGTGTTGCTCGGCAATCCGTTTCAGGCACAGGCGCAATTCACCTTCCAGTGCGCGATCTTCGATGACCGGCGGGAAGTCCTTGGCCAGCTCTTCGTGCATGGCCGCCAGCGCGGGTGGCAACGGGCGGGCATCTTCAGCTTTGCTGCGCAGCCACACGCCTTGATTGGCGGCGAGCAGGGTGGCGGCGGCGACCTGCTCGGTCAGCTCCAGCACGCGGATCGCGTCGCGGGCGGCGATGGTGCCCATGCTCACCTTGTCCTGGTTATGGCATTCGGTAGAGCGTGAGAACACGCTGGCCGGCATGGTGTTTTTCAGGGCTTCGGCGGTCCAGGCGCTGGTGCCGATCTGCACGGCTTTGAAGCCGTGGTTGAGCATCGCGCGATCCGCCGTGGCACCGGACAAATTGCTCGGCAAGCCATGGTTGTAACGCTCGTCCACCAGCAATGCGAGTTGACGGTCGAGCAGGTCGGCCACATTGGCCACCAGGTTTTTCAGGCTGTCCATGGCGAACGCGATGTGGCCGCCGTAGAAGTGCCCGCCGTGCAGCACACGTTCGGCTTCGGCGTCGATGATCGGGTTGTCGTTGGCGCTGTTGAGTTCGATCTCGATGAACGAGCGCAGCCAGTTCAGGCTGTCGGCCAGGACGCCGAGCACGTGGGGCGCGCAACGCAGGGAATAGCGGTCTTGCAGGCGATGCAGCGGCGCGGTCGGTGCGTCGATCGCCAGATCCTTGCGCAGCCACGCGGCGACTTGCATCTGCCCCGGATGCGGTTTGGCGGCGAACAGGCGTTCATCGAAGTGCTCCGGATTGCCTTGCAGCGCGACCACGTTCAGCGCGGTGATGCGGGTGGCCAGTTGCAGCAGGTAATCGGCGCGGGCGTAGGCCAGACAGGCGAGGCCGGTCATCACGGCGGTGCCGTTCATCAGTGCCAGCGCTTCTTTCGGGCGCAGAACCAGCGGCTCCCAACCCAGTTCGCGGTGCACGTCCGCGGCCTGGCGGCGTTCGCCACGGAACATCACTTCGCGCTCGCCGGACAAGGTCGCGGCCACATATGAAAGCGGCGTCAGATCACCGCTGGCGCCCACGGAGCCCTCTTCCGGGATCAGCGGCAGGATGTCGTGTTCGAGGAACGCTTGCAGGCGTTCCAGCAGTTCCACGCGCACACCGGACACGCCGTGGCACAGCGACTGCAAACGCGCCGCGAGCACCGCGCGGGTGGCTTGGGCGTCGAGCAGTTTGCCCAGCCCGCAGCCGTGGAACGTGTACAGATGACGGGGCAACGCCTCGACGTGATGCAACGGTACCGCGACCACGCAGGAATCGCCGTAACCGGTGGTCACGCCATAGATCACACCTTCCTTGTCCAGCAGGGAATCGAGGAATCGCGCGCCCTTGGCGATGCGCTCGCGGTACGCAGGATCGTCCTGCAACTGCGTCGGCACCTGACGGTTGGCCAGGGCCAGCACGTCTTCGATGCGCAAAGGGAGTTCGCCGAAGGTTACCGGCTCAAGCGTTGGCGTCGTCATCGGTCTTCCAGAAAGGGTAAAAGTTGAACCATTGTTGAGGCGCTTCGAGGCAATAGTGACCCAGGCGTTCGGCGTAGCGGGAAGCCCACTGATGAATGACCTGTTCGCGGTCGCTGCGCTTCCAGGTGATCGCGTCGGCGAAGGGCTCGAGGGTCAGTCGATAATCGCCGTCGGGTTTCTTCAGGCACAGCAGCAGGTTGACCGGGCATTTCAACAGCCCCGCCAGCAGCCACGGCCCTTGCGGGAATTTTGCGGGATGGCCGAGGAAATCCACGGTCACGCTGCGCCCGCCGTGCAACGGCACGCGATCACCGGCAATCGCCAGCCACTCGCCGCGCTCCAGGCGCTCGTGCAGTTGCAGCATGATCACCGGGTCCAGTTCGCTGACCTGAATCAGCCGCAGATTGGTCGCCCCGGCTTCGCCGAGCAAACGGTTGAACTGCTCGGCGTGCTTGGTGTGCACCAGCACGTTCATGGTGACCTTTTCGCCGATCTCCGCCAGCGCACGGCACACCTCGAGATTGCCCAAATGCGCGCCCACCAGCAGTTGTCCGCGGCTGCCGCGTAACTGATTGCGCAGCAGCGCCGGGTCGATGATTTCGATCTGCTCGATGCTCAGCTTGCCGTTCCACACGTCGAGTTTGTCGAGCATCGAATCGGCGAAGGCCATGAACTGGCCGAACACGCGCCAGTGGGTCGGGCGCAATTCGTCGCGACCGCTCCAGTCGGCGAGGCGTTGCTGGTATTGCCAGGCGCTGTGGCGGGCACTGCGACCGAACAGGAAGAAGTACAGGACAATGCCGTACAACAACGGGCTCAACAGTCGGCGGCCGAGTACCTTGGCGCCGAACGCGGTGAGCTTCATCAGCCAGAAACTGCCACGCTCCTGGCGGTCGGCCCAGTGTTCTTTATCTGCGTTGATGCTCATGCTCGCCACCGTCGCCAGAGGATCACCGGCGCCCGCAGCAACATGCCGAAGAACAGCCGGGTGTGCATGCTCGAAATCAGTACATTGTCGTGGAACATGCGGAAGTGTGAGACACCGTCCAGCGGGTAATGCACCTTGGTCGGCAGCCACTGCATCGGCTGATTGCGCCAGGCCAGGCGCACCAGAATGTCCGAGTCGAAGTCCATGCGCTTGCCGATCTTCGCCGAGTCGATCAGCGCCAGGGTCGGCGGCAATGGGTAGACGCGGAAGCCGCACATGGAATCGCGAATCTGCAGCGACAGGGTGTTGATCCAGACCATCACGTGCGTCAGGTAGCGGGCGTACAGGCGACCTTTCGGCACGCTGGCGTCATATTGCGGATAGCCGCAGATGACCGCGCGCGGATGGGCGCGTGATTGTTCGATGAAGGTCGCGACGTCTTGCAGGTCGTGCTGACCGTCTGCATCGACCTGCAAGGCGTGGCTGAAGCCCAGGCGCGAGGCCTCGCGCAGGCCAGTCATGACCGCGCCGCCCTTGCCCTGATTGGCGGCGAGGCGGATCAGGTAAACCATCTCGCGCCGGGCCAGTTGATCGAGCACCACCGCGCAGGACGGGTCGCTGGCATCGTCGACCAGAATGCACGGCAGGCCGCGGGCGATGAGTGCGTCGACCACGGTTGTGATGGCGGTTTCGTGGTTGTAGACGGGCACGATGGCGCAGGGGTTATGCATGATTTGAAACCTCCGCAAAACCCCTGTGGCAAGAGAGCTTCCTGTGGCGAGGGAGCTTGCTCCCGCTCGAGTGCGGAGCACTCGCCATGAAATCGGCGCCGAATGGTTTTGGGTCTGCTTCGCAGCCCAGCGGGAGCAAGCTCCCTCGCCACAGTAGGACTCCACACCAAAAGTTATGCTTCACCTGCCGCCTCCAGCAAAATCCGCCCACTGGAGCAGGTGGCGGTCTCGTTGCGGTACGCGAAGTACAATTTGCTGCGTACCGGATCGAATCGCAGGTGCAATTGGACTTCATCGCCCGGGCGCACCAGTTGCTGGAATTTCAGCACTTCCATGCCGGCGAACTTTTCCGGCAGGTTCATCAATTGCTGGCCAAGGTTCAAGGCCCACTCCACCTGCACCACGCCGGGCAGAACCGGCGCCTGGGGGAAGTGGCCGCTGAAGTAAGCGAGGTCCGGTGGTATCGCCAGTTGCAGGCTCCACTCGCCATCGGTTTCGGCCTGCTCCAGCACTTCCGGCGCTTTCGGGCGCGGCGCCAGCAGCAAGGCTTCCACGTCGGCCTGAGGCAATTTGCCTTGAGTGTTGAGCGGCAGTTGTCGCAGCAGGCGCCAGCGTCGCGGCAGCGCAAGGGCTTCGCAATGCTGGCTGAGGTGTTGGCGCAGTTCCTGAGTGAGGGTGCGTCGACCCTGATTGCGCAAGGCATGCAAACCCGATTCGCTGAGAACCAGCAATGCACCCAGCGAGGCGCGATTCTCCTGAACCACGCCGAGGCGCGCTTCCGCGACCCATTCGTGGGCCATCAGCGCCTGCTCCAGCATCGGCAGCGAGATACGTTTTTCTTCCAGTTTGACGATCCGGTCCAGCCGTCCGAGCAATTCGAAGCGGCCGTCGGCGGCGATTCGCGCCGCATCTGCAGTGTGTTCTACGTGACCGGGCGGCAGATACGGCGACGCAATGAGCAGCGCGCCGTCGCTGTCCTGGCTCAATTCGATGCCGGCAAAGGCTTGCCAGAGATCGTTGCCCTGACGCCAGGCGATGCCACCGGTTTCTGAACTGCCGAGGATTTCCGTCGGCCACTGTTGCAGCCGTTTTTGAAGACTTTGTGCAGCCTCGGCGGGTAACGCGCCGCCAGAGGAAAACACCCGGCGAACCGCGCTCAGCGCCGGCCAGTCAAGGTTGTCGCCCATGCGCTTGAGCAGCGCCGGGCTGGCGACCCAGGCAAAGGCCGGGTGTTCGCGGCTGGCGCGCTGCAAATCTTCCGGAAAGGCCAGTTGCTTGCGCAAAAACGAACGCCCGGCACACAGCGGCCATAACACCCGAAACAGCAAACCGTAGATGTGCTGGGTGGCAACGCTGCCGATGATGCAGGCCTCGCCCAGATCGGCACCCCAGAGCTGCTCCAGCGCTTCGACTTCATTGGCCAGTTGGCGCAGGGTCTTGTCGATGCGCTTGGGTTCGCCGCTGGAACCGGAGGTGCATAGGCTAAGCGTGCAGCGATCCAGGTCCAGGGCAGCGGCGGTCAGCGGCGCGTGGCGATAGTCGCTCAGATGCGCATCATCGGCCTGATCCGTCAGCCAAAGATCGACTTCGCTCGACCAGCGCTGGCGGGTTTGCGGTTGCAGATCGGCAGGCAGCAGCACGCTGACCCCGGCGCGCCAGGCACCCAGCAGGGCAATCGCCAGGTCGGCGGCGTCTTCGAGGTGCACGGCGATGCGCCGCACATCCTGCGCTTGCAGGCCGGCGGCCAGGCTGAGGGCCTGTTCGCACAGTTGTGCTTGATTCAGCACCGGATCGGCCGTCACGGCGCGTTCCGGTTGAGCCTTGAGCAACAGTTGCTCAAGTTTTATCCAATTCATGGGTGGCCTCGTACCCGTTGTCGTATGAGCCATTCAATGGCAAACATCAGGCCGATCAATCCATAGGAGATCAGGCCGGTGTACAACATCCACCAACTCAGCGGCGCCCAGAGGGTCAGGGCGGCGGCGCACAAACCGTTGCAGAGAAAAAACACACACCAGGCAATGGTGACCTGGCGGGTATAGCGAATCGCTTTGGCCGGCAAGCGTGGTTCCCGCAGGCGGGCGAGGCGTTCGATCATCGGCGGGCCGTATTTCAGGCTCAACCCGAACAGCACCAGCATGAAGCCGCTGATCAGCACGGGATACCAGCGCAGCATGGCGGGGCTGTCGAACAGGGCCAGCAACAGGCAAAACACGATGGCAACGGTGGCCATCCACAGGCTTCCTGGCCGGCGCACGCCCGTCAGCGCCCGAGCCAGCCACAGGCTGCCCAACAACAGACCGAACTGCCACGGGGCAAAATGTTCCATGCCGAAATACACCGCGAAGGGGTACAGCAGGCCCGCCAGCAGCAGGCCAAGGCCGATCAGTCGGCTCATGCGGCGGGTTGAACCAGACGGTAGACCGCCTCGACGACGTCGCTGACGGTACGCACCGTTTTGAATTCTTCAGCGGCGATTTTCTTGCCGGTCTGGCGCTTGATGTGGTCGATCAGGTCGACTGCGTCAATGCTGTCGATTTCCAGGTCCTGATACAAGTTGGAGTCGAGGCTCACACGCTCGGGGTCCAGCTCGAAGAGTTCGACCAAGGCATCGCGCAAGGTATTAAAAATGTCGTCACGAGTTTGCATGGTCCGGTCTCAAGCTGCCTGTTTTGCGGTGACGAACGCCGCAAGGCTCGCCACGTTGCTGAAGTGATTGCGGGTGTCCTTGGCATCGGCGTCGATTTTGATGCCGTACTTTTTCTGGATCGCCAGGCCAAGCTCCAGGGCGTCGACGGAGTCCAGGCCCAGGCCTTCGCCGAACAGCGTCTGGTCGTCGCCGATGTCCTGGACGCTGATGTCTTCAAGGCCCAGGGCGTCGATGATCAGTTCTTTGATTTCACGATGTAGTTCGCTCATCTTCGGCGAGCTCCTTAATAAAGTAGTGATGCAGGTAGTCATTGAGCTTGCGCGAGGCTTGAGGCGCAGGGCCTTGCGCGGCGAAGGCCTGTGGGTCTATATCGGCCCCGACCCGGAAACTGAAGTGCACGCGGCGTTTGGGGATCCGATACCAGGGTTCGGCCTTGGTCAATGTGGTCGGGCTGACCTTGATTATCACCGGGGTGAGGATTTTCGCACCGCGCAGTGCGATCGACGCCGCACCCCGATGAAAGGAGGGCGTTTCGCCGGGCTGAGTGCGGGTGCCCTCCGGAAAAATGATCAGGGTCTGGCCGCTTTTCAGTGCGTCGGCCGCAGCATCGAGCATGTCCATGCTGCCGTCGTTGCTGATGTATTCGGTGCGGCGTAGCGGGCCGCGGGTAAAGGGGTTTTCCCAGAGGCTGCTTTTGACCACGCAATTGGAGTGGCGCACCAGGCCGATCAGGAACACCACGTCGATCAGCGATGGGTGATTGGCAATGATCATCTGCCCGGGTCGACCGAGCTTTTCCGCGCCCTGAATGTCGTAGGTCAGCACGCCGGTGCGGGCCATGAACCGGACGAAAAACCAGAAACAGCGGCTGACGGTTTGCCGCGCGCGTAGCCGATGCGTCTGTGCGCTGCCGGGCAGGCAGCTCAGCACCGGGAAAACCAACAGGCGCAGGCACAGCCCGCCCAGTCCGAAGAGGGTGAAGCTAGCGGCGGTGGCCAGCAAACGCCAGTAATAGGCGTCGCGGTGTTTTTCACTTACGGGTTGCGTTGCCAGGTCCATACACGATTTTTCCAGGCATGTTGGCAGGTGGTCTGCTGGCCGAGCAGGGTACGCAAGAGATTCAGGGCATGGGGCCAGTGGGCGTTGGACAACTCATCCGAAGTGCTGTTCAGGGACAGCTGCCAGTCGTTGCCGGGTGTCAGCAACAAACCCACCGCGTACGGGAAAGGCACGTCGTCGATCCAGTCCGAATAGGCTTCGGGCGGCTGCTCTTCGGTGACCACCAGCAGGACTGCCGGCGCGCCTTCGGCAAGCAGTGCCGCCGCCTCTAGCATGCCGTGTTCAAGACCATCGCCGGCGGCGGCCAGGGCGGTCATTTCGCTGGTTTCGCCGCGCATGATCGACCACAGGCCGATGACCGCGTTATGCACCGACAGGCTGAACTGGGTCGGCGACAGTGGCTGATCGGCGGCCAGATCGCTGAGGATATCGAAGGTGCGCGGGGTTTCGCCGTGGCGAGAAATAAAGACCAACGGTAGGTCAGGGCGACCATCGGCCAACGGCCAGCCGACACTGAACGCCATCCGCGCAAGACGGCTGAGCCGCCGCCGCTGCATGGCCGGCAGGAACGAGACGTCGGGGGCGGCATCGCAGCTTGGCAGCGCGACCGGTTGTCGGCTCCAGGCCTGCCAATCGTCCACGCTTTCGAGCCCAGGGGCCCACGCGCGCCATTGGGCGATGTTGAAGTTGATCACAGGCATTCATCCCGCCCCTGCGGGCTTTCTTGACGCGGCGAGTCGAAAAAAACAGCGGTTCACCTGACGTGACGCCGAGCGCCGAGTGGCGCGCATTATCCCGGTGCGGCGAGCGCGTAGCAAATGCTGGTTACATTTTGCCCAACGAAATGTACCGATTGGTTCGTGAGTGGATGTCGTTTGGCCATTATCCACATCGGGTCGCGTATGTCTGTCGGCTCCGGGAGCATTTTTCTGGACGAGATGGCGGCTTTTTCAGTGAGCGTTTGCACCTGACTGCGTAGTCCCTGTGCTGGCGAGGTAGCTAAGCGACGCCGTGGACTACTACACTCGGTCATTCTTTGATACACGGAGGTTTTGACATGCGGCGCGTGGTATTCAATCAGAAAGGCGGCGTAGGCAAATCCAGCATTGCCTGCAATCTGGCCGCGGTCAGTGCCAGCAAGGGCTATCGAACCCTCCTGGTGGATCTCGACGCTCAGGCCAATTCTACCCAGTACCTCACCGGGCTCACCGGTAATGACATCCCGATGGGTATTGCCGACTTTTTCAAGCAGACGCTGTCTTCGGTGCCGTTCTCGAAGAAAAACCAGGTTGATATCTACGAAACCCCGTTCGACAACCTCCACGTCATCACCGCCACCGCCGAGCTGGCCGACTTGCAGCCCAAGCTTGAGGCGAAACACAAGATCAACAAGCTGCGCAAATTGCTCGAGGAGCTGGACGGCGATTACGACCGAATCTACCTCGACACCCCGCCAGCGCTGAACTTTTATGCGGTTTCAGCCTTGATTGCCGCTGATCGGGTGCTGATTCCCTTCGACTGCGACAGCTTCTCGCGTCAGGCGCTGTACGGCTTGCTGGCGGAAATCGAAGAATTGAAGGATGACCACAACGAAGGGTTGGAAGTTGAAGGTATTGTCGTCAACCAGTTCCAGGCTCGCGCCAGCCTGCCGCAGCAAATCCTCGATGAACTGATTGCCGAAGGTCTGCCGGTGTTGCCGGTGTATTTGGGTAGTTCAGTGCGCATGCGCGAATCGCACCAGGCCAACACACCGCTGATCCATCTTGATCCACGGCATAAATTGACCCAGCAGTTCGTCGAGTTGCATAACCTGCTGGAAAACGCCTGATCCCCGCCACAACACCGAACCCCTGTGGGAGCGAGACCGGCTTGCCGGCGATGGCGGAGTGTCAGTCGACATCGGTTTTGACTGTAATACCGCTATCGCCGGCAAGCCGGTCTCGCTCCTACATTTGATTTGTGGTGGCTTTAGATTCCCTGGCTACGCAACCAGCTCATCAACTGCGGTAACGGGAAGGCCCCGCTCTGGCGCGCCACTTCCCGGCCGTTCTTGAACAAAATCAGACTAGGAATCGAGCGAATCCCCAACTGCGCCGACAACTGCTGGTTGGCCTCGCTGTCCAGCTTGGCCAGCCGGCACTTGCCCGCCAGTTGCCCCGCCGCCTGCTCGAACACCGGCGCAAACGACTTGCATGGCCCGCACCAGTCCGCCCACACGTCCACCAGCAACGGCAGATCACCTTTGATCTGACTGGCGTAATCACCTTGTTTCAGCTCGAACGGTTTGCTCAGCAAGACCTCGGCCTTGCAGCGGCCGCATTTTGGCTGGTCGTTGAGACGCTCGGCGGGGATGCGGTTGAGGCCGTTGCAGTGGGGACAGGGGATGAGGAGTGGGTCGGTCATGGGGGTGGTCCTTTTAAGAAGCCGTCCCCCTGATTTGGAGACGTTTGCTCATATTTTCAACCGTTCGAACAAGCGCAGCGAATCTACGCTAGGAGAGCGTTGGCGCGCCGCTGGTCGGTTTAAGATTATCGCAACTTGCGATATTCGCCCCCTGTGGTTAACTCATCCATAGCAAATGCGATAAGGAAATTGCATGCGTGTGTTTTCTGAAAAACGAATATGGGATTCAAAGGAAAAATGGCCACATTCAGCAACTGCGCTTGACCATTGGTATCGACTGGTCAAGCGGAACAGTCCTTGTGATTTTGCCGCCATGAAGTCGTTGTTTTCTGCCACCGACAAGGTTGGGGAGTTACATGTATTCGATATCGGGGGAAATAAGCTGCGCTTGATTGCATATTTCAGGTACCGGAGCCAGAAGCTGTACATCAAACACGTGCTGGATCATCGCGAATATGACCGAGGAAAATGGAAGGAGGGAAAAGAATGAGTGCATTGATCAAGCAGGCGGCTGAGCACTGGGAGTTTGTCTCGCCGTTGCTGCGCAAACCAAAAAACGAAGACGACTACGACAGGCTGGTTCTAGCGCTCGATGAGTTGCTCGAAATAACCGGTGATGACGAGTCGCACCCACTAATGAGCCTTGTCGACATCATCGGAGACTGGATAGAGGAATGGGATCACAAACATCGCCCCATGCCCGAAGCCAGCGGTGCTGATGTTCTTGGTTACTTGATGCGGGAGCACGGTTTGACCCAGAGCGATCTGCCTGGTGTTGGCACTCAATCGGTAGTATCCGAGATCTTGAGCGGCAAGCGTCAGCTCAACCTGCGGCAGATCCGTTGGTTGGCCGAGCGCTTCGGTACGTCAGTGGAAACCTTTATCTAGCCAGGTTCAGGACGAACAACTGATCTCCAAATGCTTCCCCCATTCCGGCGGCCGCTCTGCATAGCTTTCCATCCCCGGTTGCTCCTCGAACGGCTTGCTCAGCACCGCGTGCAGCCGGCGAACTTCTGAATAGTCACCGTTTTCCGCCGCATCAATGGCTTTTTGCGCGAGGTAGTTGCGCAGGATGTACAGCGGATTGACCGCGTGCATGCGTGTGCGGCGCTCTTCCTGATCAACCGTGCCTTCGCGAGCAACCCGCGCGACATAGTGCTCGGCCCAGGCATCGAAGCCCTTGATGTCGACAAAGTCGTCGCGCAATCGGGCAACGGCCAGTTCCGGTGATTCATCGCCGAGGCGGCGGAAGAACAGGCTGTAGTCGACGCCGCTGTTCTGCATCAGTTGCAACAGCTGTTCCAGCAGTTTCTGGTCGTCGTCTTCGGCGGTGGTGAAGCCGAGGCGGCGGCGCATCAGGTGCAGGTAGTGAGCCTGGAACAGCGGCAGGTACAGACCCAGGGTTTCGCGCAGGGCCTCGACGCTGATGAACGGCGTCAGGGCTTGAGCCAAAGCGCTGAGGTTCCACTGACCGATCGGCACCTGGTTGCTGAAGGAGTAACGGCCCTGGTCATCGGAGTGGTTGCAGATGAAATTGGCGTCGAAGTCATCTAGGAAGGCGAACGGGCCGAAATCGAAGGTGATGCCGAGGATCGACATGTTGTCGGTGTTCATCACGCCGTGGCAGAAACCATAGGCCTGCCATTTGGCGATGAGCTCGGCATTGCGCTCGACGATTTCGCGGAACATCGCCAGGTACGGTTCTGGTTGTTCGAGGCATTCGGGGAAGTGCATGGCCAGCACGTGTTCGCCGAGTTCCTTCTGTTTCTCGGGGCGCTTGGTGTAGTAGAAATATTCGAAATGCCCGAAGCGCACATGGCTCGGCGCCAGGCGCAGGACCATGGCGGCGCGCTCCTGTTTTTCGCGCCACACCGGCGTGTCGGAGCCGATCACGCACAACGCACGAGTGGTCGGGATGTTCAGCGCATGCAAGGCTTCGGAGGCGAGAAACTCGCGGATTGACGAACGCAGTACCGCGCGTCCATCGCCCATGCGCGAGAAAGGCGTCTGGCCGGCACCCTTGAGGTGCAGGTCCCAATGCTCGCCGGCCTCGTTGTAAACCTCGCCCAGCAACAGGCCGCGACCATCGCCCAACTGTGGGTTGTAGGAACCGAACTGATGGCCGGAATAGACCATCGCCCGAGGTACCGCATCGGCCCAGAGCTTGTGGCCGCTGAACAGCTCGGCGAACTCCGGGGTTTCGGCCACGGCGGGGTCGAGATCGAGCAATGCCATGGCGGCGGGGCTGGCCACCACCAGGCGCGGGTTGTCGATGGGCTCGGGCAGCACGTGGGTGGAAAACGTATCGCCCAGGCGATCGAAGCGGTTATCGAAGGTCAGTTCGTCGAGGGCTTTCACCGGCCATCTCCAGCAGAATGTCCGAGCATTCTGCTAGGGACAGGGCGGTTAGTCGAGCTTGGCGGGCGGCGGCTCTTGTAGCGGATTGCCATCGGCCCGGGGCCCGATGGTTTTGGTTTCCGACTCGATCGGCACGATTTTGTATTCCTCGCCATGAAGGTTCTTGAGGTAAACCTCCATCTGCCGGAACGAGATGTTGATGTGCTGCTTCTTGAACTCGCGATTGATGAACCGGTTGACCTCGTCGAGCACCGGGTTGCGGTCACCGAGGTCGCGTACGTGCATTCGCAGCTCATGGTCGAGGGTGCTTTCGCCGAAGTTCAGGAAGTACACGTGGGGTTCCGGGTCTTTCAGTACGCGCGGGTTATCACGGGCGGCCTTCAGCAGCAGTTCTTTCACCAGGTCCAGGTCCGAACCGTAGTCGACGCCGAGCTTCAAGGTCACCCGGGTGATGGTGTCGGTCAGGGACCAGTTGATCAGTTGCCCGGTAATGAACGTCTTGTTCGGGACGATGATGTCCTTGCGGTCGAAGTCGGTGATGGTCGTGGCACGGATGCGGATCTTGCTCACCGTGCCCGACAGGTTGCCGATGGTGATGGTGTCGCCGATCCGCACCGGGCGTTCGAACAGGATCATGATGCCGGAGATGAAGTTCGCAAAAATCTCCTGCATCCCGAAACCGAGCCCGACCGAGAGCGCGGCCACCAGCCATTGCAACTTGTCCCAGCTCACGCCGAGGGTCGACAGAGTCGAGACGAAACCGACGCCGGCGATCACGTAGGACAGCAACGTGGTGGTGGCGTAGGCGCTGCCCTGGGCCAGGTTCAGCTTCGACAACACCAGGACTTCCAGCAACCCCGGCAAGTTGCGCGCGAGGGCGAAGGTGATGCCGATGATGATCAGCGCGCCGAGCATGTCGCCGATGCTGATCGGCACCATGCTCATGTTGGCGCCGGTGCCGCTGGTGTATTCGTAAAGGGTGATGTTGTCCAGGTAGGAGAACACCGAGATCAGGTCCGACCAGACCCAGTACAGCGCCGCCATGAACCCGCCCAGCAGCGCCAGACGAATCAGGCGCAGCGACTGTTCGTTGACCTTTTCGATGTCCAGGGTCGGCTCTTCGATCACTGCTTCGCCGTCGCCGGCCTCTTTGGCGGCCTGGCGTTTGGCCAGCGCTCGCTGATAGGCCAGACGCCGTGCGGCAACACTGAGGCCGCGGACGAAGGTGGCTTCGATCACCAGCCAGAACATCAGCAGGTAAAGGGTGTTGATCAAGCGGTCGCTGAGTTTCAGCGCGGTGTAGTAGTAGCCGAAGCACACCGCCACGAACAACGCGACGGGGAGGACGGTGAACATGATCCCGACCGCTTTGCGGAACAGTGAGGCGTTTTCGTGCGTCGGGCTGCTGATCAGCAGGCGGCTGAGCAGCCAGGCCATCAGCGCGTAGCAGGTCAGTACCACCGGCATGCCGAGCACATCATCGGCCAGTGCCGCCGGTTGCAGTTCGGCAACCGCCACCACGGCAACCAGGGCCATCACCACCAGCCCCAGTCGGCGGACCCAGCCCTGGAGGAATTCGACCTGGGGTTTTTCCCAGCGGAAATGCAGTTCGGCCACGCCACCCGGCGCGAGGATCCGGTAGGCGGTGTAGAACACCAGCCAGGCCTGGGCCATTTGCAGCAATGCCGAGCCCATGTTGGCGTTTTGCCCGCGGGCGTCGATCTGCAAGGCCAGGCCGCACAAGGCCAGGCCCAGCGCAACCGGCAATGCCAACAGAATATTGATCAGGATCGCCTGCGGCGTGTGCAACTGGCTGTCGCGCTTGAAGTGGCCGATGTCCTGGTGAACCTTGTTCAGTCGGGCATACAGGCTTTTGCGTCGCCACAGCAGGGCACCAATCAGCAGCACCAACGGCAGAAACAGCAGCGGTCGCTGTGTCAGGCCGTCGATCAATTCGCTCACGCTCGACGCCAGCGGCAGGGTCGCGACCTGGCGTTGCAGACGCTCCGGCACGCCGCGCATCCATTCAGGATCGAGCGGCTTGTTGCTCGGAATCCAGAACATCTGCTCATCGAGGGTCGCCCGCAGGCTTTGCGCGGTGCTGAGCAGTTGCTTCTGATTGAGTTGCAGCGTGATCGATTCGTTAAGCACCGCGCTGAGTTCGCGGTTCAGCCGCTCCAGCAGGTCGGCGCGGGTCGTGGCCAGTTCCAGCAGGCTCTTGCGCAGTTGCGGGGTGACTTGCTCGGGCGGTTGGGTCGAGAGCAGGTTGTCGACGTAGGCCGCCGGGTTGCTGAGCAATTCCCGTTGCTGGCTGACTTCGAATTGATACAGGCGGATGTCGGCAATCTGGTCGGCCAGGTCACGGTCCAGCTTGAGGCGCGGCAGGCCCTGTTTCTGTTTGTAGAGAATCTTCGACAGCAGCAGGCTGCCCTTGAGCACGTTGATTTGCTCGTCCAGGGCCGAATCGCTCTGGGTCACGTTGTCCAGCTGCTGTTTGGTTTGCAGGTTCTGCTGGGTGACGACATTCAAGCGGTCAGTGCTTTTGAGCAGGTAGTCGGAAAGCTTCAGGTTGGCCGCGCTTTCGGTGGCTAGCAGGGCGCTGCTGCCGGACTTCTGGGCTTCGATGGACTGCTGCGTTACGGTCTCCTGAGATTGGGCCAGGCGCTTCTGGTTGATCAGGGTTTGCAGCTCCTGGATTTCCCGGTCCAGGCGATCGGTTTTTTCTGTCAGCAAGTCATGCTGACTGTTGCCCAGATCCTGCAGCTGGCTGTTGCCGGCCAGTTCCTGGCGGCGCAGCGGGATCAGCGCGTTCAGTGCCGCCAGCTCGGCATTGAGCAGGTCACGCTGTTCGCCGCTCAAGGTCTTGCCGTTGTCTTTGCCGGCCTTGAGGATGTTATTGATCTGCTGGATGCGCGTCTGGCTGGTGGATATTTCAGCCTGGGCGCGTTCAGGCCGGGTCTGGGCGGTAATGACCAGGCTGTTCGCTTCGGCGAGGGCTTTTTGCAAGTTGCTTTGCAGGGTCGAGCGCTCGGTGAGCATCTGTTCCAGCTGCTGAATGGACTCTTTGGTATAGCGTTGCGCCACCGGCGGCAGGCTGGTGGCCTTGAGGCGAGTCAGTTCGCGCTGGTTCTCGATGTTCTGCTTGGGCGCGGTGGCGAGTTGCTGCTTGAGATCGGTCAGCTTCTGCTCGTAGTCACGCTTATTGTTGAGCTGGGTCAGCGTGTTTTGCAGCAGGGTCTGCAGGGCTTTTTGATCGGCTTCCGGCAGTTTGCGCTCGGCGATCTTGTCCAGGTTTGCCTGCACGGCTTCGCTGGACGGCGGTTCGGCCGCTTGCAACGTACCGACAGAAAGACTCAAGCCCAGCAGGGCCATGATGAAAAAGGTGCGCAGGGTTGACATAGAGACCGATCGAAAACGAGACGAAGTGTGGAGTTTAGAGGAAGAGTCCCGGACCCGGGCGACTTCCTTCGGGGAATCTGACGCCCACTTTGCCGATCTTGTTCCCCTCCATGACCGCGACGGTCCAGATGGTGTTGTTCCACTCCACCTGGTCACCGACTACTGGCGCACCGCCCACTTTGTGGGCAATGAAGCGGGCCAGAGTCATGTCCGGATCGATGCCTTCGACTTTCAATCCGTACAGGGCAGCAACCGCGGCCAGTTGGGCATCTCCTTCGAGTACGAAGTCGCCGAAGAAGCGCAAATCCAGACCTCGTTGCGGCGCCTGGCTGAACAGTTTTCCGAGGGCCGGCAGGTTGTGTTCATGGCCGATAACACACAGCAAATCATCGACTTCAAGCACCGTACTACCCGACGGATGGAGCAGTTGCTGGCCCCGAAACAGGGCCGCGATGCGCGTGCCTTCGGGCATTTTCAGTTCGCGAAGGGGTGAGCCGATGCACCATTTTTCAGCGCCGAGGCGATAAACGAACAGCTCCCACTCACTGGTGACATGCACTTCCAGTGCGGCGCGGGAGATCGGCGCCGGCTCCGGCGGAACGGTCACCTTCAACAGTTTCGCCACCCATGGCAGGCTCGTGCCCTGCACCAGCAGCGAGACCAGCACGATAAAGAACGCGAGGTTGAAGTACAGCTGAGCGTTGGGCAGGCCGGCCATCAGCGGGAACACCGCCAGAATGATCGGGACCGCGCCACGCAGGCCAACCCAGGAAATAAAGGCTTTTTCGCGGCCATGGAAGGCCTTGAACGGCAGCAGGCCGACCATCACCGACAATGGCCGTGCAAACAGAATCATCCACAGCGCCAGGCCCAGTGCGGGCAGGGCGATGGGCAATAAATCATGCGGCGTGACCAACAGGCCCAGCACGAGGAACATGCCGATCTGCGCCAGCCAGGCCATGCCGTCGAGCATGTGCAAGATGCCGTGGCGGCTGCGCACCGGACGGTTGCCGATCACCAGGCCGCACAGGTAAACCGCAAGGAAGCCGCTGCCGTGCAGGGCGTTGGTCAGGGCGAACACCACCAGACCGCCGGCAATCACCAGAATCGGATAAAGGCCGGTGGCCAGATTGATCCGGTTGACCAGTTGCAGCATCAGCCAGCCACCACCGAGTCCGATCACGCCGCCGATGCCGAACTCCCGCACCAGATGCCCCAGCAGACTCCAGTGCAGGCCGGTCTCGCCGCTGGCGAGCATGTCGATCAGGGTGACGGTGAGGAACACCGCCATCGGGTCGTTGCTGCCGGATTCGATCTCGAGGCTGGCGGTGACCCGTTCGTTCAGGCCCTTGCCGCCGAGCAGCGAAAACACCGCCGCGGCGTCCGTGGAGCCGACAATGGCACCGATCAGCAGGCCTTGAATCAGGTTCAGGTTGAACAGCCACGCCGCGGCCATGCCGGTCAGCCCGGTGGTGATCAGTACGCCGACCGTGGCCAGCGACAGTGCCGGCCATAACGCCACGCGGAAACTCGACACCCTGGTTCGCAAACCGCCGTCGAGCAGGATCACCGCCAACGCGAGGTTGCCGACCAGATAGGCCGTTGGGTAGTTATCGAAAATAATGCCGCCGCCATCGACGCCGGCCGCCATGCCCACGGCCAGGATAATCACCAGAATCGGGATGCCGAGGCGGGACGAAAGTGAGCTCACCAGAATGCTCGCACCTACCAGCAACGCGCCGATCAAGAACAGGCTGTTGATGGTCGTCGCATTCAAAGGCAATACTCCAGAAAGCTGAAAGGCGGGCACAAACTGACCATGCAGTCTGCGTGCCAGCGATTCTAACCTGTTGAAATGTGATGCTGTCAAAAAGGTTTTTGAAGGAGCGAACTACATCTATAGGTCGAGCGCAGTCCTGTGGCGAGGGAGCTTGCTCCCGCTCGGCTGCGGAGCAGTCGCAAACCCTGCATCCGCGTACTTTCTGAAGGAACGCGGATGCTGTTTTGGGGTCGCTACGCAACCCAGCGGGAGCAAGCTCCCTCGGCACAGAGGCAGTGTTAGCCGTTACAGGCTGAATCGCCCAACCATGTTGTTCAGGTCCAGCGCCAACCGCGACAACTCATTGCTCGCCGCGCTCGTCTGATTGGCCCCGGTCGCCGATTGCACCGACAAGTCGCGGATGTTCACCAGGTTGCGATCCACTTCCCGAGCCACTTGCGCCTGTTCTTCAGCCGCGCTGGCGATGACCAGGTTGCGTTCGTTGATTTCGACGATGGCGCTGTTGATGGTGTCCAGCGACAGGCCGGCACCACGGGCGATGTTCAGGGTCGACTCGGCACGCTCGGTGCTGTTGCGCATCGAATCCACAGCGTGTTCGGTGCCGCTCTGAATGCTGCCGATCATCCGTTCGATTTCACTGGTCGACTGCTGGGTGCGATGCGCCAGGGCACGAACCTCATCCGCCACCACCGCAAAACCACGCCCGGCTTCACCCGCACGAGCGGCTTCGATCGCCGCGTTCAACGCCAGCAGGTTGGTCTGGTCGGCCAAGCCGCGGATCACGTCCAGCACCTTGCCGATGTCACGGGATTCGTTCGCCAGGTCGCCAATCAACGTGGCGGTGCTCTGCACATCGGCGCTCATGCGTTCGATGGCGCTGACGGTTTCCTGAACCAGATCACGGCCATCGCCGGCCGAGGTGGTGGCGTTCTTAGAGGCTTCGGACGTACTCACCGCGTTGCGCGCCACTTCTTCCACGGCGCTGGTCATTTCGTTGACGGCGGTGGCGGCCTGTTCGATTTCGTTGTTCTGTTGGGTCAGGCCACGGGCGCTTTCGTCGGTGACACTGTTGAGCTCTTCGGCGGCAGAGGCCAGTTGCGTGGCCGAGCCGGAAATCCGCTGCAGGGTGTCGCGCAGCTTGTCCTGCATCTTCGCCATCGCCCCCAGCAAACGACCGGCTTCGTCTTCGCCATCAACGGTGATCGGGCGGGTCAGGTTGCCTTCGGCGATTTCTTCGGCGGCGCTCAAGGCATTGGCGATCGGTTTGGTGATGCTGTTGGTCAGCAACCAGGCAAACAGCACGGTCAGGCCGGTGGCGATGACCAGCAAGGTGATCACCAGATTGAAGGACATCGAATACTGGTCGCCTGCATCGCGATCGGTTTTGTCGATCTGCTGGGTGTTGATCTCAAGCAGCTTCGCGAGGGCCGCGTTGACTTCTTCAGAGTTGGAGAGCAACTCGGTGTTCAACAGCTTGCGCAGATCGTCGACCTGATTGTTGCGCGAGAACGTCTTCATGCGCTCTTCGAGTTGGCGATACTGCCCCAGCAACTGCACGTACTTGTCATAGGCGGCGCGCTCTTGCGGATCATCTATCAGCGGCTCGTAGATTTTTTGGGCGTCGCGGATCTGCTGGTTGCGCAGGTCGAACAGTTCCATGGTTTTCTGCTGGACATCAGGTTCGCGGTTTACCAGCAAACGATAGGACAGCACCCGCAGACGCAGGGTCAGTTGAGTGAAGTCATCGAGGCTTTTGATGCTCGGTACGCTCATGGAAGCGATGTCTTCACCGGCACCGCGAATCTTGCTCATCTGGTTCAAGGCAAACACCCCCAGAACCAGCATCAAACCGCCAATCAGAGCGAAGCCGAGGAACGCCCGCGGCGCGATATTCATATTACGAAGGGACATGGTGTTTACCGAAAAGAGCGCAGCCGTGCGGCGCTGGGACTGACGTATGGATGACTTATCGGTCATACGACTAAAGTCTTGAGTGCCTGTGCGTATTTGTCGCAGCCAGGGCCCTATCTGTAGGAGCGAAGCTTGCTCGCGAAGAACGTCCAGGCACCGGGTTCATTCAGACAGAACGCGTTATCGTTAACGTCCTTCGCGAGCAAGCTTCGCTCCTACAGGGGTAGGCGCGTTGGTTTTGACCTATGGCGACGAAGTGCAGGAACCAGATCCGCCAATCACAGTCTTTAAAGTTCGCGAGGAAGGTCACCCGCCAGCAAAATCAAGGCCTTGCGCCCCAATAACCCTGGCATCCGTGGTGACTTTTCTTTATCGTACGCGCCCTTTGAAAATGCCTGGAAAATCAAAATGTTGGAAGCATCCCTAAGCCAATTGGAACAGCTGGTCAGCGACCTTGTTCAACAGAATCAGAGCCTGCTCGGCACCAACCAGACCCTGAGCGCAGAATTGGCCCAGGCCAAGGATGAAAACGAAAGCCTGCAACTGAGCCTGATGGAACAGGAAGAAAAACAAGGCGCCACCGCCGCCCGCATTCAGGCCCTGGTTGAACGCGTCAGCGCCGGCCCGGTCAGCGCATGAGTGTCGGCGCCGCAGGGGTAAAAGTCGTCTCGATCCTGGGGGAGGACTATTCGATCAAGGCGCCGGCCGGGGAAGAGCAAACCCTGCTGGACGCCGCAATGATGTTGAAAGCCGCTTTGGCCGACACCAAAAGAAAGTACCCGACGCTGATCGGTGACCGCTTGCTGGTGCTGGCCGCGATGAATCTGTGCTCGCAGCAGATCGAAATGCAAAAGCAGCACAAGCTCGAACTCGACCGTTACCAAGAGCAAGTCAGCGCCACGGTTGAAGTGATCTCCAAGACGATCAATCAGGCCTGATCGGCTTTGCGCACAACCAAAGAATAGATTGTCGATTGCGTTGTATACAATCGGCATGGCTGTTGCAGTGTTTCAGCCTCTTATTCTTTGGGGGTGCTCCATGAAGTTCTGGCGTCGCAGTATTCAATGGCAGTTGATCCTCAGTATGGGCACCGCCCTGCTGGTCAGTATTCTGATCGTGGTTGGCATTTATACCCTCGTGGTCAACCGTCTCGCCCAGCGCTATCTGGTCGAACAAGCGCTGCCGTCGAGCATCGAAGCGATGCGCAACGACATCGAGCGCATCCTCGTGCAACCCCTCACCGCCGCCAAGGACATCGCCAGCAACAGCATGGTGCGCGACTGGCTGGCCGGAGGTGAAAACAGCGCCCAGACCGCCACGTTCGTGGAGTACCTGGAGGGCATCCGCGCCGAACACAAAGCCTTTACCGCGCTGATCGTCGGCACCGCTTCAAACCACTACTTCACTGAAAAAGGCCTGGACCGGACCCTCAGCCGTTCCAACCCCAAAGACGCCTGGTTCTACTCGTTCCTCGACAGCAACCAGCCGCGCACCCTCAATATCGACAATGACACCGCGACCGGAGAATTGGCGCTGTTCATCGACCTCAAAGTCGAGCAGGCCGGCAAAGTCGTGGGCGTTGCCGGGCTTGGGTTGAGCATGAAAGAGCTGTCGGAGTTGATCCACAACTTCAACTTTGGTGAACGCGGCAAGGTCTATCTCGTGCGTTCCGACGGTTTGATCCAGGTTCATCCCGAGGCGCAGTTCAGCGGCAAACGGACACTGGCCGAGCAAATCGGTGTGCCGGCGGCGCAAACAGTCATGGGTCAAAAAGTTGCCACCAACAGTAGCTTCGTGCGCGATGGCGAAGATTATCTGGCGTTGAGCCTGCCGCTGCGGGATCTGGGCTGGACCCTGGTGGCCGAAGTGCCACAGTCGCAGATCTACGCCGAAGCCCGCCGCGCCATGTGGATGAGCAGCGGCATCGGCCTGGCGGTGGCGTTGGTGTGCCTGTTGCTGGTGGTGTTGCTGGCCCGTGGCCTGGTGCGTCCGATCCGTCAGGTAACAGCGGCGCTGGTAGCCATCGGTAGCGGTGGTGGAGATTTGACCCACAGGTTAGATTCCAGCCGCGCCGATGAGCTGGGTGACCTGGCGCGCGGTTTCAATCGATTCCTCGACAGCCAGCGCGAGATGATCGGCGAAGTGCTGACCACCAGCGAGCGCTTGCGCACGGCCGTCGGCCAAGTGGCGCGGGTGGTGGACAACACTGCCGAGCGTTCCGGCCGCCAGCAGGAAATGACCGACATGGTCGCCACCGCCGTCCACGAGATGGGCCTGACTGTGCAGGAAATTGCGCAGAACGCCGGCAACGCGGCGGTTGCTTCGCAGAATGCTCGCGATGAGGCGATGCAGGCGCGGGAAGTGGTCGGCGGTTCGATACGGCATATTGAAAGCATGTCCGATGAAATTGGCCACGCCGCTAGCGCGGTAGGCGAGTTGGCCAATCAGGTGGCGTCCATCGATCAGGTGTTGGCGGTGATTCGCGGGATTTCCGAGCAAACCAACTTGCTGGCGCTTAACGCGGCCATCGAAGCGGCGCGGGCCGGGGATATGGGCCGTGGATTTGCGGTGGTGGCGGATGAAGTCCGGACCTTGGCCCGACGCACACAGTCGTCCACCGATGAGATTCAGCAGATGATCGGCAGCCTCAAGCAAGGCGCGGAGAATGCGGTGTCGTCGATGCACACCGGGCAAGCCGCGACCGGCACCGGGGTTGAATCGAGCCAGCGCACCGGGGCGTCGTTGACGGCGATTACCGGGCAGGTCGAGCGCATCAGCGATATGAACCATCAGGTGGCGACCGCGACGGAAGAGCAGTCGGCGGTGACGGAAGAGATAAACCGCAATGTGCAGGGGATTTCAGATCTGGCGCGGGCGACGGCAGGCGAAGTGAGAGCGTGCCGTGAGGACTGTCAAACGCTGCAGCGGTTGGCGGATGATCTGGCGCGGCAGATGGGTGGTTTCAAACTGAAGTGATGTGTTGGTTGTGCTGACGCCATCGCCGGCAAGCCGGTCTCGCTCCCACAGGATTTGTGTGTTGATCACATTATCTGTGACCGACAGAGATCCCTGTGGGAGCGAGCCTGCTCGCGATTGGATTTCAGCAGCACTACAAGGCTTTAGTTAAAACCACTCATCCTGCATCCCCAGGCATACATCATCCCGCGCCTCAAGAATCGCCAATTCATGGTGGCAACCTGGCACTTCCCAGGTCAGGAAATACCGCGCCGCCTGCAGTTTGCCCTTATAGAAGCCCACATCCGCCGCATTCCCCTTGGCCAACCCTTCCTCGGCGCGAATCGCCTGCTCCAGCCAGCGCCAGCCAATCACTGTGTGTCCGAACACTTTCAGATACAGCGCCGAGTTCGCCAGGCTGCTGTTGACCTTGCCTTGCCCCAGATCGGTCAGCAGCCCGATGGTCACGGTTTGCAGGCGTGCCACCAGTTTCTCCAGTGGTTCACGCAACGGGGTTAACGATTCGTAAGCATGAGCGCGCTCGGCAGTATTTGCGATCAGGCGGATCAGTTGCTTGAGCCCCGCGCCACCGTTCTGCGCCAGTTTGCGACCCAGCAGATCCAGCGACTGAATGCCGTGGGTGCCTTCATGAATCGGGTTCAGACGGTTGTCGCGGTAATACTGCTCGACCGGGTACTCACGGGTGTAACCGTGACCGCCGAGAATCTGGATCGCCAGTTCGTTGGCCTTCAGGCAAAACTCCGATGGCCAGGATTTGACGATCGGCGTCAGCAAATCCAGCAGCTCATGCGCCTGTTTGCGCTCGGCTTCGGTCTCCAGTGTCGTGGTGTCATCAAACAGTCGCGCCGCATATAGGCCGAGGTCGAACGAGCCTTCGACGTAGGCTTTCTGAGTCAGCAACATGCGTTTGACGTCAGCATGTTGAATGATCGCCACCGGCGCGGTGTTCGGGTCTTTGCTGTCCGGCACGCGGCCCTGTGGGCGCTCGCGGGCGTACTCCAGCGAATACAGATAACCGGCGTAACCGAGCATCACCGCGCCCATGCCAACGCCGATCCGCGCCTCGTTCATCATTTGGAACATGTAGCTCAAACCGTGGTGCGGCTTGCCCACCAGGTAACCGACGCACTCGCCGTTGTCGCCGAAGTTCAGCGCCGTAGAGGTGGTGCCGCGCCAGCCCATCTTGTGGAACAGACCGGCCAGCAACACGTCATTGCGCTTGCCCAGGCTGCCGTCATCGTTGACCAGGAATTTGGGCACGATAAACAGCGAAATCCCCTTCACCCCGGCCGGAGCGTCCGGCAGCTTGGCCAGCACCATGTGCACGATGTTTTCCGACAGCGGGTGATCGCCGCCGGAGATGAAAATCTTGTTGCCCTTGAGGCGATAAGTACCGTCAGACGCGGGCTCCGCGCGCGTACGAATATCCGACAGCGACGAACCGGCATGGGGTTCGGTCAACGCCATGGTGCCGAAAAAGCGGCCGTCGATCATCGGTTGCAGGAAGCGTTGTTTCTGCTCTTCGGTGCCGAAGCTTTCGATCAGGTTCGCCGCGCCCATGGTCAAAAACGGGTACGACGTCGATGCCGCGTTGGCCGACTGAAAGTGCGCGAAGCAGGCCTGGGACAACAACGTAGGAAGTTGCATGCCGCCAGCGTCGAAACTGCGCGCGGCGTTGAGGAAACCGGCTTCGAGGAAGGCATCCACCGCCGGTTTCACTTCCGGAATCAGAATCGCCTGACCGTCCTCATAGCGCGGCTCGTTCTCGTCTCCCTTGCGGTTGTGTGGGGCGAAGAACTTCTCGGCAATGCTGCGGGCGGTGCCGAGGGCGGCGTCGAAGGTCTCGCGATTGTGCTCGGCGAAACGCTCACGCTGGGTCAGGCCTTCGGCGTCGAGGACTTCATACAGCTCGAAAGCCAGATTGCGGGAACTGAGCAACGTCTCGGACATGGCGGCCTACCTTTTTTTGGGATGGACCGAGTCTAGGCGTGGGAATAGAGGCTGAACAGGATGATTGATAAGCGTGATGGTGGAGCAGAGCAGCGACTTAGCAGGCGCCACAAGCAACTGTGGGAGCAACTGTCTTCACCCTGCCATTCGTCAGCGCCATTCGGTGCCGTCTCTCAGCATGGCATTCAGTCTGATCAGTAATATTCGCATGCAGGCGATGAGCGCGACCTTCGCGCTCTTGCCTCGCGCCCGAAGAGCGTCATAGCGTGCTTTAAAGTCAGCTTGATAGCGGATCACTACCCAGCAGGACATGTAAAGCGCACGCCTCACACGGGCTCTTCCACCATAGATTTGGCGTTTCCCGCTGTGATTGCCGCTGTCATCGTTGCAGGGTGCAATTCCTGCCAGTGCGGCGACCTGGCGACGGTCAAGCTTGCCCAATTCGGGCAAGTAAACCAGCAAACTGGCAGTGGCGACCGTGCCGATACCTTTAACAGAGATGAGCCGCTCGGTTTTTTCTGCGTCCAGGTCGTGCATGCTCTGGTGGATGGTTTTATCGAGCTGCTTGATCTGAACTTGCAGGTAATGAATATGGCCTTTGATTGCCGCCACAACAGCGGGTAGCTGAGCCTGCTGAAGCCGGCGCTTATTGTCGTCCCGTTGCTGTACGAAGTGCTCGCGTTGCTGAACCAGCTCGCGCAACGCTTCACGCTCAGGCGAAATGACCTTGTCGCCGTCCATCTTCAAGACCTCGGCGAAATCGGCCAACACAGCTGCATCGATCAGATCGGTCTTGGCATTTTTGCCCATCGCCACGGCGAAAGCCCTGGCCCGGCGAGGATTGATCCTGAGGACATTGAAGTTGGCACCTAGCAATGCGGCCATGACCTTGCGCTCGTAGCCTCCCGTGGCCTCCAGCAGAACTCGGCCAACCTCGTACTGGCTCAAGCGCTGAAGAAGCTCAACACAGCCTTCTGAGGTGTTTGAAAGCTCAAAACCTTCACCGTCTGGTTGAACCCAAACAACGAGGTTTGAT
Organism: Pseudomonas hormoni; assembly: GCF_018502625.1. NCBI lineage: Bacteria > Pseudomonadati > Pseudomonadota > Gammaproteobacteria > Pseudomonadales > Pseudomonadaceae > Pseudomonas > Pseudomonas hormoni. The sequence goes on from NZ_CP075566.1 coordinate 6,206,526, forward strand.
TTGGAGATATCGATGCCGACCCAGGAAATCATGGCAAAACCCTCTTACACTCAGGAGTGAGAGCGCTCTGGCTTTGCCCACGCTTGTGATTTCGAGTGGCTGCTCGTCCAACTGTTCGGGCTTATGGGCCAGAGTGGAAAGGTGAATGGCAGCTTGGCTCCCACACGTGCTTTAAGCACCGCGGACTCACAGCTTGCCATTCACCCCTCTCACCCCAGAGCTTATTCCTAGATCTAGACACAAGCGGGCTTGCCCGCGATGGCGTCAGACCAGTCAACATCTAAGGTGACTGATACATCGTTATCGCGGGCAAGCCCGCTCCCACAGGTATTGCGTAAACCAGGTGCCTATTGCGGGCACCAAGTCTTGTTTCGTTTAGCCGATAGTCATCAAGCTGGCATTACCACCCGCCGCAGCCGTGTTAACACTCAACGCCCGCTCGATCACCAGACGCTCCAGCGCAATGTTGGTCTCGCCCTGGGACAACCCATGAACCCCGACAATCGCCCCGGCACGCTTGGCCACTTGCTGGCAAACCGCGCGCAGCTGATCGGAATGGCCGTGATGCAGAACCGCATCAAACACCACTTCGTCCTTGTTCCAGTCGGCAACCAGTTTGATCTTCGCCTGAATTTCCTTCGGCAGACGTGCGAACAGTGCCTTGGTCAAGTCAGCTTCCGGCCACACCGCCGAACCACCTACCGCCAAAACCGCAGCCAGTTGAGTCAGCAGATCGCCTTCGACTTCCGCCAGGCACAGCACATGTTCACGCGGCAGGATGGCATAGCTGTTGCGCTCGCCGGTCGGGCCGGCCAGAACACGGGTGATCCCGCTTTGCGATTGCGCCGCGAATTGAACGCACAGCGTGCTCAGGTCGCTGAACTTGTTGCTGTCGGCCCAGGCTTGCAGCGCGGTCAGCGGTTTGCTCATGGCGTCACGCAGACGAACATCCGGTGCAGTGACGGCGTCGCCACGAGCGAAGGATTGTTCGATCGCATCGGTAGGACGCGTCGACAGCAGGCGGTACAGGTACAACGGACCACCGGCCTTCGGACCAGTACCCGACAGGCCTTCGCCACCGAACGGTTGCACGCCGACCACGGCGCCAACGATGTTGCGGTTCACGTAGACGTTACCGGCATTGACGTTGTCGATCACCTTGGCGATGGTTTCGTCGATGCGCGTGTGCACGCCCAGCGTCAGGCCGTAGCCGGAAGCGTTGATCTGGCCGATCAGTTGGTCGATGTCCTTGCGCTTGTAGCGAACCACGTGCAGCACTGGACCGAAGATCTCGCGTTGCAGCTCATCGAAGCTTTCCAGTTCGATCAGCGTCGGCATCACGAAGGTGCCGCGTTTGACTTCTTCAGCATCGGCGATGGCCACCTGGTACACGGTGCGACCTTTGTCACGCATGGCCTGGATGTGCTTCTCGATGCCCGCCTTGGCTTCGGCGTCGATCACCGGGCCGATGTCCACGGACAGGCGCTCCGGGTTGCCGAGGCGGCATTCAGCCATGGCGCCCTTGAGCATTTCGATGACACGGTCAGCGGAATCTTCCTGCAAGCAAAGTACACGCAGAGCCGAGCAACGTTGACCGGCGCTGTCGAAGGCCGAGGACACCACGTCGATCACAACCTGTTCGGTCAATGCCGAGGAGTCGACGATCATCGCGTTCTGGCCGCCAGTCTCAGCGATCAGCGGAATCGGACGACCCTGTGCATCCAGGCGACCGGCGACGTTGCGTTGCAGCAAGCGAGCGACTTCGGTGGAACCGGTGAACATCACGCCTTTGACCCGATCGTCACCGACCAGACGGGCGCCAACGGTTTCGCCACGGCCCGGCAGCAGTTGCAGCACGCCTTCCGGAATCCCGGCTTCGAGCAACAGGCGTACGGCTTGAGCGGCGACCAGCGGGGTTTGTTCTGCAGGCTTGGCCAGTACCGGGTTGCCGGCGGCCAAAGCAGCAGCCACCTGACCACTGAAGATCGCCAGCGGGAAGTTCCACGGGCTGATGCAGACCACCGGACCCAACGGGCGGTGGGCGTCGTTGGTGAAATCGTTGCGCGCCTGCACCGCGTAATAACGCAGGAAGTCCACGGCTTCGCGCACTTCAGCGATGGCGTTAGCGAAGGTCTTGCCGGCTTCGCGAGCCAGCAGGCCCATCAGCGGCTGGATCTCGCCTTCCATCAAATCGGCGGCACGTTCCAGAATCGCGGCGCGTTCGGCGGGCGGGGTGGCCTGCCAGATCGGCGCAGCGTTAAGGGCGCACTGGATCGCGTTGTCGACGTCTTCGACGCTCGCTTCCTGCACGTGGCCAACGACGTCGCGCAAGTCGGACGGGTTCAATACCGGTGCAGGCGTTTCAGTACTGGAGATGCAGCCGAGCATCGGCGCGGCTTTCCAGCTGTTGTGAGCGGTGGCCAGCAGGGCGCAGGACAGCGAAGCCAGACGATGTTCGTTGGCCATGTCGATGCCGCTGGAGTTGGCGCGCTCGGTACCATAAAGATCACGCGGCAGCGGAATACGCGGGTGTGGCAGGCCGAAGCCGCCTTCCAGCGTCGCCATCTGCTCGATGCTGGCCACTGGATCGGCCACCAGCTCCTGGATCGAAATGGATTGGTCGGCGATGCGGTTGACGAACGAGGTGTTCGCACCGTTTTCCAGCAGGCGACGCACCAGGTACGCCAACAGTGTTTCGTGAGTACCGACCGGAGCGTACACGCGGCACGGACGGTTCAACTTGCCTTCGGAAACTTTTCCTACAACCTGTTCGTACAGCGGTTCACCCATGCCGTGCAGGCACTGGAACTCGTATTGGCCCGGGTAATAGTTCTGACCCGCGATGTGGTAAATGGCCGACAGGGTGTGGGCGTTGTGCGTGGCGAACTGCGGATAGATGACTTCCGGCACCGACAGCAGTTTGCGCGCGCAGGCGATGTAGGAAACGTCGGTGTACACCTTGCGGGTGTAGACCGGATAGCCTTCCAGGCCTTCGACCTGGGCACGCTTGATTTCGCTGTCCCAGTACGCGCCTTTTACCAGGCGGATCATCAGGCGATGACGGCTGCGACGAGCCAGGTCGATCACGTAATCGATCACGTACGGGCAACGCTTCTGATAGGCCTGGATCACGAAACCGATGCCGTTCCATCCGGTCAGTTGCGGCTCGAAGCACAGGCGTTCCAGCAGATCCAGCGACAGCTCGAGGCGGTCGGCTTCTTCGGCGTCGATGTTCAGGCCGATGTCGTATTGCTTGGCCAGCAGGGTCAGCGACAACAGGCGCGGGTACAACTCGTCCATCACGCGCTCGTACTGCGCACGGCTGTAACGCGGGTGCAGTGCCGACAACTTGATGGAAATGCCCGGGCCTTCATAGATCCCACGACCGTGGGACGCTTTGCCGATTGAGTGGATGGCTTGTTCGTACGAGGCCAGGTACTTCTGGGCGTCGTGCTCGGTGAGTGCGGCTTCACCCAGCATGTCGTAGGAATAGCGGAAGCCTTTGGCTTCGAACTTGCTGGCGTTGGCCAGGGCTTCGGCGATGGTTTCGCCGGTGACGAACTGCTCGCCCATCAGGCGCATGGCCATGTCGACGCCCTTGCGGATCATCGGCTCGCCGCTCTTGCCGATGATGCGGCTCAGGGACGAAGTCAGGCCTGCTTCATTATGGGTGGCGACCAGTTTGCCGGTCAGCAGCAAGCCCCAGGTGGCGGCGTTGACGAACAGCGATGGGCTGTTGCCCAGGTGCGGCTGCCAGTTACCGGTGCTGATTTTGTCGCGAATCAGTGCGTCGCGAGTGCCTTTGTCCGGGATGCGCAGCAGCGCTTCGGCCAGGCACATCAGCGCTACGCCTTCCTGGGACGACAGGGAAAATTCCTGCAACAGGCCCTGAACAATCCCGGCACGGCCGCCGGCGCTCTTCTGATTGCGCAGTTTCTCGGCAATCGAGGCAGCCAGCTTATTGGTGGCTTCGGCCATGGCGACCGGCAAGCGAGCCTGTTCGATCAGCATCGGCACCACTTCCGGCTCAGGGCGACGGTAAGCAGCGGTGATCGAAGCGCGCAGCACCGATTGCGGCAGGATGCTTTCGGCGAATTCGAGGAAGCACTGGTGCGCGTGGTCGACATGGACTTCGCCACTGTCGTCAGCCTCTTTGGCGGTCAGGCCGTTCAGCTCGGTCAGGGTTGCACCACCCTCGAGTTTTTCCAGGTAATTGAAAATTGCCTGCTTGATCAGCCAGTGCGGCGTGCGATCAATCGAGGTCGCGGCGGCCTTGAGGCGCTCGCGGGTCGGGTCATCAAGTTTGACCCCAAGGGTGGTGGTAGCCATATTTTTATCCTCATGTTTGCCACGACCGCGTGGCATCAGCTGGCCGCAAGATTAGCTGGGCAATCTTTGAGGTGCAACCGGGTGCAACCCTTTTTTTGTCGGAATAATAAGCAGCTCGTCAGGAAATAAATTCCGGTACGAACGTACCGCACTTGCTTGGTGCTTTTAATTCTAGCAACGGTCGTTCACTGCGCTAAAAGGAAGCAAAAACCACCTTTTTTCGGGTAAATCCGACTAGGTGCAACTTATTCTCAAGAAATGGGTTGCACCTTATTTGCTTTGTTGAATAGCATTCGCGGCCAAGGTGCAACCGGTCAAAAAAGACAGGTGCACCGGCTGATGGCTTTCCTGGGGAAACATCAGTCATAAATGCGCGGGATCCACAATCGTCTGCCAAACGTCGTCGTTTGCGAGCGGTTAACAAAAACCGCCGCTACATAAAAACAAAGCCAGGGCGTAACTTAATGAGCGTAAGCAATCCAACCCTGATCACGTTCGTGATCTACATCGCAGCAATGGTGCTGATCGGCTTCATGGCCTATCGCTCCACCAACAACCTTTCTGACTACATTCTGGGCGGTCGCAGCCTGGGCAGCGTCGTGACTGCATTGTCCGCCGGCGCCTCGGACATGAGCGGCTGGTTGTTGATGGGCCTGCCGGGCGCCATCTACATGTCCGGTCTGTCTGAAAGCTGGATCGCCATCGGCCTGATCGTCGGTGCTTACCTGAACTGGCTGTTCGTCGCCGGCCGTCTGCGCGTGCAGACCGAGCACAACGGCGATGCGTTGACCCTGCCGGATTACTTCTCCAGCCGTTTCGAAGACAAAAGCGGTCTGCTGCGGATCATCTCTGCGGTCGTGATCCTGGTGTTCTTCACCATCTACTGCGCTTCCGGCATCGTGGCCGGCGCCCGTCTGTTCGAAAGCACCTTCGGCATGTCCTACGAGACAGCGCTGTGGGCCGGTGCTGCGGCGACGATTGCCTACACCTTCGTCGGCGGTTTCCTGGCAGTAAGCTGGACTGACACCGTACAAGCCACGCTGATGATCTTCGCCCTGTTGCTGACGCCGATCATCGTGCTGCTGGCCACCGGCGGCGTCGACACCACGTTCCTGGCCATCGAAGCGCAAGACGCCAGCAACTTCGATATGCTGAAAAACACCACCTTCATCGGCGTGATTTCGCTGATGGGCTGGGGCCTGGGCTACTTCGGCCAGCCGCACATCCTGGCGCGTTTCATGGCGGCGGATTCGGTCAAGTCGATCGCTAACGCTCGCCGTATCTCCATGACCTGGATGATCCTGTGCCTGGGCGGCACCGTGGCTGTTGGTTTCTTCGGTATCGCTTACTTCTCGGCGCACCCTGAGGTGGCCGGTCCTGTGACCGAAAACCACGAGCGCGTGTTCATCGAACTGGCCAAAATCCTGTTCAACCCATGGGTCGCCGGTGTACTGCTGTCGGCCATCCTGGCTGCCGTGATGAGTACTTTGAGCTGCCAACTGCTGGTGTGCTCGAGCGCCCTGACCGAAGACTTCTACAAAACCTTCCTGCGCAAAACCGCTTCCCAGGTTGAACTGGTCTGGGTCGGTCGCGCCATGGTGCTGCTGGTTGCCCTGATCGCCATCGCGTTGGCCGCTAACCCGGAAAACCGCGTACTGGGTCTGGTCAGTTACGCCTGGGCAGGTTTCGGTGCTGCGTTCGGTCCGGTCGTCCTGATCTCCGTGATCTGGAAAGACATGACCCGCAACGGCGCACTGGCCGGCATCCTGGTCGGCGCGATCACTGTGATCGTGTGGAAACACTTCGAGCTGCTGGGTCTGTACGAAATCATCCCTGGTTTCATCTTCGCCAGCCTGGCGATCTACATCGTCAGCAAACTGGGCACGCCGACTCACGGCATGCTTCAGCGCTTTGCCGCTGCCGAGGCTGATTTCCGCCTGAACAAGTGATCGGGATGAGCTGAGGCTCTGACCTTTTGCCGAACATGAAAACGGCCCGCTTCCTTTGGAGGCGGGCCGTTTTTTTGTCTGCCGGGAAATTTCATTGGTTTTACTGACGCCTTCGCGGGCAAGGCTCGCTCCTACAGAGATCGCGTAGGTCCTGTAGGAGCGAGGCTTGCCCGCGAAGGCGTCCTTCAATTCAACCCCGACCTTCCCGAAGAAATGTCTGTAGCCAAACACCCCGATTTTCGAAGGAAAAATCTCTAAAAAAACCCGACAAATCTGAGTTTCCTGTCCCTTCGTCGCCACCCCTTGTCGCTCATGCAGAATTGCCCGCCTTCATTCTGCAGAGACACATCGGATGTTCGCTCTCGCCAATCAACCGCGCTTCACGCTGACCGTCGACGGCAACCAGAATGAACTCAAGGTACTTGAGTTCACCGGCAAGGAAGCCATCAGCCAGCCTTACCGATTTGACCTGGAACTGGTCAGCGAACGGTCGGACCTCGACCTCGAAAGCCTCCTGCATCGTCAGGCTTTTCTGAGTTTCGATGCGCAAGGTTGCGGCATCCACGGTCTGATTTATCGCGTGGGCCAAGGCGATTCCGGTAAACGTCTGACGCGTTATCAGATCAGCCTGGCGCCGCGTCTGACCTACCTCGGTCAGCGCATCAATCAGCGGATCTTCCAGCACAAAAGTGTACCGACGATCATTGCGCAGGTTCTCAAGGATCATGGCATCCAGCGCGATGCCTTCGAGTTTCGGCTTGGCAGTGACTACCCCGAGCGCGAGTACTGCGTGCAATACGCGGAAAGCGATCTGGCGTTCATCCAGCGGTTGTGTGCCGAAATTGGCATTCACTACCACTTCCAGCACAGCACCGATGGGCATTTGCTGGTGTTTGGTGATGATCAAACGGTGTTTCCGCGTTTGCCTGAGCTGACGCCGTACCTGCAAGGCAGCGGAATGGTGGCGGAAGCGCCGGCGATCAAGCGCTTCAACGTACGTTTGGAAACCCGTACGACTGCGGTCATCCGTCGCGATTACGACTTTCACAAACCGCACCTGCTACTTGAAAGCCGCAGCGACAGCGAGCAACGGCCGGCGCTGGAGGATTACCGGTTTCCCGGCCAATTTGCCGATCGCGAATCTGGCAGGCGTCTCGCTCAACGGGCCCTGGAACGTCACGGTGCCGATTATCGTCAGGCCGAAGGAAGCAGTGATCAATCCGCGTTAGTGAGCGGGCATTTCCTACAGCTCGGTGAGCATCCGCGTCAGGAATGGAATGACCTGTGGCTGATTACCCAGATCGAACACCATGGCCGTCAGCCGCAAGTGCTGGAAGAGACGGCCAGCAGCAACCATGAAGATTTCCAGGGTTATCGCAATACCTTTCTGGCAACGCCGTGGGACGTTTCGTTTCGCCCGCCGTTGATTGAAAAGCCTCATGTTCCCGGTTATCAGCCTGCCGTCGTCACTGGCCCGACTGACAGCGAAATCCACTGCGACGAGTTCGGGCGGGTCAAGGTTCAACTGTTGTGGGATCGCGAGAGTCAGCCCAACGAGCATTCCAGTTGCTGGTTACGCGTCGCCACCGGTTGGGCGCATGACAGGTACGGCACCGTTCTGATTCCGCGAGTCGGCATGGAAGTGCTGGTGGGATTCATCGATGCGGATGCGGATAAGCCGCTGGTGATGGCTTGCCTGCCGAACGCCGCGACCCCACTACCGCTCGACCTGCCAGCGGACAAAACCCGCAGTATTTTCCGCAGCCAAAGCAGTCCCGGTGGCGGCGGATACAACGAGTTGCGCATCGAGGATCGCCAAGGCGCCGAGGAAATCTTCCTGCGGGCCCAGCGAAACTGGACGCAGCATGTGTTGAACGACATCCACATTCAGGTGGGAAACCAGCGCAGTGCGGTCATCAGTGCGAACGACAACCTGCACGTTCACGGTGATCGCTCCATCAGGGTCAACAGCCAGACCCTCAACGCAAGCGGACAATTCCATGTCAGCGCTGGCCAGCAAGTGGTGATCGACGGCGGTGCCAACGCCACGATTCAAGCGGGTGGGCACTGGATCAACATCGGTCCCGCCGGCATTTTCAGCAGTGTACCGATCGAGCTTGGCGGAGCGCCGATGCCGGCAATGGGTGCCCAGACGATTCAAAAAGCACTCCTGGCCCTGAGCACCGCGCAAATTCTGAGCCTGCAGAGCGACGCGCCGTTCTGCGAAGAATGTGAGCGCTGCAAGGACGGTGTCTGTGCAGCCTGATCGTTTGTCCGCCCACGACTGGCTGGCGCGCCAACCGCTGGAATCTTCCGAGCAGTTGTATGCAGTGTTTGGCAGTGCCAGTTCCGCCGAACCCTTCAAAGTCTGGCAGAGCTGCAGTCTGTTGCATTCACCGAGTCCGATCTGGGCGGACACCGCGTATGCCGAGTGGGAAGCGGTCATGCCCTATGTCGGAATCGTCGCTGCTGGCAGTGAGTTTCTGCAGTGGGCGGATACGGCCGAGTCTCAGGACTGGGGTTGGTTGGCGGTGTCTTCTGCGCCCCAAGACGTACTGGTCGAGCATTTGCGCAGCCTCACCCAAGTTCTTTTGCCCAACGGCAACGCGGTGTTTTTTCGCTTCTGGGACGGGCGTTATTTGCTGCCCATTCTTCAGTCGGCCGAAGTGAATGCAACACAACTGATGCCGGTGATCGAGCGTTGCCTGATCAATGGCCAACCGCTCGAAATCGGTGGCGCCGCGCTGAAAACCTCCAGGGTTTTCCCATGGTGGGAAGTCTCAGAAACGCTGCTGGAACATCTCGCTGAACAGTCAAACACCACTCGGATGAGCAACTTGCTCAAGTGGCTGAGCGAGGACCGTCCTGATCTTTTCGAGGCGTTTTCCGAAAGCGTTTTGCGGCACAAGGTTGTGGTTTTTCTAGAGGCGCCGGACCTGCCGCCAGCACCGAAATCAGCCTTGGTGGATTACCTGATAACGGAGCTGGACTGATGGATCAGATCGTACGGATCGAGCAGGAACTCGACGGTTTCAAAGACACCTTGACGCTCTATCGCGAACAACTTGGCAACTGGTTCAACGGGGCTGCTGACAGGGTCAGCCGGGCGACGGACATGCCCTCGCTGATGGGTGTGGAACGGCAGATCAAACTCGGCAATACCACCAGGTCGGTGAGCAGTGGTGATGACGATTTTATCTCCAGTGTTGCTCAGTGTCCTGAGAGCGGGATTCTGGAGATAGAGAGCAAGTTCGAGTCGGTTTATGACATTCCGCTGGGGAACATTGATGTTGATGTGATTGCCGTTGATGGGGGCGAAAAGACGACGATCACGCTTGATGAACATGGCAAGGGAGCGTTCGAAGGTAAGGCCGGCAAGTTCTACCGCGTTCATGTCCAGAGTGAAGTGACCCCGAAGCAAGTTGAGGCGCTTTTCTCCTCTTACGACGGCCTGACCCAACAGCTGGAAAACTGGCTGCGCAACGAGTGGAAAGGATTCAAACCGCAGTGGACGCAATCGGCTTTTGCCGCGGCGGGTAACGGGATGCTCGCCGGAAGTTGGGCTGCAATCATTGGTGTCTGGGACAGCCTCAACTTGCTCTCGGACATTCTCAAGGATCCCGGCGAGTTCGTTGAACGATTGGGTAGCGGTGCTGATGAGCTGGCCAAGCTCGCAAAAACTGCGCCGGACGTGATGGCAAAAGTCCAACTGCTGGCCAGTGACGAAGCGGCACTGTGTTTGCTGCTACGCACTGCCAGCCTTTGGTTGGAGATGCTGCCGACCAGCGAGATCGCCGGCAAAACTGCCGAAGCTGTATCAACAGTAGTCGTGCAACTGCTCATCGACATTCTGATCGGGATCGTCCTGACCTTCGCTGGCGCGGGGGCTGGCATTGCTTATCTGGGTATGCGTTTTGCCAGCTACGGCGCCCGCTTCGTCAGCGTCGTGCAGGGATTCGTCAAAGCGATCTTCACGCTTATCAACAGCTTCATGTCCTACGTCGATCGCTACAAAAAGGTCGCCGCACGGGGTGTCGCGGCCGGTCTGAAAAACGGCCAGATGCAATTGCGTTGGGACGCCAAACGCAACACCACGCTCAAACAAAACGAACACCGCGACGACGCCTCAGCTCCGGCGAAAAATCCCAACGGCGACAGTGTCGATTCAGCGGGAAACACCGCCACCAACAAATGCCCGGTGTCGATGGTCACCGGCGAAGAACTGCTGACCCTCACCGACGGTTCACTGGACGGTATCCTGGCGTTCGACTTCACCCGCCTCTATCGCACCAGCGCCGTCGAGATCGATTGCGGACTCGGTTTCGGCTGGAGTCACAGCCTCGCGCATCGACTGGAAATCGATGGCGACAACATAATCTGGATCGACCACGAAAACCGCCGAACCTCCTTTCCATTGCCGACTATCGAACGGCCGGCCATCCACAACAGCCTCTCGCGCGCAGCGATTTTCCTGGGTGACGAGCCCGAAGAAATAGTCCTCGCCCAGGCTGGCGATGACACGCGTTTCTATCACTTAATCAACGGCCGACTGACAACGATCAGCGACGGTTACGACAACCGACTGCGCGTCACACGCGACCGCCAGGAGCGCATCCAGCGCCTCGATAACGGCGCTGGCCGAGCCTTGCTGTTGCGTTATGAACGCAGCCATCTGGTCGCCGTTGATTATCAGGTTTTTGTTCCGTCCGAGACCCTCGATGAGGGTTGGCGCACGGAAAAGACACTGATCAGTTACCGCTACAACGAACGCCGGCAACTGATCGAAGCCACCAATGCCGCCGGCGAAAGCGAGCGCTACGACTACGACGATCAGCACGTCATCCTCCAGCGACAACTGGCCGGTGGGGCGAGTTTCTTCTGGGAGTGGGAAAGGTCCGGCAAGGCTGCGCGATGCGTCCGACATTGGGCGTCGTTTGCGCAGATGGAGGCGCGCTATGTCTGGGATGACGCCGGCAGCGTCACGGTCCAGAACATCGATGGCAGTGAAGAGGTTTACCAGCACGACGACCAGGCACGGCTGGTGCGCAAGGTCGGGCTCGATGGCGCAGAACACCTCAAGGCGTACGACGATAAAGGCCGGTTGATTGCCGAGCAGGATCCCCTCGGCGCCGTCACCGAATACCACTACGACGAAGTCGGACGGCTGGTCGCTCTGATTACGCCGGAAGACGAACCAACCTCCTACGAGTATCGCAACGGTTTCCTGCATGCGCAGTCCCGCGGCAAAGCCGTGTGGACGTATCGGCGCAATGCCCAGGGCGATGTCACCGAGGCGACCGATCCTGACGGTCATGTCACCCATTATCACTACGATGAAAAAGGGCAGTTGCTGTCGATCCGGTATCCGGATAGCAGCCGCCAGGCTTTCGTCTGGAACGGTTTGGGCCAACTGGTTGAAGAAACCTTGCCGGACGGTGGTCAGCGGCGGTTTTCCTACGACGCGTTGGGGCGGCGGATTACGGGTCAGGACGAACACGGCGCCGTCACCCGTTACGAGTGGGATGCCGTCGGACGACTGATCCAGACGACGCTTCCCACAGGTGCCACTCGCGCCTTCAGCTACAACGCCTACGGAAAAATCACCGCCGAACGCGACGAACTGGGCCGCGTCACGCGCTACGAATACCTCGACGATCTGCACCTAGTCAGCCGCCGCATCAATGCCGACGGCACCCAGCTGAAGTATCGCTACGACAACGCGCAGCTGTTACTCACAGAAATCGAAAACGAATCCGGCGAAAAATATCGCCTGGACTACACGCCCAACGGCTTGATACGACAGGAAAGCGGATTCGATGGCCGCCGCACCGCGTATGCCTACGACCTCAACGGCCATCTGCTGGAGAAAACCGAGTTCGGCGATGACGGTTCGCAGCGGGTTACCGCTTATGAACGAGATTCGGCAGGGCGGTTGCTGGTCAAGACGCTGCCCGATGGCGTCAAGGTCGAGTACCGCTACGACAGCCTCGGCCGACTGACCGGCGTCGATGACGGACACGACCACCCGCTGGAGTTCGAGTACGACCTACAGGATCGCTTGATCACCGAGCATCAAGGCTGGGGCACCTTGCGCTATGGCTACGACGCCTGTGGCCAACTCAACCGCATGCGCCTGCCGGACGGTAGCAAACTCGACTACCACCACGAAAAGGGCGGCGCGCTGAGCGCCATCGACCTTAACGGTGCGCGGCTCACCGCCCACCAATTCACCTTTGGCCGCGAGCAGCAGCGCCAACAAGGTCGACTCACCAGCCACTATCACTACGACGAACAGGGCCGGCTGCAAGCCCACTCGATCAACCAGCAATCCCGCCCCCTGTACCTGCGTCACTACAGCTACGCGGTCAACGGCAACCTGGCGACCGTCGCTGATAGCCGTCACGGCCAGCGCAGCTATTACTACGACGCGCTCAACCGCCTGACCCGTGTCCGCCACACTCGCGACGGCCCACCAGAAACCTTCGCCCACGACCCGGCCGGCAACTTGCTGATGCAGGATCGCCCTGGTTTGGCGACCGTTAAAGGTAATCGCCTGCTGATGCAGGGTGATCGGCATTACGACTACGACGCCTTCGGAAATCTCATACGCGAACGTCGCGGCACCGGGCAAAAACTCGTCACCGAATACCGTTACGACTGCCAGCATCGGTTGATCGGCGTCACATTGCCGGATGGAAGCTGCGCGAGTTACCGCTACGACGCCTTCGGCCGCCGCATCGCCAAAACCGTCGATGGTCACACCACCGAATTTTTCTGGCAGGGCGACAACCTCGTCGCCGAAAGCAACCGCGAGCATTACCGCAGTTACGTCTACGAACCGGGCACTTTCCGCCCACTGGCCATGCTCGATGGCAAAGGCCCACGCAAGGCGTGCCCGTTTTACTACCAGCTTGATCACCTCGGCACGCCACAGGAACTCACGGATTTTGGTGGCGAGATTGTCTGGTCGGCGAAGTACAACGCCTACGGAAAAGTCACGCATCTGGCGGATGGCGGGGGAGAGCAGCTCGAGCAACCACTGCGGTTTCAGGGGCAGTACTTCGACGCCGAGAGCGGCCTGCACTACAACCGGCATCGGTACTATGATCCGGAGGTAGGGCGGTACCTGACGCCGGATCCGGTGAAGTTGGCGGGTGGGCTGAATCAGTACCGCTACGCGCTGAATCCGACGGGGTGGGTTGATCCGTTGGGGTTGTCATGCAGCGCATGCCCAGGCGATTTGGATGCAGATGGACCGTATAACGAAATTGTTCCGGGTGGAGGTTTGGCTGCGCATGAAGCTCAAGGAGGGCATCTCATCAAGAAACATGTGGGGAGAACAGACAGGCAGTTAGCTAAAAGGTTAAAAGCTGAGCCAAATATTCCTGCGGCTTCAACGTTTCCTGATCGAGCGACTGCTGAATCGGCTTCATCAATAGCATTGGATGCAAATAAAGCAAAAATCGAAAAATTTCTTAAAGGAAAGAAAAGTAAGACGACAGTTACTCATACATTTCCTTACCCAGTAGGAGTCAGTATGCCCAATGGACGTGACAACCATTTGCCGGCATCGAAGGTATTGTTGGTACTGGTCAAGGATGCCCGAAGATCTGAGGGATACTTTTTGCTAACAGGGTTTCCAGAGATATGAACAGAGAGTTTTCCGAGCTGCACGATTTTTTTGGTGCGTACTTCCATCAGGATTGGATGGTCGAACACGATTCGGCTGAGGAAGTGATTGATACGTTTTTAGCTGACTCCGATCCTGAGGATCTAAAGTTGGTCCGGCAAGAACTTGGTTTTCTGCTTGAACAGCGGAAGGGTGAAATGGAATTAAGGGAGTACTTATTGAAGGAGCTGAGCTGTTACTACTGCTACTGGAATGAGTGGGAGTCAGGTAAAGCATGGTTGCGTCATATTGCTAAAAAGTTGGGCAACGATATTTGATGGTTTTGCTGATAACGGGCAGCGAAATTTCTGGGCAAAGTCGTCGGAAGTTTCCTTCAATTTCTATCGGTTTCCATGAACTGGTGCGAAATGTGTTCCATGGATAGTCTCTGGTGGTCGCTGAAAATTCAGTGGCAGGGTGTAGGAACCCTTCAAGACTAGAGAGGACGCTTTGGCGTCGACACCTGTATTTGCGGCCGTCAACGTGCGTCCGTAAGATCAGTTGCGGCGGTTGTGCGCGGGCACGCTTCGGTGTGGTCGAGTTCTCTGGTCTCGATATTCCTACCCCGCGTATAGCTGCCACCCAAGCCTGTAGGAAGGCCGATGGTAGCTTCCCTTCTTACCAGAGGTTTAAAAATGACAAATCTTCACCCCGATCCACCCTACGAAAAACCAGTTCCCCCACCCAAAAGCCGTTTCATGGCGCTCACCAGCAACTGCGACGACATGCCCTCCTTGTTCGTCGATACCCTCGCACCACTCGACGTTTTATACGACGCGGCCAGCTTTCGAATCCGCGCCGTCACCCAAGTAATGGAAAACCTGTCGATGCGTGGCTCGATCGAATGTCAGTCTTTCATCCTGAGTGACTTTGCATTGCTCTGCGCCATTCCGTTGCGGGATGGGTGTGATGTGCTGGATGTGCTGGGGCGGCGGTTGAAAGCGCGGCGTTCGGAGTAGCGCCGGCCGCTGTTGTGGCGAAGGAGCTTGCTCCCGCTGGGCAGCAAAGCGGCCCCAAAACCTGCTATCCAGTTTCGTCAGAGATATCGCAGGGCGACTGCTTCGCAGTCGAGCGGGAGCAAGCTCCCTCGCCACAGGGTTTGTGTGGTAGCAGCAAAGGGGACGGACATATTTTTGCTGATCGCATTCACTGCAAATTCAGTGACAGGGTGTGGAAGCCCTTCTATCGTTAGGCGCGTCAAGCGCCACCAGTTCGGCGTTTTTTATCGTCTGTGTTTTATGGTGGCTGTGCGCGGGGCGCTTTCGAGTGCGCCGAGTGCCTAACGTCTCGGTCTTCCACACCTGCGTACAGCCGCCACCCATTGCGTGGAAGTGATTGTTGGCGGTCCAATTCATACGTTAGGAATCAGACTGATGACAAATCTTCACCCCGATCCACCCTACGAAAAACCAGCCCCTCCACCCAAAAGCCGCTTCATGGCACTGACCAGCAATTGCGACGACATGCCCACCTTGTTCGTCGATACCCTCGCACCCCTCGACGTTTTATACGACGCGGCCAGCTTTCGAATCCGGGCCGTCACCCAAGTAATGGAAACCTGTCGATGCGTGGCTCGATCGAATGTCAGTCTTTCATCCTCAGTGACTTTGCATTGCTCTGCGCCATTCCGTTGCGGGACGGGTGTGATGTGCTGGATGTGTTGGGGCGGCGGTTGAAGGCGCTGTCGTAACATCGGTAAAGGGGGATCCTTCCGGTTTAATTGTAGGAAGGATCGTCCGGATGATTTTTGATGACCTACTTTGGTAGGTACTGATCCTGAGATTTGACGAATGCGTCGAATTCCGCGGAGTTGTAAACCTCTAGACAACCATAAAAAACCATTTTTTTATCGGAGTGCTTGCTGACGGATGAGGTCCTTGCGTAGGCATTACGCATGTATTTCTCGGTTTCTGCATAGGGGTCGTGCGTGACCTCAAGGGTGTCCTCGTTTTGAACGATCAGATGCTGACCTTTTCCCATCGACGAGTAGGCGCCAATCGCGAGTCCTATATCAGATTT
The DNA here is from genome assembly GCF_018502625.1 of Pseudomonas hormoni. NCBI lineage: Bacteria > Pseudomonadati > Pseudomonadota > Gammaproteobacteria > Pseudomonadales > Pseudomonadaceae > Pseudomonas > Pseudomonas hormoni. The sequence goes on from NZ_CP075566.1 coordinate 6,222,492, forward strand.
GATTTCTGACTCGTCCTTGAATTGGCCGGAAATACAGTTGGCCAACCCATAATTTTTAAGCGTTTCTCGAGCCTTATCGATACTGATTTCAGCAGATATGACTCGCCCTGAAACCAATAGCAGTGCCAGCACAATTAACTGCGAGCGCGTCATCCTTTCAACTCCCAAAAGTTTATTTTTTCCAGCTTTACCCTCGGATTGTCATAGGTGTGGCTGTCTTGCCTATGGTAGTCACTGTCGTCACCGGTCACGTTCCCGTTCCAAAGGGTAGCGTGGCCTGATGCGTCGCTCCACCCGGTGATCTCCATGACAATGACGCCTTTTTTGCCATTTATAAAATTTGAATTACTTTGCGTCAAAAGATGGTCGGGTTCGCCCCAGTTATGTCTAAGAAAAGCGAGGAAATCTACCACCTTCATGATGTAGGGGAGTTGGTCCGCTCCACTCAATCGATAGATGGGCTGGTTTTTTATGATCGTGCCTTTGGGGATTTTGTATCCGCCATAGTTAAAGGCTCTGCTTATCCTCAAGGCGCAGGCATTCGCATAAGCATCAGGCTTTTCCACTCTTGCCGCTTCGACTCCGCCGCCGACAAGTCCATAAACCTCCACTGAGCCTTTATGACCCACTTCTGCATATGCGTTCCATAAAGTGCTGAAACGAGGCCGTTTAACCGAAATGTTGGAAGACACCCCGCCGGAACTGATGACAACTTGAGCCATTATGCTTCCCCTTCCATGTCAATAATTTCGCTTCCAAATGCGTTTGGAATGATGGCTATGCCTTTGGCTCCGACTATCCCGGTCAACGCTTTTTCGGTGGGGCCGCTAATGTTGACGGTAACCGTCTCGCCGGGAAAATAACCCGAGGTTTTTACATGAATATTCAAGTCGGTGTAAAACCGGGAAACTGACTCAACAGGCACCTGCGCATCGCCATAGGACAAGGAAATATCAGTGATGGTCTTGGGGCGATTGAGCGCGGCAGTGATGCCTGAAAAATCTGCTTTGTTGTGTTCGGCTCCTCCGTATACAGATGACTGAGCAAACATCACCTTGTTGGATTGTGGAGGGCAGCCGCAGGCAACGTAATCACCTTCCAGGGCAACCAATCCGGCCGGTAACGTAATGGTTCTGGGCCCGACCGCGACGATAGGGCCTTTTCCTTTGCTGCAGGCTGGGCAACTTGCCAAGTGTCCAATGGACGAGGTGCTTACGGCGCTATCGATGTTGATACCGACATTCCCTTCCAGTACCGAGCCGCCGGTTGAGGTGGGCGCACCGATACCAATCATCTTCCGTCCCATGTAAATCTCCATTTTAGGGGTATCAGGCCGGTCCGATCTTCGCACTCATGTGTAAGCGCCACGATGGCAGCTCTTCGGCAATGTGTGACTTGATGTTGCTCACCACATGAGCAAGATCAAAAAATCGCAGCCGTCGGTAGCTCCGACGCAGGGACGTGATTGCAATTGAATGAGCGAATGCCCGCTCAGCCGCGAAGCCCTGACGTTCGCCGCCGTACAAGGTAAACTTCCCGGCCTTCGCAGGAGCAATCATGAATTATCGTCACGCCTTCCATGCCGGCAATCACGCCGATGTGTTCAAACACCTGACCTTGACCCGCCTCATCGCCCTGATGTCGCGCAAGGAGCAGCCGTTTGCCTATCTCGACACTCACGCCGGCATTGGTCTGTATGACTTGCAGGGTGATCAGGCGAGCCGCACCGGGGAGTACCTGGAAGGCATCGCGCGGTTGTGGGATCAGCCGGATCTGCCGGCGTTGACCGCCGATTACATGAAGGTGCTGCATGACATGAACCCGGATGGCCAATTGCGCTACTACCCGGGTTCACCCGAGTTGGCGCGGCGTCTGACGCGGCCGCAGGATCGGGTGATGCTTAACGAGAAACACCCGGAAGACGGCGTGCTGCTCAAGGACAATATGGCCGGTGATCGTCGGGTGAAGGTTCACTTGGGCGAAGGCTGGCATGTGCCGCGGGCGATGTTGCCGGTGCAGGAGAAGCGGGCGGTGATGTTGATCGACCCGCCGTTTGAACAGCTGGATGAAATGCAGCGCTGTGCGGCGGCGCTGAAAGAGGCGGTTGGCCGGATGCGCCAGACGGTGGCGGCGATCTGGTACCCGGTGAAGGACCAGCGCATGTTGCGTCGCTTCTATCAGGATCTGGCGGGGTCGGGTGCGCCGAAGTTGTTGCGGGTGGAGTTGCTGGTGCATCCGCTGGACACGCCGAACAGTTTGAACGGTTCCGGATTGGCGATTGCGAATCCGCCGTGGGGGCTGGAAGAGGAATTGCGTGAGTTGCTGCCGTGGTTGTCCAAAAAGCTTGGGCAGACCCAGGGTGGGTGGCAGATGGATTGGTTGATTGCCGAGAGTTGATTGTTGATCAGATGTTTTGATGGTGTTTGATCGGGCGCCTTCGCGGGTAAGCCTCGCTCCTACAGCTCGGTGTGATCTGTAGGAGCGAGGCTTGCCCGCGATGCTTTTAGGGCCTGTAAATCAGATCGGGCAGGTCACGCCGGTGCCGCCGATCCCGCAATACCCTTCAGGGTTCTTCGCCAGGTACTGCTGGTGATACGCCTCGGCAAAGTAGACCGTCGGTGCTTCGTCGATTTCGGTGGTGATGGTGCCTTTGCCCGCCTTGGTCAACTCAGTCTGGAACACTTGTGCGCTGTGCTTGGCCGCTTCCAGTTGGGTCGGGTTGGTGGCGTAGATCACCGAGCGATATTGTGTGCCGATGTCGTTGCCCTGGCGCATCCCCTGAGTCGGGTTGTGCAGTTCCCAGAACATCTTCAGCAGCGCTTCGTAGCTGACTTTTGCCGGCTCGTAGACCACAAGTACCACTTCGCTGTGGCCAGTCAGGCCTGAGCAGACTTCTTCGTAAGTCGGGTTTGGCGTGAAGCCGCCGGCGTAACCCACCACCGTGCTGACCACGCCTTCGCGCTGCCAGAATTTGCGTTCCGCGCCCCAGAAGCAGCCCAGGCCGAAGATTGCGAAATCCACGTCGGTGACGAACGGGCCCAGCAGCGGGGCGTCGTGGACGAAGTGTTTTTCCGGCAGGCTCATCGGAGTTTCGCGGCCGGGCAGAGCTTGTTCTTTAGTCGGGAGCACGTTTTTGTTCACCAGAATTTCCGAGCGCAGAACCATCATCAGTCCTCTCAGTCAGGTTGAATGTAAATTGTCAGACACGCAGTTTGCCCAATGCCGGCCGGTTACGCACTACCTTGTGGGAGCGGGCTTGCTCGCGAAAGCGGTGTGACAGTCGACATCAATGTTGTGAGATAGACCGCATTCGCGAGCAAGCCCGCTCCCACAGGTCAGGCGATTGGGCCACGCGGGTAGCGCTTGAGCTTTTCGATCAGCTCGGAGCCCGGGATCGGTCGGTCGAACAGGTAGCCCTGGCCGACGTCGCAGCGGTGGCGGCGCAGGAAGGCCAACTGCTCGGCCGTCTCGATGCCTTCAGCCACGACCTTGATTTTCAGGTTGTGGGCCATGGCGATCACCGCAGAGGTGATTTCCATGTCGTCCTGGTTGTCCGGGATTTCGTGAATGAAGCTTCGATCGATCTTAATGATGTCGATCGGGAATTTTTTCAAGTAACTAAGCGACGAGTAACCGGTGCCGAAGTCGTCCATGGCCAGGGTCAGGCCCAGACGCTTGAGCTGGTCGAGCTGCAAGTGAGTGTCTTCGGTGGCTTCCAGCAGCAGGCCTTCGGTCAGTTCCAGCTCCAGCAGGTTCGCTGGCAGCGCTTCTTCCTTGAGGATGTTGGCGATCGACGACACCAGGTCCGGGTCGGAAAACTGCTTGGGTGACAGGTTGATCGCCACTTGCAGGTTGCCCAGGCCGGCGGCCGTCAGCTCTTTGCTCATGCGGCACGCCTGGCGCGCGATCCATTTGCCGATCGGAATGATCAGGCCGGTTTCTTCGGCGACGCTGATGAACTGGTCCGGGCGGATCATGCCTTTTTCCGGATGGTTCCAGCGTAGCAGCGCTTCCATGCCGAGCAGGCGACCGCTGCGCAGGCAGAGCTTGGGCTGGTAGAACACGTCCAGCTCGTTCTGGGTCAGGGCGCGGCGCAGGTTGTTCTCGACGAACAGTTTGTAGCTGGCCTCGGCGTTCAGCGCTTCGGTGAACACCTGAACCTGGTGTTTGCCGTTGGCCTTGGCCTTGTGTAGCGCGAGCCCGGCGTTACGCATCAGGGTTTGTGGATCGCGGCCGTGCAGTGGCGCGCAGGCCAGGCCCACGGAGCCGGTGACGCTGATCAGCTGATTGTCGACGAACATCGGTTTGTCGAGGGTCGCCAGCAGTTGATTGGCGACTTGTTGGCCCATCGCGAGGTCGGTGTTGTCCAGCAGCACGGCGAATTCGTTACTGGCGAAACGCGCCAGGCTGCCGCTCGGGATCAGGCTGTTGCGCAGACGCCGCGCCAGGCTGATCAGCAGCTTGTCGCCGGTCTGATGGCCGAGGCTGTCGTTGATCCGCTTGAAGTTGTCGATGTCCACCAGCAACAGGCTGATCGGGGTATCGCTGTCTCGGGCGAAGCGTTCATCGAGGTTGCGGATGAACGCCGGACGGTTGCCGAGGTTGGTCAGGTTGTCGGTGTAGGCCAGACGCTCGATGCGCTGCTGCGCGAGTTTGGTGTGGGTGATGTCTTCGTAGATGCCGATGTAATGCGTCAGCTCGCGGTTGTCGCCGTACACCTTGGAAATCGACAACTGGCCCCAGTAAGGTTCGAGATTTTTGCGACGGCTTTTGAATTCGCCCTGCCAGCTGTTGCTCTTGGCCAGCGCCGAGGGCGCGTCGAACAGCAGTTCGCTGAGGTTTTCCAGGGCCGGCAGTTCCGACAGGCGCTGGCCGTGGACTTCTTCGGTGCTGTACTGGGTGATCGCGGTGAAGCTTGGGTTGACGTATTCCACCACGCCGTCGCAGTTGACCAGCAAAAAGGCGTTGGCACTTTGCTCGACCGCACGCTGGAACAGGTGCAGGGCGCTGGTGGCGGTGCGGCGGTTGTGGTTGTTGATGACCTGGGCGAACTGGTCGGCCAGCTCGCCAGCGAAGGCGATCTCATCGGACTGCCAGGCGCGGGTCGCACCCGTTTGTTCCAGGCAGAGCACGCCGACCACTTGGCCATCGACGCGAATGCTGGCGTCGAGCATTGCGTTCACGTCGCGCGGGCGCAGGCTCTCGGCCATTTCCCGGGTGCGTGGATCACGAATCGCATTGTGGGCATCGATCGCACGGCTGCCGTGTAGCGCATCCATGTAATCGGGGAAACCGCTGACGTCGATCGGTTCCGGCAACGCGTATTCCTGGGTCGCGCGGTGATACGCCGAGATCGGCACCAGCGTCGAACCGTCGAGGTTCCACAGGCTGGCGCAGTCGATTTCGTAGATGTCACAGGCACTGCGGGTGATCAGTTCAGCGGCTTCTTGCAGGGAATTGCCGGTGCTGTAGCGCTGGCGGGTCAGCAGCAGGATCAGGTCTTGCTGGGCGCGCACGCGATCCAGGTGCAGGAGTTGCTCCTGTTGGGCGCGCTGATTGAGTTCAAGAGCGATCTGCAGGCGCGAGTTCTGGGTTTCCAGGTCCAGCACCGGGAGCAGCGGTTCGCCCTCGAACAGACCGTCGACCACCAGCAGGTAGCCGCGCAGCAGGTGTCGATTGTGTTGTTTGTAGGCTTCGCCCATTTCCAGCAGGCTCAACGTGCCTGCGGCGGTGTGCAGGGTGTAGCGGATCAGGTAATGCGGGCTCTCGCTGAGTTGCTGCTGGACGGCGTCATGCAGCTGATAGCGCGCTTCGGGCTCCATCAGGCTGGCGTAGGGCGAGCCGACCAAGGCACAGAGTTCCACCGCCGGCAGGCCGAACTGTCGCTCGCAATTGGGATCGAGAAACAGCAGCGCCCAGCTTGGTTCATTCAGCCGTTCGAAACGCAGCATGCCGAGCCGCGAGGGCACAGGCAACTGCGTCACTACCTCGGCCACCATACGGCTGGCGGCATCGGGTTGGCTCTTCATATGGAGGGAAACTCGCTTCGAATGTGCTGATCGCGCCGGGCTCTCGCCCTCTTTACTGTTGCCTGCGGCAAGGTTGCATCATTGCGACACCGACTGACAAGAGACATGAAGGCCAAGTGCTATAAGAATATGTCGGCAGAGGCGAAGTTTTCTTCAGCCAGCGTCGAAAACTAATGCATTTGGCCTTCTGTGGCGAGCGAGCTTGCTCGCGCTTGAGTGCGCAGCACTCACAAAATCGGCAATCGTTGCCCGAATGTTGGGGCCGCTACGCAGCCCAGCGCGAGCAAGCTCGCTCGCCACAGGTGCTTCGGGTTTAACGTAGTATAGGAATGCCGATCGATTGCAGGCGCTTGCCGTTCCGGTCGTGGTAATTGACCTGAATCTGCTCCCGATCGACCACCAGATGGGCAAAGTTGTCCTGGCTGATCACCTCGCTGGTCAGTTCATGCCGATAATCTCCCGCCGCTGTCCGGGCGAGCGGTTGGTCGAGGATGAAAGTGGAGGCCTTGGCATAGGGCAGCAGTTTGCTGTTGCACAGCGGCGAGGAGACGATGGTGTGAACCTCGAAGTCCGGGTCTTCGCTGTGTGTCAGCCGGCTGGTGAGGGAGCCGTGCACATCGCCGGACACGAAGAAGACGTTGTTGATGCGGTGTGTGCGAATAGTCTCCAGCAACCGCAGGCGTTGTTCCGGAAAGGCTTTCCAGGCGTCATCGCCCAAGCGTTTGCGGTCGGGGTAGAACATGACGCTGGTGACAACAAATTTGACCCGGGCCGGGCTGTGGATCAGCCAGTTGCACAAAGCTGTTTCCTGCGCTTCGTCGAGGATACGCCGATCGCCGGCTGACAGAGTGCGCCGGGTACGGCTGTCGGTGACAAACCACTCGATATCACCGTGGGTGAATTGATACCAATAGCGCTCCAGGTGTCGATCGATGTTCCCATCTTCAAGCAACTCATGGGCCGGGCTGTGGCTGGCTTGATATAACTCATAGGCGGCAATGGCATTGTTATAGAGATGGTCATCGTTTTTGTTTTTATTGGCGGGCCAATTGTCTTCGATTTCATGGTCGTCGAGGATCATGTAAGTCGGCGTGCCGGACATCAACTTTGTAATATGAGGCTGGGAAAAAGCCATTCGGTACTTACTGAGTATTTCCTTGTACTCCCGATCCGGAGCGATGATGTTCAAGTCATCGATATAAACTTGGTCGCCTGTCATCAACAGGGCGCTGATGGGCGTTTCGGCGCGCTGCGCGAGGTGGGTGATGGAGGCGAAGATCCGGTCGCCCAGATGCGGCAGCGAAGGCGCGCCGACCGTCATTCGCAGGTAACGGCACGAGCCGACGATGTAAGCCCGTGGCGTCGCGGGATTACTGGACTGGGTGCTGAAACGGTAGACATCCCGAGGCCATTGCAGCGGCAGTTCCTGAATCGTCTCCACGGTGTGCACCGGGCTCATGGGGCTGAACCAGCCAGCCTGGTATTCGTACTCGGTATCGGCGGGGAGGTCGTTGAGGGCAAAGACGTCGCACATGTCACGCGCGCTTGTCAGTTGTTTGAACATTCCTTTGGACCAGAGAGTGTCACCGCTGCGTCGATAACGAATTCCACCAAATACCAAAGCATCTTTCTGTAATTCGCCACGGAAAAAGATGCGTGCATGATGCGTTGTAGTGTGGCCAATAATAGGGCCGACTGTAGGTTTAAACATGTTCGAATCCATTCGAGGTTGTACTAACTAAGCAAGTAAGCTGACCAAACTTTATGTCTGTCATTTGTGTAACTAAGCCTAGTGGCTGACCGGCAAAAAATATCGTGCCGAAGTGGATTCGAGTTGTGGGCGAACTCAGCCACGAGCGTAGGAAAGAGACTTTCTTCAAGGCAAAAAAAGCCCCGCCAAATTGGCGGGGTTGAGGTACGAGCGTGGCGCTCGGAAAACGTGGAACGCGAACGGCCCTCCGGCGAAGGAGGGCCGGCCGGTGTTACAGCAGGATGGTGCGGATATCCGCCAGCAGGCTGCTCAGACGCTGGGTGAAGCGTGCAGCAGCGGCGCCGTTGATCACACGGTGATCGTAGGAAAGCGACAGTGGCAGCATCAGTTTCGGCTGGAAGGCTTTGCCGTCCCAGACAGGCTGGATGGTTGCCTTGGAAACACCGAGGATCGCCACTTCCGGCGCGTTGACGATCGGCGTGAAGCCGGTGCCGCCAATGTGACCGAGGCTGGAAATGGTGAAGCAGGCGCCTTGCATGTCGTCAGCGGTGAGCTTCTTGTCGCGGGCCTTGGCGGCCAGCGCAGCGGCTTCGGCTGCCAGTTGCAACAGGCTCTTCTGATCGACGTTCTTGATGACCGGTACCAGCAGGCCTTCAGGGGTGTCGACGGCGAAGCCGATGTTCACGTACTTCTTGCGGATGATCGCCTTGCCGCTTGGTGCCAGCGAACTGTTGAAGTCCGGCAGTTCCTTGAGCAGGTGCGCGCAGGATTTGAGCAACAGCGGCAGGATGGTCAGCTTGACGCCGGCCTTCTCTGCAACGGCTTTCTGAGCGACACGGAACGCTTCGAGCTCGGTGATATCCGCCGAATCGAACTGAGTCACGTGCGGAATGTTCAGCCAGCTGCGGTGCAGGCTCGACGCGCCGATCTGCATCAGGCGAGTCATCGGCACTTCTTCGGTTTCACCGAAGCGGCTGAAGTCCACCACCGGAATCGGCGGGATGCCCGCGCCACCGGTTGCGCCGGCAGCAGCGGCCGGTGCTTCCTTGGCCTTCTGCATCATGGCCTTGACGTAAACCTGCACGTCTTCTTTCAGCACGCGACCGTGAGGACCGCTTGGGCTGACCGCACTCAGCTCGACGCCGAACTCGCGAGCCAGTTGGCGTACGGCCGGGCCAGCGTGAACCTTGGCGCCTGGCTTGGCCGGTGCAGCAGCAGGTGCGGCTGGTGCCGGAGCAGCAGGCGCAGCGGCGGCCGGGGCAGCAGCGCTCGGTGCAGCAGCGGTCGGAGCCGGGGCAGCCGCAGGCGCAGCGCCTTTGACTTTCAGCTTCAGGATCAGGTCGCCAGTACCGACTTCGTCATCCAGCTTGATGGAAATGCTTTCCACCACGCCAGCGGCAGGCGATGGAATTTCCATGCTCGCCTTGTCGGATTCCAGGGTGATCAGCGATTGGTCGGCGGTGACGGTGTCGCCTGCCTTGACCAGCACTTCGATGATCTTGGCCTTGCCCGCCGAACCGATGTCCGGGACGTGAATGTCCTGAACACTGTCGGCAACCGGTGCAGCCGGGGCGGCAGCGGCTGGCGCAGGAGCAGCGGCAGGAGCAGCCGCCTGAGCTGGCGCGGCAGCAGCAGGGGCCGCAGCACCCGCCACTTCCAGGTCCAGGATCAGGTCGCCGGTGCCGACTTCGTCGTTGAGCTTGACGCTGATGCTCTTGACCACGCCAGCGGCAGGCGATGGAATTTCCATGCTGGCCTTGTCGGATTCCAGGGTGATCAGCGACTGATCAGCAGCGACGGTGTCGCCGACCTTGACCTGGATCTCGATGATCTGGGCCTTGCCCGCCGAACCGATGTCCGGCACGTGTACTTGCTGAACCGAAGCGGCAGCAGGCGCGGCAGCTGGAGCAGGAGCGGCGGCAGGTGCAGCAGCCGGTTTCGCTTCAGCCTTGGCCGCCGGCGCAGCGGCAGCCGCAGGGGCCGCAGCAGCGGCACCTTCGACTTCCAGCTCCAGCAGTTCGTCGCCTTCTTTCAGGCGATCGCCCAGCTTCACTTTCAGGCTCTTGATGATACCGGCCTTCGGCGCAGGCACTTCCATGCTCGCCTTGTCCGATTCCAGCGTCAGGATGCTCTGGTCGGCTTCGATACGGTCGCCGACCTTCACAAACAGTTCAATTACTTCACCTTCACCGCTGCCGATGTCAGGTACGCGAATGAGTTCGCTCACAGAGTGTCTCCTCAGCAGTCCAGTGGGTTGCGTTTTTCCGGGTCGATACCGAACTTGGCGATGGCTTCAGCCACCACTTTAGGTTCGATGTCGCCACGGTCAGCCAATGCTTCCAGGGCTGCCAACACCACGAAATGACGATCGACTTCGAAGAAGTGACGCAGCTTCTTGCGGCTGTCACTGCGGCCGAAACCGTCGGTGCCCAGGACTTTGAATTCCTTGGACGGTACCCACTGACGAATTTGCTCTGCGAACAGTTTCATGTAGTCGGTAGACGCGATGACCGGACCTTGACGGCCGTTCAGGCACTCTTCGACGTAGCTCAGTTTAGGCTTCTGGCCAGGGTGCAGACGGTTGGTACGCTCAACGGCCAGGCCATCGCGACGCAGTTCGTTGAAGCTGGTAACGCTCCACACGTCGGCGCCGACGTTGAACTGTTCACGCAGGATCTTCGCTGCTTCACGGACTTCACGCAGGATGGTGCCGGAGCCCATCAGCTGAACGTGGTGCGCCGCTTCGCGGGTGTCTTCTTCGAGCAGGTACATGCCCTTGATGATGCCTTCCTCGACACCGGCCGGCATGGCTGGCTGCTGGTAGGACTCGTTCATCACGGTGATGTAGTAGAAAACGTCCTGCTGCTCTTCGGTCATCTTCTTCATGCCGTCCTGGATGATCACCGCCAGCTCGTAGCCGTAGGTTGGATCAAAGGTGCGGCAGTTCGGGATGGTGGCAGCCAGGATGTGGCTGTGACCGTCTTCGTGTTGCAGGCCTTCGCCGTTCAGCGTGGTTCTGCCTGCGGTACCGCCGATCAGGAAGCCACGGGTACGGCTGTCGCCGGCAGCCCAGGCCAGGTCGCCGATACGCTGGAAGCCGAACATCGAGTAGAAGATGTAGAACGGCAGCATTGGCTGGTTGTGGCTGGAGTACGAAGTACCGGCAGCGATGAAGGAGCTCATGGCGCCCGCTTCGTTGATGCCTTCTTCGAGGATCTGGCCCTTCTTGTCTTCCTTGTAGAACATCACCTGGTCTTTATCGACTGGCTCGTAGAGCTGGCCGACGGAGGAGTAGATGCCCAACTGACGGAACATGCCTTCCATACCGAAGGTACGGGCTTCGTCCGGGATGATCGGGACGATGCGCGGGCCGATTTCCTTGTCCTTGACCAGTTGCGCGAGGATCCGCACGAAGGCCATGGTGGTGGAAATTTCACGGTCGCCCGAGCCGTCGAGGATAGCCTTGAGGGTATCCAGCGATGGCGTCGGTACGCTGAAGCTCTGCGCGCGGCGCTGTGGCACGAAACCGCCCAGTGCAGTGCGGCGCTCGCTCAGGTAGCGGGCTTCGGCGCTGTTCGGCTCTGGCTTGAAGAACGGCAGGTTTTCCAGCTCGTCGTCGCGCACTGGAATGTCGAAACGATCGCGGAACAACTTCAGGCTCTCGACATCGACTTTCTTGGTGTTGTGCGCGGTGTTTTTCGCTTCGCCGGCACCGGTGCCATAACCTTTGATGGTCTTGGCCAGGATGACGGTTGGTTGTTCTTTGTGGTTGACCGCTTCGTGGTACGCCGCGTAGACCTTGTACGGGTCGTGGCCGCCACGGTTGAGTTTCCAGATCTCGTCGTCGGACAAGTCTGCAACCATCGCCTTGAGTTCTGGCGAGTTGAAGAAGTGTTCACGCACGAACGCGCCGTCTTTGGCTTTGTAGTTCTGGTACTCGCCGTCGATGACTTCGTCCATGCGACGTTGCAGGATGCCGTCGACGTCCTTGGCCAGCAGTGGGTCCCAGAAACGGCCCCAGATGACTTTGGTCACGTTCCACTGAGCACCGCGGAACACGCCTTCGAGTTCCTGGATGATCTTGCCGTTGCCGCGAACCGGGCCGTCGAGGCGCTGCAGGTTGCAGTTGATGACAAAGATCAGGTTGTCGAGCTTCTCGCGGCCAGCCAGCGAGATCGCGCCCAGGGATTCCGGCTCGTCGCACTCGCCGTCGCCCAGGAAGCACCAGACTTTTTGCTTGCCTTCCGGAATGAAACCACGGGCTTCCAGGTACTTCATGAAACGTGCCTGGTAGATCGCCTGGATCGGGCCCAGACCCATGGAAACAGTCGGGAACTGCCAGAAATCAGGCATCAGCCATGGGTGCGGGTAGGACGACAGGCCCTGACCGTCCACTTCCTGGCGGAAGTTGTTCATCTGGTCTTCGGTGATGCGGCCTTCCATGAACGCGCGGGCGTAAACGCCTGGCGAGGTGTGGCCCTGGAAGTAGATCAGGTCGCCGCCGTGTTCGTCGGTCGGTGCCTGGAAGAAGTAGTTGAAGCCGATGTCGTACAGGGTGGCGCTGGAGGCGAAGCTGGAGATGTGACCGCCCAGGTCAGAATCTTTCAGGTTCGTACGCATCACCATGGCCATCGCGTTCCAGCGTACCAGCGAGCGAATGCGGCGTTCCATGAACAGGTCGCCAGGCATGCGTGCTTCGTGGGTAACGGGAATGGTGTTGCGGTATGGCGTGGTGATGGCGTAAGGCAATTGCGAACCGCTGCGGGTTGCGAGTTCGCCCATACGGGTCATCAAATAATGAGCGCGGTCTTCGCCTTCTTTGTCGAGAACCGATTCCAGGGCGTCCAGCCATTCCTGGGTTTCGACGGGATCGAGGTCTTGCATGGCTTGCTCCAGGGCGGAAAGGCTTCCAGAATCGGTTGCCTGAGTTTGCGACTGGCCTTGTGGGCAGACGATATAAATTCTTGGATTGCCGAGTGGTAGGTTCCGGCGGCGTGTAGTTTTACTACAAATCATCGGGCATTTCAGCTATCCGAATGTATATACGAGTAGTAAAACTACAGATGAGCGGCTTGTGGCCTCCGGCTGCGTTGTGAGAATAATCGTTAAGGTTGGTCTTTTGCCAACCGAAAAAGGTGAAAGCTTGATGCTGTCTGCCAAAAATAAAGAAATCTCAGCTATTTCTAACCTTTGTTCGACAGTCGATCACGTAGTGCAATTTGAAAATTCACTACATGCAGCCCTCTACACGCCGATCAAGGATAGACCATGAGCCTCCCTTCGCTTGCCGAACTGCCCGGCATTCTCCTGCCGTTTGTCACCCGTGCCGAGCAGTCGTTCCGTGTAGCCGTCGAGGCGCTCGATGATGATCATGGCCTGTCCGGCTGGACGCCTGAACGCTGGGCGCAATTCGCCCGCGTCACTGCCGCCAGCGACTTCGTGATTGAACAGAGCGTACGTGACCCTTTGATGTTGCTCGCGCTGGTGCAGTCCGGCGAACTGGATCGCGGCTTTGCCCCCGGCGAGTTGTGCGCGCAGATTGCAGCGGCAGTGAATGCGGCGGAAACCGAAGACGAGCTCGGTCGCGCCCTGCGTCGCCAGCGCACCCGCCATCAGGTGCGGATCATCTGGCGTGACCTGACCCGTCAGGCCGACCTCATCCAGACCTGTCGCGACCTCTCGGACATGGCCGATGCCAGCATCGATCAGGCCTATCAGTGGTTGTACTCGCGCCATTGCCAGCAGTTCGGCGTGCCGACCGGTCGGCGCAGCGGCGAGCCGCAGCAGATGGTCATCCTCGGCATGGGCAAGCTCGGCGCGGTCGAGCTCAACCTGTCGTCGGACATCGACCTGATCTTCGCCTACCCCGAGGGCGGCGAGACCGTCGGCGTGAAACGCTCGCTGGATAATCAGGAATTCTTCATCCGTCTCGGCCAGCGCCTGATCAAGGCACTGGACCCGATGACCGTCGACGGTTTCGTTTTCCGCGTGGACATGCGCCTGCGGCCTTACGGTTCGGCCGGTGCATTGGTGCTGAGCTTCAATGCGCTGGAGCAGTATTACCAGGATCAGGGCCGTGACTGGGAACGCTACGCGATGATCAAGTCGCGGGTGGTGGCCGGCGATCAAGTGGCGGGCGCACAACTGCAAGAGATGCTGCGCCCGTTCGTTTACCGGCGTTACCTGGACTTCTCCGCCATCGAAGCGCTGCGCACGATGAAGCAGCTGATCCAGCAGGAAGTCCGGCGCAAGGGCATGGCCGACAACATCAAGCTCGGCTCCGGCGGCATCCGCGAAGTCGAGTTTATCGCCCAGGCGTTTCAGCTGATCCACGGCGGCCGCGACCTGAGCCTGCAACAACGTCCTCTATTAAAAGTACTGAGCACCCTGGAAGGTCAGGGTTACCTGCCGCCGGCGGTGATCAGCGAACTGCGCGAAGGCTACGAATTCCTGCGTTACACGGAGCACGCCATTCAGGCGATTGCCGACCGCCAGACCCAGATGTTGCCGGATGGCACACAGGATCAGGCGCGCATTGCCTTTATGTTGGGCTTCGCCGATTGGGACGCTTTTCATGAGCAGCTGATGTATTGGCGCGGTCGTATTGCGTGGCACTTCGGCCAGGTGATCGCCGACCCCGACGAAGAGGAAGGGGCTGAAAGTGAAGTGGTGGTTGGCGGTGAATGGCTGCCACTGTGGGAAGAAGCGCAGGACGAAGAGGCTGCGTGTCGTCAGTTGGAGGAGGGCGGTTTCGTCGATGCCACCAAAGCCCTGAAAGCCTTGGCCAGCCTGCGCAGCAGCCCGCAACTGCGTGCGATGCAGCGTTTGGGGCGCGAGCGTCTTGATGCCTTTATTCCACGGTTGCTGGCTCAGGCGGTCGAACACGCCAATCCGGACCTGGTGCTGGAGCGCGTGCTGCCGCTGGTTGAAGCGGTGGCCCGGCGTTCCGCGTATCTGGTGCTGCTGACCGAAAACCCCGGCGCGCTGCGACGGTTGCTGACCTTGTGCGCTGCGAGCCCGTGGATTGCAGAGCAGATCACTCGCTTTCCGCTGTTGCTCGACGAATTGCTCAACGAAGGCCGGCTGTTCAAGCCGCCCCTGGCACCGGAACTGGCCGCCGAGTTGCGCGAGCGTTTGACGCGAATTCCCGAGGATGATCTCGAACAGCAAATGGAAGCCCTGCGCCACTTCAAACTGGCGCACCGCTTGCGCGTCGCCGCGTCGGAAATCGCCGGCAGCCTGCCGTTGATGAAAGTCAGTGATTACCTGACCTGGCTCGCCGAAGCGATCCTCGAACAAGTGCTGGCCCTGGCCTGGCGCCAGACCGTAGCCAAATACGGCACGCCGCTGCGCAGTGACGGTACGCTGTGCGATCCGGGCTTCATCATTGTCGGTTATGGGAAAGTCGGCGGGCTGGAGCTGGGGCATGGTTCGGACCTGGACCTGGTGTTCATTCACGACGGCGACCCGCAGGCCGAAACCGACGGCCCGAAGCCTATCGATGGCGCGCAATTTTTCACCCGGCTCGGGCAGCGGATCATTCACTTGCTCACGGCCCAGACCAACTCCGGTCAGCTGTATGAAGTGGACATGCGCCTGCGACCATCCGGTGCTTCCGGTCTGCTGGTGAGTTCGCTCGGCGCGTTTGCCCGTTATCAGGAAAACGAAGCCTGGACCTGGGAGCATCAGGCGCTGGTACGGGCGCGGGTATTGGTGGGCAGTCAGGACGTCGGCCAGGCGTTCGAGAAGGTTCGCGCAGCGATTTTGGGCAAGCCCCGGGATTTGCCGACCTTGCGTCAGGAGGTCAGCGAGATGCGCGCCAAGATGCGCGACAACCTCGGCAGCAAGAGCACCGCGGCCGGCACCGGGGCGAATGCCTTCGAGGCCACGGCGCCGTTCGATCTCAAGCAGGACGCCGGAGGTATCGTCGATATTGAATTTATGGTGCAATACGCGGCCTTGGCGTGGTCCGAAACACACCCGCCATTGCTGCGCTGGACCGACAATATCCGGATTCTGGAAGAGCTGGAACACGAAGGGCTGATGCCCGCCGAAGACGCCAGCCTGTTGCGCGAGGCCTATAAAGCCTACCGCTCCGCCGCGCACCGGCAGGCCTTGCAGAAGGACGCCGGGGTGATACCGGGCGACCAGTTCGTGGATGAACGGCGGCAGGTGTTGCGGATCTGGCGTGAGTTGGGGCTAAGCTGAAGCTGACTTGGAATGTGGCGGGCTCTTGTGGCGAGGGAGCTTGCTCCCGCTGGAGTGCGAAGCACTCCCAAATCAGCTTGTGCGGTCTGTCAGATGAGAATGCGGTGGCAGGTTTTGGGTCTGCTTTCGCAGCCCAGCGGGAGCAAGCTCCCTCGCCACAAAGGTTTATGCTGATTGACACAGATGTGCATTAAATTGATCCGACGAGCCCCAACCCGCTCGTCCAAATGACCTGCCAGCCAAGGCTGCAGGTGCTGGATTCTCGAGGCGGGGAGGCGTATGCCTCCCCGGTTCGTTTTTGGAAACCACATGAAAATTCTTATCGTTGGGCCCAGTTGGGTCGGTGACATGGTGATGGCGCAGACACTGTTTCAGTGTCTCAAGCAACGCCACCCGCAGTGCGAAATCGACGTCCTGGCCCCCGAGTGGAGCCGGCCGATTCTTGAGCGCATGCCCGAAGTTCGCCAGGCCTTGAGCTTTCCGCTCGGCCATGGCGCCCTGGAGTTGGCGACGCGTCGGCGCATCGGCAAATCCCTGGCCGGCCAGTACGACCAGGCGATCCTGTTGCCCAATTCCCTGAAGTCGGCGTTGGTGCCGTTCTTCGCAGGCATCCCGAAGCGCACTGGCTGGCGCGGCGAATTCCGCTACGGTCTGCTCAATGACGTGCGCACGCTGGATAAAGAACGTTACCCGCTGATGATCGAGCGCTTCATGGCCCTGGCTTACGAGCCGGGCCTTGAACTGCCGAAACCGTATCCGCGCCCTACCTTGCAGATCGATCCGGTGACCCGCGAAGCGGCACTGGCCAAATTCGGTCTGGCCCTCGACCGTCCGGTGTTGGCGCTGTGCCCCGGTGCCGAGTTCGGCGAGTCCAAGCGCTGGCCGTCCGAGCATTACGCCAAGGTCGCCGAAGCGAAGATTCGCGAAGGCTGGCAAGTCTGGTTGTTCGGTTCGAAAAACGATCACGCCGTGGGCGAAGACATCCGAGCACGGTTGATTCCCGGCCTGCGTGAAGAGTCGGTGAACCTCAGCGGCGGTACGTCCCTGGCCGAGGCCATTGACCTGATGTCATGCGCGGACTCGGTAGTCTCCAACGATTCCGGCCTGATGCACGTCGCCGCGGCACTCAATCGCCCGTTGGTGGCGGTGTACGGTTCGACGTCGCCAGGCTTCACGCCGCCGCTGGCCGAGCACGTCGAGATCGTACGCCTGGGCATCGAATGCAGCCCGTGCTTCGATCGCACGTGTCGCTTCGGTCATTACAACTGCTTGCGCCAGCTGATGCCGCAAGCGGTGAACGAAGCCTTGCAGCGGTTGCAGGGCACTGTGGTCGAGGTCAAATAGTTTGCGGGTTCTGCTGATCAAGACTTCTTCGCTGGGCGACGTGATTCATGCGTTGCCGGCGCTGACCGACGCGGCCCGGGCGATTCCCGGCATCACGTTCGACTGGGTGGTGGAAGAAGGTTTCGCCGAGATCCCGACCTGGCACCCGGCCGTGGGCAAGGTGATTCCGGTGGCGATCCGTCGCTGGCGCAAGAACATCTGGCAGACCATCAAGAGTGGCGAGTGGAAGCGCTTCAAGCAAAGCCTTCGCGCCACGAAATATGATCTGGTGATTGACGCACAGGGCCTGTTGAAAAGCGCCTTGCTGACCCGCTACGTCAAGGCGCCGGTGGCGGGCCTCGATAAAAGTTCGGCACGGGAGCCGATCGCCGCGCGTTTTTATGATCGGCGGCTGGCGGTTGCCCGCGGCCAGCACGCGGTTGAGCGAGTGCGTCAGTTGTTCGCCATCGCCCTGGGCTACGACCTGCCCAAAGGTCTGGGCGACTACGGCCTGAACGTCGAGCGCCTGGTGGAATTGCCGCGCAAGAACCCTTACGTGCTGTTCCTGCACGGCACCACGTGGGACACCAAACACTGGCCCGAAGCCTACTGGCGCGAGCTGGCCGAGCGCGTCGGCTACCTGGGTGTCGGCGTGAAGCTGGCATGGGGCAATCCGGCGGAGAAAGCCCGGGCCGAGCGCATCGCCAAGGACATGCGGCATGTCGAAGTGCTGCCCAAACTGAATCTGGCGGGCATCGGCAAAGTGCTGGCCGGTGCGCAGGCGTGCGTGGCGGTGGACACCGGTCTTGGTCACCTTGCCGCTGCACTGGATGTGCCGACGCTGTCGCTGTTCGGCCCGACCAACCCGGGCCTGACCGGCGCGTATGGCAAGGCGCAGATCCACATCGCCAGCGATTTCCCCTGCGCACCGTGCCTGCAAAAAAAATGCACCTATCAACCGACGGCCGAAGATGCCCGCCGGTTCGACCTGAAACGCGAGTGGCCGCTGTGCTTCACGCGTCTGAATCCCGAGCGTGTCGCGACCCGACTGAGCACGTTGTTACTGGCTGAGGAGCTGCGCTGATGCAATTGGCATTCGTCTTGTACAAGTACTTTCCATTCGGGGGCTTGCAGCGCGATTTCATGCGCATTGCCCTGGAATGTCAGCAGCGCGGTCATCAGATTCGTGTCTACACGCTGATCTGGGAAGGTGACATTCCGCCAGGTTTCGAAGTGCTGGTTGCGCCGGTCAAGGCGTTCTTCAATCATCGCCGCAACGAGAAGCTCAGCGAGTGGATGGAGGCCGATCTGGCCAAACGCCCGGTGGATCGCCTGATTGGTTTTAACAAGATGCCGGGTCTGGACGTTTACTACGCTGCCGACGGTTGTTTCGAAGACAAGGCGCAAAACCTGCGCAACTCGCTGTACCGTCGCTGGGGCCGCTACCGGCACTTCGCCGAGTACGAGCGCGCGGTGTTCGCCAGGGACGCCAAGACTGAAGTGTTGATGATCTCGGAAGTCCAGCAGCCGCTGTTCATCAAGCATTACGACACGCCGCTGGAGCGCTTCCATTTGCTGCCGCCGGGCATCTCTCAGGACCGCCGCGCGCCGGCCAATGCCGCCGAGATCCGCGCCGAATTCCGTCGTGAGTTCAACCTGAAAGACGATGACCTGTTGCTGGTGCAGATCGGCTCCGGGTTCAAGACCAAAGGCGTGGATCGCAGCCTCAAGGCGCTGGCCGCGTTGCCCGCTGATCTGAAGAAACGCACCCGGCTGTTTGTAATTGGCCAGGATGACCCCAAATTGTTCCAGATGCAGAGCGCCACGTTGGGGCTCGGCGACAACGTGACGTTCCTCAAGGGCCGCAGCGATATCCCGCGTTTCCTGCTCGGGGCCGATCTGTTGATCCACCCGGCGTACAACGAAAACACCGGGACCGTGTTGCTCGAAGCCCTGGTGGCCGGGTTGCCGGTGCTGGTGAGTGCGGTCTGCGGTTATGCCCATTACATCGCCGAGGCCGACGCGGGTCTGGTGCTGGATGAACCCTTCGATCAGGCGCAACTGACGCAATACCTGACCGGCATGTTGAACGACACCAATGCACGAGCGGCCTGGAGCCGCAACGGTCTGGCCTTCGCCGAGACGGCCGACCTCTACAGCATGCCGCAACACGCGGCCGATGTGATTCTGGCGGAGCACGCTTAATGAAGTTGATGCTGGCTGAACCGTTCAAGAGCCTTTGGGCCGGACGCGATCCATTCGCCGAGGTCGAAGGGCTTCAAGGCGAGGTGTACCGCGAGCTGGAAGCCCGCCGCACGTTGCGCACCGAGGTGAACGGCAACGGGTTTTTCGTGAAGATCCACCGGGGCATTGGCTGGGGCGAGATCTTCAAAAACCTGCTGACGGCCAAGTTGCCGGTGCTCGGCGCGGGTCAGGAATGGAAAGCCATTCAACGCCTGCAGGAAGTCGGCGTGCCGACCATGACCGCCGTGGCTTATGGCGAGAAGGGCAGCAACCCGGCGGATCAGCATTCGTTCATCGTCACTGAAGAACTGGCACCGACCGTCAGCCTCGAAGACTTCAGCATCGACTGGATCAAGAACCCGCCGGAGCCAAAACTCAAGCGTGCGCTGATCGCCGAAGTCGCGCGCATGACCGGCATGATGCACCGCGCCGGGGTCAACCACCGCGACTGCTACATCTGCCACTTCCTGCTGCACACCGACAAACCGGTGACGGCTGACGATTTCAAGCTTTCGGTGATCGACCTGCACCGCGCCCAGACCCGCCCGGCGATCACCCAACGCTGGCGCAACAAGGATCTGGCGGCACTGTACTTTTCGGCCCTGGACATCGGCCTGACTCAACGCGACAAACTGAGATTCCTCAAAGGTTATTTCCAGCAGCCCCTGCGCCAGATCCTCGGCGAAGAAGCCGGGTTGCTCGCCTGGCTTGAGGGCAAGGCCAGCAAACTCTACGACCGTAAACAGCGATACGGGGATGCGCTCTGATGTCGGGCTGGAAACTGGAACCTGCTTACAGCGATCTGGCCGACGATTTCGGCAGCCTTGAGGCAGTGTTTGCCCTTCAGGGCGAGCAGGTGACCCTCGACCCGTTGTCCGAGGTCGTGCGCGTCAAGCGCAATGGCGTCAACTATTACGTCAAGCGCTACGTGGGCGCTGGCAAGGGCTTGCGCCGCTACCTCGGCAAGCCGCGAGTGAAAATGGAATGGCAGAACCTCAAGCGCTTTGCCAAGTGGGGCATTCCCACGGCGGAAGTGGTGGCCTGGGGGCTTGAGCGGCGCGGTGCAGCCTACGCTCGCGGGGCGATGATCACCCGTGAACTGCCGAATACCGAGGACCTGAATGCTCTGGCTGAGCGGCGTGACCCGAAACTGAGGGATCGTGCCTGGGTCGATCACATCAGTCGGCAACTGGCCGGTTACACCCGGATCATGCACGACAATCGCTTCACCCATAACGATTTGAAGTGGCGCAACCTGCTGGTCGACGATGAGGCGCGACTGTTCCTGATCGACTGCCCCAACGGTGATTTCTGGAGCGGTTTCTGGCTCAAGTACCGCATCACCAAGGATCTGGCGTGTCTGGACAAGGTCGCCAAATATCACCTGTCGGCTACCCAGCGCCTGCGCTTTTACCTGCAATACCGCCAACGGGCGCGGCTCAATGCTGCCGATAAAAAACGGATCCGGCACGTGGTGAGATTTTTCGAGGGACGCGAATGACTGATTTTCTGGCCGCTGAAGACCGTGCGCTACTGGAGCGCCACGGCCTCGGCACCTTCGATGCACTGTGGGCCAGACAGCTTGAGGCTGTGGATGAGCCCAACACCGCACGCGGTGGCTGGAGCAGCGTGTTTCGGCTGGATCTTGAAGGTCACGGCTTCTACCTCAAGCGCCAAAGTAACTACCAGATGCGCACCTTGCACGCGCCCTTCGGCGAGCCGAGTTTTGCCCGGGAATTTCGCAACATCAGCCGTTATGAAAAGCTCGGCATTCCGGCGCTGAAGGCAGCGTTTTTCGGTGAGCGCAAGGTCGACGGCGAAGTCCGGGCGATTTTGCTGACCCGCGCGCTGGACGGCTGGGATGACCTGGATTCGCTGTTGCAGCGCTGGTCGGACCTGGGCCCGGCGCAGCACTCGGCCATTTTGCAGGCGTGCGGGCAACTGGCTCGGCGCCTGCACGGCGCGCGTCAGGTCCATGGCTGCTTCTACCCCAAACACATTTTTCTCCAGGCCACGGGCGACGGTTACATGGCCCAGCTCATCGACCTGGAAAAAACCCGACCGTTGCTGTTCGGTCAGCGTGATCGGATCAAGGATCTGGAGCCGTTGACACGGCGGTCGCCCCAGTGGAGTGATGCGCAACTGCGCGAGTTGTTGGCCGTCTACCTGGACCAGCCGCAGGACAGTTTGCTGATCGACAACTGGCTGACGCGATTGACCGCGCGGCGCAGTTACAAGAGGGCGAACTGATGCGTTTGTCCGAACTGAAAGAGGCGGGTCGCCAACCGCGTCTGCCGCTGAGTATTTCGCTGGCCGATGCCGCCGGGTCTGCCGAGTTGCAGTTGTTGAGCCTGTTGCGGGTGCTGCCAGGCCAGCGCTATGTCGGCGCCGGTGTCTGGCGTGGTCGGCCGGTGTTGGCCAAGTTGTTGGTCGGCAGCAAAGCGGCGCGGCATTTTCAGCGTGAGCTGGACGGCGTGCGTTTGCTTGCCGCCCAGGGGTTGACCACGCCGCAGCTGTTGGCTGATGGCTTGAAGGACGGCGAGGGTGGCTGGTTGCTGTTCGATTTCCTTGAGGGTGCCGAAAGCCTGGGGGATACCTGGAAACTGGTCGAGCATTTGCCGGTGCTCGCGGATGGGCAGGGGGCCGTGTTGGCCGAAGCGCTGGGCGCGATCGGCCAGATGCACCGCAAAGGGCTGTGGCAGGAAGACCTGCACCTGGACAACCTGCTGCGCCAGGGCGGCCGACTGTATTTGATCGACGGTGCCGGGATCTGCACCGAAACCCCAGGCCAACCGCTATCGCGGCAGAAAGTCCTGGAAAACCTCGGGGTGTTTTTTGCCCAGTTGCCCAAGTCGCTGGAACCCTTCACCGAAGAATTGCTGGTGTATTACCTCCTGAGCAATGGCGAACATGCCTTGCCGATGGAGGCGTTGCAGAAGCAGATCGACAAGGTACGCAGTTGGCGCCTCAAGGATTTCCTGATCAAGGTCGGCCGCGAATGCACGCTGTTCAGCGTGCAGCGCGGGGCGTTCGGTTTGCGGGCGATTCGCCGCGAAGAAGAAGCGGCGATGCTGCCGGTGCTGGAGCAGGCCGATGCGTTGCTCGATCAGGGCCATCTGTACAAGACCGGCGGCGCGGCGAGCGTCGGAAAAGTCGAGGTGGCTGGTCGTACGCTGGTGATCAAGCGCTACAACATCAAAGGGTTCGCCCACTGGCTCAAACGCTTCTGGCGCCCGAGCCGTGCCTGGCATTCCTGGCGCGAAGGCAATCGATTGGCGTTCCTGGGTATTGCCACGCCGAAACCGTTGGCGGTACTGGAAAAGCGTTTTCTCTGGTTGCGCAGCCGGGCTTATCTGGTGACGGAGCACTTGCCGGGGCCGGACATCATCGAACGGTTCGCGCCGTACGTTGACAGCGGTCAAGCGCCCGAAGCCGAGCTGGTGGCGCTGGATCATCTGTTTGCGGAGCTGATTCGCGAGCGGATCAGTCACGGCGACTTCAAGGGCCACAACCTGTTCTGGCAAGAGGATCGCTGGGCGCTGATCGATCTGGATGCGATGCGCCAGCATGGCTCGCTCGGCAGCTTCGCCCCGGCGTATGCGCGGGATCGGGCGCGGTTCATGCGTAACTGGCCTGAGAGCAGTGCGTTGCATCAGGTTATTGATCAGCGTTTGCCCAAAGACATCTCTGGCGCTTCCTGAATCGGGTCTCCAACCCTATCGCGAGCAGGCTCGCTCCCACACTGATCCGGGGCGTACGCAGATTATGCGCAAAGCCCGGAAACTGTGGGAGCGGGCTTGGTCTGGGCGGCATTCCGACGATTGCGTCAGGCCAGTCACCCGAGATTAAGGGACAAGTTCTTATGAAATGTCCTACATGATCTCCAGACCCCATGAACTGTGCCCTGAATAGTCGCGATGCTAGTTTGCCTGACGACCTCGGAGGGCAGATCTTGACTATAAAAGCAGCAGTTATGCTGGGCGCATGCTCATTGGCACTCTCCGGCTGCGGGACCGCTGTCACGGTCCTGCAGAATGACGAAGACGCCGCTCGCGGTCTCAGAAAGCAAAAAACCTACTGCCAGTCCATCCCGCGTATCTACAGCGGCCTGGCCTACGATTTTTGTGTGTTGAATGCCCCGCCGGACCCCACGGGCGTTCTCGTACCGCTGGTCCTGCTGGATCTGGCGCTGTCAGGTGCGCTGGATACCGTTTCCCTGCCCTACACGATTTACCGACAAGGGGTGGATGGCAATATCCGGATCTACTGGCGGGCGAGCCGCGGATAGTCCGCGGTTTCGTCGTCGAGCCGGCCATCATTGCGCCGCTGATAACCGTAGGGTCATTCCTGCCATGTTTAAGCTATAATCCCGCCCTTTAGCTGTCTCTCGCCCACTTGCGAGGGCACATTCATTTTGAGGCGCCTTGCGCCTGCATGCAGACTAAAGAGGCTAGACCCCTGTGGCATTGACGATTCTTGGCCTGTCCGGCGCCCTTAGCCATGATCCTTCCGCAGCCTTGTACATCGACGGCAAGCTGGTCGCGGCGGCTGAAGAAGAGCGCTTTGTGCGCGATAAACATGCAAAGAACCGCATGCCTTACGAATCGGCGAAGTTCTGCCTCGAGCAGGCGGGCATCAAACCGTCCGACGTTGACGTAGTCGCCATTCCGTTCGCGCCGATCAGCCTGTTCGGCAAGGCGCGCTGGCACTACGCCAAGCGTTACTGGTACGCCCCGGACCGCGCACTTGACGCGATCCTGATGGGTAACCGCCGCTACAAGCGCTACCGCAACAAGATCGTCTGGTGCCTCGAGCAACTGGGCTTCGATCCGAAGAAGATCAAGATCGAGCCGGTCGAACATCACCTCGCTCACGCCTCCAGCGCTTACCACTGCTCGGGTTTCAAAGAGAAAACCGCGATCCTCGGGATCGACGGCAAGGGTGAGTACGCCACGACCTTCTTCGGCTACGGCGAAAACGGCAAGATCCACAAGATCAAGGAATTCTTCGATCCGGACTCCCTCGGCGGCCTGTACGGTGCGATCACCGAGTTCCTCGGTTTCGAGATGCTCGACGGCGAGTTCAAGGTCATGGGCATGGCGCCGTACGGCGATGCCAGCAAATACGATTTCTCCCGTCTGGCCTCGTTCGAAAACGGCGAACTGGTGATCAACACCGACTACGCCAACGTCATCGGCCTGCGTCGCTATAAAGAGAAGGGCAAGGGTTTCTACTTCTCGCCGAAGCTGATCGAGTGGCTGGGTCCGAAGCGCGAAGGCGACATCGCCGACGAGCCGTACATCCACTACGCCGCGAGCATGCAAGCGCTGTTCGAGAAGCTGGCGTTGCAGATGATCGACCACTACCTGGGCGACGTGCTCAAGGAAACCGGCAAGCTGGCCTTCGCCGGCGGCTGCGCGTTGAACGTCAAGCTGAATCAGAAAATCATCGCCCGCGATGACGTCAAGGAACTGTTCGTGCAGCCTGCGTCCGGCGATGCCGGCACCGCGGTCGGCGCGGCGGCTTATGTGTCTCATGCCCGTGGCGTGCCGGTCGAGAAGATGGAACACGTCTACCTCGGCCCGTCGTACAGCAACGAAGACGTTCTGGCCGCGTGCGCCCGTCACCCGAGCAAACCGGTCTGGCGCAAGCTCGAGAACATGCCGGAAAACATCGCCAAAATCATGGTCGATGGCAACCCGGTGGCCTGGTTCCAGGGCCGCATGGAGTTCGGTCCGCGTGCCTTGGGCGGTCGTTCGATCATCGGTTGCCCGAGCGCGACCGGCGTGGCTGACCGCATCAACCACCAGATCAAGTTCCGCGAGCGCTGGAGGCCTTTCTGCCCGTCGATGCTCGACACCGTCGCACCGCAGATGATCAAGATCGATCACCCCGCGCCGTTCATGACGTTCACTTTTGAAGTGGCGGAAGAGTGGAAGACCCGTGTGCCGGAAGTCGTCCACGAAGACGGTACGTCCCGGGCCCAGGTGCTCAAGCGCGAATACAACCCGCGCTACTACGACATGATGAAGGCACTGGAAGTACTGACCGGAAACGGCGTATCGCTGAACACCTCGCTCAACCGTCGCGGTGAACCGATGATCTGCTCGCCGACGGATGCCCTGAACATGTTCTTCGGTTCCGACCTACAGTATCTGATCATGGAAGACATTCTGGTGGTCAAAGAGGGCGCGGACGCATATGACACGCTCGGCTGAACGCCATGTGCTGCAGTTCTGTCACGGCTATGACGGTCCGTTTCTGGACTGCGCCCGGCAGTACGCCAGCCTGTTCGCGGGGACCGGTTATCGAGTGACCACGGTGTTTCTGACCGGGGTTGCCGATGCCGGCGTTGCCGAGGCCTGCGCCTCCGATGAAGTGCTGTTCATGGAATACAGTTCCAAGGCTATTCGTGGCCTGAAGCTGGGCGCCATCGGCGATCTGCGCAAGATCGCCGCTTCGCGCAATTTCAGTTTCTGCATTGCTCACCGTTTCAAACCGATCTACATCGCCTTGCTTGGCACTTCGTTGCCGGTGATCGGCGTGCATCACGCGTTTGACGACTACAAGCGCGGCACTCGCAAATTCTTTGTGAATTTTTTCCGCAAGCGTTTGAGTCTGCTCGGGGTTTCCGATGCCGTGCGCGACGACATGCGCAGTTGCCTGCCGAATTGGCCGGCTGCACGGATTCAGACGCTCTACAACCGCATCAATGTGCAAGCCTTGCAGGGCAGTCACGTGTCGGTTCGCGAAGCCCGGGAAACCCTGGGTTTGTCCATGGATGCGTGGATTATCGGTAATGTCGGCAGACTGCACCCGGACAAGGACCAGACTACGTTGCTGCACGGATTTGCGGCGGCGTTACCGGGTTTGCCGGCCAACAGCCAGTTGGTGATCCTCGGTATCGGTCGACTGGAACAGGATCTCAAGGCCATGGCCCGTGAGCTGGGAATCGGCGACCGCGTGCTGTTCCTCGGTCAGGTACCCGAAGCCCGTCGTTATTTCCGTGCCTTCGATGTGTTTGCCTTGAGCTCCGATCACGAACCGTTCGGCATGGTGCTGCTGGAGGCCATGGCCGCCGGTGTGCCGTTGCTCGCGACGGCATGCGGCGGTGCGAAGGAAGTGGTCGAGGGCGTCGGCATTCTGTTCCCGCTGGGCGACGCCGAGCACCTGGCTCAAGGGCTGCAACATCTGGCCGCGATGGATGATCAGCAGCGCCGCCAGTGTGCCGAGTTGATGCTCGACCGTTTGCGCGAGCGCTTCTCCGACCGCGCGGTGCGCGATGCTTTCTGGCATTTGCCCACCGTCACCGAACTGGCGGCGAGGGGTTGATGCTCAACCGATTTCAAGGATGGCGCGAGCGTGGCTGGGCGGTGATCGACGCCTCGACGTACACCGAGGCCTGGCACCGTTATGGCGGCAGCGTCGCCACTCATCCGATGGTGGTCGAGCGCCTGGCGCAGTTGGCCGATATTCCGGTGCGTTACCTGGCCTGGGCGCCAAATGGCGAAGTCCAGGCTGCGATTCCGACCTGGGGTCGCGACCTTGCCTTGTCCAAGGACGTGCTTAAGCGCAACGGTAAAAAGGGCCTGTTCGACCTCGGCAATGCCGAGTTCATCCTGCCTGCCGCCGCTGATGCGCAAGCGCCCCTGCGCCATCGTGCACGTTACTTGTCCGCGCTGAATGAAGGCCGCTTCAGCGGCATCAGGCTGCAGGCAGAACAACTGGCCATGGCCCGCACTCCCGAAGAGCTGTCGAAGAAGTTTCGCTATAACCAGCGTCGCGAATTGCGTTTGCTGGAAGAGGCGGGCGGCGTGGTGCGGCCGGTCAGCGAGTTTTCCAGCGGCGAGCTGGCGGCAATTTACTGCGACTTGTTCCAGCGTCGCTGGGGCTTTCCGGCGACCGGTGCCGAGCGCATGGCCGAGGTGATCGAGTTGTTGCGTGACTTGCTGATCGGCTCGGTGATTTTCCTGAACGATGCGCCGATTGCTATTCAACTGGTGTACCGCGTCGAAGCGCCGCAATGGATCAGCGTCGAGTACATCAACGGTGGCGTCGATCCCGAAACCCGTGAATTCAGCCCCGGTAGCGTCTTGAGTTTTCTCAATACCCAAAACGCCTGGGAGCACGCGCGTGCGCTGGACAAGCCGCTGCGCTTTTCCTTCGGTCGCGCCGACCGTGAATACAAGGACCGCTGGTGTAATCCTGTGCCGGTCTTCACCGTATGAGCGAGCCCATGAGTCGTAAACAGCAACTGCTCAAGCGCCACCGGCGCAACAAACGCATCGGCCTGCTGATCGCCCTGGTGCTGTTGATTGTCATCGGCGTGCTGGTGGCCTGGTGGCTGCCGCTGGTGCTGGCGGTGCTGGGTTGGATCGCTCACGAAGCCTGGTTCGCCGACCATTTGTTTTATTCGCCCAAGGACGATTACGCGTACAGCTTCCCGCCTTACACCCCGCAACCCAAGATTCACCTGGACGGTGAGCGTTTGCGCCTGGATGACGGCGTCATGCTGGTGGACGACGCTACGCTGGTGTTGGCCCTGCGGATCAAAAGCACCTGGCTGGGACGCTTTATCGACCCGGCTGTCGAATTGTCGGGTGGCGATAATCCCGATCGACAAACCTTCGAGCGCGGTGCCAACGGGCTGCGCTATCTCAACCTCAGTGGTCAGGCGCAAGTGCTGTCGCGAGGCGAGTTGCGTCTGCGCGGACGTTTTTGCCGAGTGCTGGGCGAACCCGTGCTCTGGGCGTTCGAACAACCGGATTACCGCCGTCAGCGGGTGATGGTCATCGCACCTCACGCCGATGACGCCGAACTGGCGGCCTACAGTCTGTACAGTCAGGCCGACGAAGCCTGGATCGTCACCCTAACTGCCGGCGAAATCGAAGCAGAACATTATCAGCAGATCGGCCTGAACAAGGTCGAATCAGCGCGCCTCAAGGGGCGGCTGCGGGCCTGGGACAGCATCGCCGTGCCGCGCTGGGCCGGGGTGCCCGAAGCCCATTGCGTGCAGTTGGGCTATTTCTGCCTGCAGTTGGCGGCGATGCAGGCAGCGCCGTCCCGGCCAGTGGGGTCGCGGGAAGCGGAGATGGACGACACCCGACTGTTCCGCCAGTTGAACCCCTTTGCACTGCCGGGCGACACCGATGGTGCGCCGACCTGGAACAACCTGTTGGCCGACCTGCGCGAACTGCTGCTGCGGGCCCGCCCTGAAGTCATCGTGTTACCGCACCCGACGCTCGATCCGCACCCGGACCACATTTGCGCCCAACAAGCGATCCTTGAAGCATTGCGAGGCCTGGAGTGGCAGCCAACCACGTTGCTCGGTTATGCCAACCATTTGCATGACAACGATCGCTGGCCCATGGGGGATGCTGGCCATGGCATCGCACTGCCGCCCGCCTTCGATTCGTCGGTGCCGATGCAGCCTTACTGCCTTCCGGTTCCCGTGACACTTCAGCGAGATAAAGCCATGGCGCTGGGGATGATGCACGACCTGCAGCCGCGCATGCCATTCAAGCGGCGACTGCGTCGGTTGATACAGTGGCTCTTGGCCAGTAGAGTGACGCCCCTCTATGGCGAGAATGAATTCTTTCGCAAGGCGGTCAGACGCCAGGAACTGTTCTGGCTTCTGAAGCATGGCGAAACATCTGCGAAGCAGAACTGAAGTACAACTCTGCCTAGCATGGCGGCGATTCCAGCATTGATAGTGAGTTTTCCGTGATTAATCCATGCCCGCGTATTTTGTTTCTGATGCCTTATTTCGGCCGCTGGCCCTTCTGGATGCCGTTTTTTCTGGAGAGCTGCCGTCGTAATCCCGACATCGACTGGTTGTTCTTCACAGACTGCGGCGTTCCCGAGAATCTGCCGCCCAACGTGACCGTCGAATGCATGATGTTCAGCGATTACTGTGGACTGGTCTCCCAGCGGCTGGGGATCGACTTTGCGCCGACCCAGGCTTACAAACTGTGCGACATCAGGCCCGCGTTTGGTCTTATTCATGCCGACCGCCTGGAGGGCTATGATTTCTGGGCGTTCGGCGATATTGACTTGGTGTACGGCGACCTGCGCAGCTACTTCACTGCGGATCGGCTCGCCTCGTACGACCTGTACTCCACCCACGAGCGGCGAGTGGCCGGGCATCTTTGCCTGATCAGAAACACCCCCCGCAAGCGTGAGTTGTTCAGGCAGATCAAGGACTGGGAAGCGCGTTTCACCGATCAGAAGCATCATGCGATCGACGAAGGTGCGTTCAGTCGAATCTTTCTCTGGCGCAAGAATTTTCCCGAACCCTTGTTCAAACTGGTGGGCAAGTTCAACCCGTGGCGCCGACGCAGCGAATTCACCGAGGCATTCAGTACGCCGGGTGGTTGCATCAAGTGGCATGACGGGACCGATAATTTCCCGCACCAATGGTATTGGCGCGACGGCCATCTGACCAATGATCGCGATGGCGATCGCCGGTTTCCGTATTTTCATTTCGTTTGCTGGAAACGCAACGAGTGGCCACAGTTGCCTCAACCTGATCCGGCGGAGGTCAAGCGTCTCGCCGCTGAACCCGCCTGGGTGATCGATGCGACTGGTTTTCACCGGGGAGAGTTATGAGTCAGCGGTTAAAGGTTCTGCAGCTGCAGCCTGACTACAATGTCAAAGCCCATGACTTTGCCGACCTGGCGGAGCAGATCGTCAAGGCTTTGCCGGATGATCGCTATGAGGTGACCGCAGCGTTCCTGCGCGGCAAACCCGGGCCGGGCGAGGCCGTGAGCCGTGCCGCGCGTTCCGTTTATTTCGAGTTTTCCGACAAATCGCTCAAGGGCATGCGGCTGCGCGCCATGTGGCGGCTGTATCAGTTTTGCCGCAAAGAAAAATTCGATGTGGTGATCTGCAACCGCTTCAAGCCGGTCAATATGATGCTGACGCTCAACCGCTGGTTGAAAGTGCCATTGTGCATCGGTATCTCCCACGGCTTTGGTGAGTACGACCGGTTCTACAGACGTCGCCAGACCCAGCGCCTGATCGATAGTCACTGGTGTTTTGTCGGTGTGTCGCCGGCGGTCAAACAGTACCTGCTGGATTGTGACTGCGGTTTCACCGATCAAAACACCTATGCCATTACCAATGCGATCGACATCGAACAGGCCGAAGGCTTGCAACACAGCCGCGAACGCGCCCGTGAACTGCTCGGCATTGATCCGTCGGTGCGGTTGATCGGCGCGTTGGGCCGGTTGGTGCCGGTCAAGGGCCACACCTACCTGTTGCAGGCGTTTGCGGCACTCAAGGACAAGTACCCGAACACCCAGTTGGCGATCATCGGTGCCGGCCGCGAAGAGTCGCGCCTGGCCGCCGAGATCGAGCGTCTGGGCCTGAACGGGCGTGCACACCTGCTGGGCTTCAAGGAAAACGCCTTGCAGTACGTTCGCGCCTTTGACATCTGGACCATGCCATCGCTGGCCGAAGGTCTCGGGCTGGCATTGCTCGAAGGCATGAGCGGTCATCTTCCGGTCATCGCCTCCAACGTCCCCGCGATGTTGCCGCTGATTGAGGGCGCAGGCGGTCTGGCGATTACACCAAAGGATGTGCCGAGCCTGGTCGCGGCACTCGATAACTACCTTGGGCTGTCGGATGAGGCGCTCAAGACCAAGGGCGAACAGGCCTACCGTTATCTCCAGGAACAGCACGACATCGAGGTGTTCCGTCAGGAGTACCTGAACCTGATCGACTCCGGCTTGAGCAAGGCCCGCAAGGAACAATCATGAGCGACGCACAACCCATCGTCACGGTCATCATCGCGTCGTATAACCACGGTCGTTATATCGAGGACAGCATTCTCAGCGTCCTCAACCAGACCTATGCAAACATCGAGTTGCTGGTGGTCGATGATGGCTCCAGCGATGACAGTGTCGAGCGGATCAACGCCTTGCAGGCGCAACACGGCTTTGATTTCCGTGTTCAGCAGAACCAGGGGCTGACCAATACCCTCAACGGTGCCATTGCGCGCGCAAAGGGCAGTCTGATCGTGCCTTTCGGTTCCGATGACATCATGCTGCCCGAGCGCATCGCCACGCAGGTGGCTTACCTGGATGGCAAGCCCGAGGTCGGCATCTGCGCCGGCAACATCGAACTGATCGACGCCGACGGCAATCCGTACCCGGAGTCGCGTCAGCGCCGCGATGTGCCGTTCCGTCGCCTGGATTTCGATGACATGTTCCTGGAGCGCAAGCCCTATCCGCCGGCACCGACCCTGATGATCCGCCGCGAAGCGCTGGACAAGGTCGGCGGGTTCGATCCGAACATTCGTCTGGAAGATCTGCTGATCGAACTGAAAGTGACCCATGCGGGTTACTTCATTGATGGCTTGAACGTGCTGATGGCGCGCTATCGCAAGCACGCCACCAATTCCTACAAGAATCACCGCTTCATGATCGACAACATCCTGCGTACCTATGCGTTGTTCAGCGATCATCCGCTGTACGAGCACGTGCGCTACAAGTTTCTCAGTTCGATGTTCCTGAAAACCGCCAATCGAGACCGCAAGCTGGCGCGAGAGCTTCTGGCGCAGATTCCGTTCAGGGCGTGGAACAAGAAGACCTGGCGTGGCCTGGGCCGCCTGTTCTTGCCGTTGGAAAAGGATTGAACCGTGGGCTGGATTCAACGCTATCGGGAAAAACGCGCGAAACGAGCGATCAGAAAGCTGCCGAAGTTTGAGCGGGGCATGGCGCGTTTCAGGGCGCAATATCCGGACTACGCCTTTGGCCGTGGCAGTTATGGTGTGCCACAGGTCCATGACTGGAAGGAAGGCTCGACGCTGAGCATTGGTGCGTATTGCTCGATCGCTGAAGGCGTGCAGATTTTTCTCGGTGGCCACCATCGTGCGGATTGGGTCACCACATTCCCGTTCCCGGTAATGGTTGCGCAGGCCGCACATATCAGCGGTTACAGCGGCACCCACGGCGATGTGAACATCGGCAACGATGTGTGGCTGTGTTCAAACAGCACGATACTTTCAGGTGTGACCGTGGGGGACGGCGCAATCGTTGCCGCGGGCGCGCTAGTGACTCGCGATGTCGAGCCCTACGCGGTAGTCGGTGGCAATCCGGCGCGTTTCCTGCGTTGGCGCTTCCCTGAGGAGCAGCGTCTGCTGCTCCTTCAGAGTGCCTGGTGGAGCTGGCCGGAAGCCGAGTTGCACAGTCTGGCCGACAAACTCTGCAGCGATGATATCGAAGGCTTCCTTGCCTATGCCCGTCAGCGTCCGCCCGTCTGATCGTTCAAGGTTGACGAGCTGTACGGGCGAGGGTTTCGGTCATACATGAGCCCGCTCGGGCTGGTTGGCCGCCAGTACTTGCTTGTGCAGGTTATCCACCGCGGATTTCGATGCGGTCACGGCGTAGCCCTGAAGCAGTGCCTGGAAATGCTCTTCGAACAACCAGCGATGATCGACGGTGTAGCGCTGCATATGGCGCAGGTTGCGCTGACGCAGGGACAGGCTCAGTGACGAAGGGTAAATGCGCAGGTCCGCCACGTCGATCAGGCCGAACTCGCCGTCCTCCAGCACCAGCACGTTCCCCAGATGCAGAGACCGGAAATACACCCCCTGCTCGTGCAGTTGTGCCATGAACTTGCCGAATCGCTCGACCAGCGCCTGTCGCACGTCCGGAGCCGTGATCGCTTGCAGGACCTGGCGCAGGGTGTTGCCTGGCAGAGGCGTGTAGTGCACGGCGCTGCTGCCGTCCTTGACGCGGTACAGATCCAGAATCTGCGGTGTCGGGATGCCCATGCGGCGTAGCCGCTCGCTGTTGATGGCAAAGCGTTCGGAATACGGATCGAAGCTGCCCGAGGTGTACCAGCAACGGCGGCGGAACAGCTTGAGGAAACTGCCATCGACCAGACGCAGGACCTTGGGGCCCAGACCATCTTCCTCGATCACCTGGGCGTTGGCCGTCAATTTTTGCAGGGCTGCCTGCGCCAATTGCTTGATCGGCATGGCCAGCAGGCGACCAGCGCGCTGGTTGATACTCAGCGCGGCGATCAGTGCCAGGGGAATCCACAGCAGGAACCAGTGTTCCTTGGGGCGCGAAATGATCCCGCCGCCTTCGGTCAGACCCGCACCGATACCGAACACCAGCCAGGTCGAAGCGATGATGAACAGCGGTTGCACTCGATGGCGCCAGCTGCTCAGCAGGCCCCAGGCCTGGAAGAACAGCCACGGGATAAAACCGAGAATACCGACATAGTAGAGAACGCCCAGGGCGAAACTGTGGGGTTCTGCCAGCATGTAGCCCACGCCCGGATCGACGTTCAGACTGGCGTCATAGCCATGACCGATCCAGGGGTGTTCGGCGATTTTGTTCAGGACCATCTGCCAGATTTCGAAACGATAGGAATCGCCTCGTCCGAAAATCATGTTCGAGAAAAGCGCAATCACCGACGCTCCGCCGACGAGCATGATGCCCAGCAATACGATGGACCGGCGGTTCCAGCAGATGAAGCCCAGCCACAGCGCGGCCAGTGACAGCGCAACCAGCGGTGTCCGGGAGCCGGTGGCGATCACTGCAATGAACATGATCGCCATTGCGGGGATGCTCAACCAGAGTATCTGCGGGCGCTTGCAGGTCATGCTCAGGCTCAGCCAATAGGCGCAGAAGAAACCGAACAAGTGCGAGCTCAATAATGGATTGTCGAACGCGCCGCCACCAATCAGGCGCCGGCCCGGCTCATAGACGTGGGCAAACGTGTAGAGGTTGTAGATCGACGCGATCAGCCCGACTATCGCTGCGCTGAACAGCAGGGGCTGGACGATCTCGCTGCGGTAGCGCACCAGCAGGTAGCACCCGACGAACAGCATCAGCGTGTGGAGCGGCGCCTTGATCTTGCCGGAAAATCCTTCATCGCCCGGGCTCCAGCACAGACTCAACAGCGCCCAACCGACGAACAGCAGCATCGCAATGAAGATGGGCTCGCGTAGCAACTCTTTGAGTTCACGGGGTCGCAGGCAAAGCGCTATCAGCGCTGGAATGCTGAACAAGCCGTAGTAGAGCTTATGAAGCAGGCTGCGGTCCGGCAGGAAGAACAGCGAGCACAGAA
This sequence comes from Pseudomonas hormoni, assembly GCF_018502625.1. Classification (NCBI taxonomy): domain Bacteria; kingdom Pseudomonadati; phylum Pseudomonadota; class Gammaproteobacteria; order Pseudomonadales; family Pseudomonadaceae; genus Pseudomonas; species Pseudomonas hormoni. Next base: position 6,257,091 of record NZ_CP075566.1, read on the forward strand.
GCAATAGATAGCCGAGTGGAAGCATCCACAGGCAAATGAAATCGAAGACTCGATTGGACGTACTGTTGAAACCGCTGAGTTGCATGCTGAGAAATTCAATCCTGAAGTTGATCGGCCATTCCGGTGATGGCTATATGATACCGTTTGCGCCGTCTAACAATAACAGCCTTTATGCGATTGCCAGAACCCGGAGGAAGCTGTGCTAAAGTCAGCGTCCTTTTTATCGACATTCGCGTGATATGACCGACTCCAGTCTCTCCGCAAGCCCCTCGAGCTTGAAAATCTACTTCCGTCTGCTCGGTTATGTCCGGCCGTACATCAGCCTGTTCCTGATCAGCATCGTCGGTTTTCTGATTTTCGCTTCGACGCAGCCAATGCTCGGCTACATCCTCAAGTACTTCGTCGATGGCCTGTCCAATCCCGAAGCGGTGCTGTTTCCCAGCGTCCCCTATCTGCGCGACCTGCAACTGCTGCAAGCGGTGCCGTTGCTGATCATCCTGATCGCTGCCTGGCAGGGGTTGGGATCTTATCTGGGCAACTACTTCCTCGCCAAGGTTTCTCTCGGGCTGGTCCACGACCTGCGGGTGCAGATGTTCAATAACCTGCTGGTTTTGCCAAACCGGTATTTCGACAAGCATAACTCCGGTCACCTGATTTCCCGTATCACCTTTAACGTGACCATGGTCACCGGGGCGGCCACAGATGCGATCAAGGTCGTAATCCGTGAAGGCATGACGGTGATCTTCCTGTTTGCCTCGCTGCTGTTCATGAACTGGCGCCTGACCCTGGTCATGGTCGCGATCCTGCCGTTGATCGCGTTGATGGTCCGTACCGCGAGCAAGAAATTCCGCAAGCAGAGCAAGAAGATCCAGGCGGCCATGGGCGACGTGACGCACGTGGCGTCGGAAACCATCCAGGGCTATCGCGTGGTGCGCAGCTTCGGCGGCGAAGTCTATGAAGAGAAGCGCTTCTTCAACGCCAGCCAGGGCAATACCGACAAGCAATTGCGCATGACCCGTACCGGCGCTATCTACACGCCGCTGCTGCAGTTGGTGATCTACAGCGCCATGGCCGTGCTGATGTTCCTGGTCCTTTTCCTGCGTGGCGATGCGTCCGCCGGTGACATGGTGGCCTACATCACCCTGGCAGGCCTGCTGCCCAAGCCGATCCGTCAATTGTCCGAAGTCAGCTCGACCATTCAAAAAGGCGTGGCCGGTGCCGAAAGCATCTTCGAACAACTGGACGTTGAACCGGAAGTCGATACCGGCACCGTAGAGCGCGATGCCGTGAGCGGGCGCCTGGATGTGCGGCATCTGAGCTTCACCTACCCTGGCACCGAGCGTCAGGTACTCGACGACATCAGTTTCTCGGTCGAACCCGGGCAAATGGTGGCGCTGGTGGGGCGTTCGGGCAGCGGCAAGTCGACCCTGGCCAACCTGATTCCGCGCTTCTATCACCACGACAAGGGCGAGATCCTGATCGACGGCGTCGAGGTGGAACAGTACAAACTGCTGAACCTGCGCAAGCACATCGCCCAGGTCACCCAGCACGTGACGTTGTTCAGCGATACCGTGGCCAACAACATTGCGTACGGCGATCTGGCCGGCGCGCCCCGTGAAGACATCGAAAAAGCGGCGAAAGACGCTTATGCGATGGACTTCATCGCACAACTGCCCGAAGGCCTGGACACTCAGGTCGGCGAAAACGGCGTATTGCTGTCCGGTGGCCAGCGTCAGCGTCTGGCGATTGCCCGGGCCCTGTTGAAGAACGCGCCTTTGCTGATTCTCGACGAAGCCACCTCGGCCCTCGACACCGAATCGGAGCGGCACATCCAGGCGGCTCTGGATCAAGTGATGAAAGGCCGGACAACCCTGGTGATTGCTCATCGTCTGTCGACCATCGAGAAGGCCGACCTGATTCTGGTCATGGATCAGGGCCGTATCGTCGAGCGCGGCACGCATGCCGAGCTTCTGGCGCAAAACGGCTATTACGCCCGCCTGAACGCCATGGGCCTCGATGCTCCGGCTGAAGATATCGCCTGATTCCTGTCGACGTTCATTTGTCATGAACGACTGAAAAAAATCGCAGTCTGAAGTTTTCGAACTTGCACAGGCTGCGATTTTTTTGCTTTTGGCGCCCTCGTTCATGCCATGAGCAAGCCCTGCGCCAACCCTGTGCTAATATCCCGCCCTTGTTCATTTTGTATGTGGGTTGCTCCATGAAGTTGTCCATGCCGCGATTCGATCAAGCCCCTGTATTGGTGGTCGGCGATGTCATGCTCGACCGCTACTGGCATGGCGGTACCTCACGGATTTCCCCTGAGGCACCGGTACCGGTGGTCAAGGTCGAGCAAATCGAGGACCGCCCGGGCGGTGCCGCTAACGTTGCCCTGAACATTGCCGCGCTCGGCGCACCGGCCTCGCTGGTCGGTGTGACCGGCGACGACGAAGCTGCCGACAGCCTGGCCAATAGTCTTCAGGGCGCGGGTGTGCGCGCATTGTTCCAGCGTATTGCGCACCAGCCGACCATCGTCAAGTTGCGGGTCATGAGTCGTCACCAGCAGTTGCTGCGTATCGACTTCGAAGAACCCTTTGCCACCGACGCCCTGGCGCTGGGTGAGCAAGTTGACGAGTTGCTTGAAGGCATCAAGGTGCTGGTGCTGTCCGACTACGGCAAAGGCGCGCTGAAAAACCATCAGGTACTGATCCAGGCGGCCCGTGCACGTGGCATTCCGGTGCTGGCGGATCCCAAGGGCAAGGATTTCTCGATTTACCGGGGGGCGAGCCTGATTACCCCGAACCTCAGCGAATTCGAAACGATCGTCGGCGGTTGCGCCGATGAGCACGAGCTGGTGAGCAAGGGCGCGCAGTTGATGCACGATCTTGACCTCGGCGCGTTGCTGGTAACCCGTGGCGAACACGGCATGACCCTGTTGCGTCCGGATCATCCTGCATTGCACTTGCCCGCCCGCGCGCGAGAAGTGTTCGACGTGACCGGTGCCGGCGACACGGTGATTTCCACCCTGGCGGCTGCGATCGCCGCTGGCGAAGAATTGCCCCACGCGGTGGCGTTGGCCAACCTGGCGGCCGGCATCGTGGTTGGCAAGCTCGGCACGGCGGCCATCAGCGCTCCGGAGCTACGGCGTGCCATTCAGCGCGAGGAAGGTTCCGAGCGCGGTGTGTTGGGCCTGGAGCAGTTACTGTTGGCGGTTGACGATGCGCGTGCGCACAAAGAAAAGATCGTCTTCACTAACGGTTGTTTCGACATCCTGCATGCCGGTCATGTGACCTACCTCGAGCAGGCACGGGCCCAGGGGGATCGTCTGATCGTCGCGGTCAACGACGATGCATCGGTAAGCCGTCTGAAAGGGCCGGGACGTCCGATCAACAGTGTCGACCGTCGCATGGCTGTGCTGGCGGGCCTGGGTGCTGTGGATTGGGTGATCAGCTTCCCTGAAGGCACTCCTGAAAATCTGCTGCGCGAGGTAAAACCGGACGTGCTGGTCAAGGGGGGCGACTACGGGATCGATCAAGTGGTCGGTGCAGACATCGTGACGGCTTACGGCGGTACCGTGAAGGTGCTGGGGTTGGTTGAAAACAGCTCGACAACAGCGATTGTCGAGAAGATTCGCAGCCATTGATGAGTTTAATGAACCCCGTTTCATACTGCGTATGAAGGGGGTTTATCGTGAGGACATAACCGTCCCCGAGGATGTTGGCGGGTATCACCCAGTGCTTTTGTCTGCCTTGCCTCGTGGTCAATGATTTATGAAAGTCATGCTCCTGGTAATGGACGAGCAGCGAGTGATTCTGGATCGTCTGTATGAAATCGTGCAGCGGAACTGCGACGAGTGTGTCGTTTATCGCCTGAGCAAAAAGCAGCAAATGAAGCTGGGTCCGTTTCTCGCTTCCGTCAATTACCAGGACTTTGACCGGGTCGTAATCTTCTCCAGGGTCAAGCGCCTCGTCCCTCAACTAAGGATCCTGAAGTGTATTCCGGGTCTGGTGTTTCTCGAGCATGACGCTTATCAGAACTACATGCCCGAGAGTAAATACCTACGGGTTTACTCGCGTCTATACAGCCGTCTGCCTAGTTCTCGCGTATTGGTTTCCGGCGCTCTCGTAGCGCGTCGGATGAAAACTGAAAACATTGATGCAGTGTTCGTTTCGAAGGGATATGACGAACAAATGCTGCACAACACCAACCGTGTTCGGGACATTCCGGTGGCTTTTCTGGGCAGTCTGAAAAGTACGGAGTACGCGCAGCGCAGGGCGCTTCTTGAATCCCTTTCCCTGCGTACCGGCATGTTGGTAGGCCGCACCAAGTCGGGCGCTGAATATCTGGAAATGCTCAATCGCATCAAGATTTTTGTGAGCGCCGATATCGGCATGAATGAATTCATGATCAAGAACTTTGAAGCGATGGCGTGTGGCTGTGTGTTGCTGGCCTGGAGTCAGGGTGAAGAAGACCAATTGCTGGGCTTCCGGGATATGCACAATACGGTTTTCTATCGCTCTGAAGATGAGGCCGTGGAAAAACTCCAGCTGCTGCAGAGTGACCCGTTGCTGACGGCTCGTATCGCCAGTAACGGGCAGGCGTTCGCCGAGAGCCAGTATTCCTTTGCTCGTGTGGGTCGCACACTCGCTGCCGAGATTCAGCGTGAAATGCGTCCCTGGCAACCACCTTCAGTGTTAACTCGCCTGTGGGTAAAGGTGCGTTACGGCATGCAGGTTCCAGAGTAATGGAAAATCACCCGCCTCAAACCGATGAGCCAATGGTGCTGGATGCGCTTCCAGGTGGTCATCAGTCTGTTCCGGGCGGGCTGCCGCAGGAACTGAAGGAGTGCCTGCGCAGGGCGCCGCGGGTGCTGCTGGTTGCCAACAATCCAGCCATTACCCGGGACGATTTCCAGGCGCTGAACATCGGCGCCGATGATGTCGTCGTCAGCTTCAACAACTGTGTGCTGGCGACGTTACTTTCCCCACAAAGCGTCAATCTCTTCGTACATGGTTTCAATTCGCCGGACGCCTACTTTTTTGGCCTTCCCTACGGGCCTGAAGTGCAGCGGCTTTCCACGCAGAGTGACGCGCGGTGTTTCACGATGTTGGTGGGATGCACCGGTGCCATGTGCCCCATGCCGCAGGTGGCGCTCTACTGGGAACGTATTCCGTTGCCGGCATTGTGGAACTACCCGGTCGATCGTCCAGACGGTAAACGCTATGTCGGACCCTCCACCGGTTTCAATGCGCTGGTGTTGTTTGACTGGCTGCGTGGACAAGCAGGATATGACTACCAACTCATGACGTTAGGTTTTTCCAACGAGGCGGGTAAACGCTGGAGCGGGCATGCCTGGGATTATGAGCGGGACTGGTTGCAAAAATCAGACGTCATCGTGATACCTCTGCGGCGTCGCCGTTGGTGGCAGAAGTTGTTTCGTCGCGGATGACATGTCGCCGGTTGCCAGCAGGGCGCCCGATTACTTTTCAAGGGGGACTGTAGTGTTGAATATTGCGGTGGCTTTTTTTGGTATCCCGAGAAATTCGCAGATCTGCTTTCCTTCCATTCAAGAAAACGTCCTGGCGCTGCTTCCTTCCGACAGCAACGTAAAGTGCTTTTACCACCTGTATAAAATCGACGAGGTCCAGAACTCACGCTCGGGTGAACAAGGTGAGTTGAAGGCTGACAACTACGAACCCTTCGAAACCATGACCGGGCTGCTGACCTCGACCGAGGGTGTGTTGGAGCGCTGGAACTTTGAACAAGTGAAAGCGCTGGGCGATACCTGGGCTGATGATTACGCCTCACTCAGAAACCTGATCTATCAACTCAATTCGCTGCACACCGTTACGACCATGATGGAGTCTTTCAATCCCGATTTCGTCGTCTACGTGCGGCCGGATATTTTCTTTCACACACCGCTTCCCGCTTATGTGTTCAAGCACGCAGAAGCCCGGCGACGTAATACCTACATTCCCGACTGGCAGTGGTGGGGCGGGTTGAATGATCGGTTTGCCATTTGTGGTCGCGACACCTACGTCGCGTACGGCAAAAGGATCGAGCGCATTTTTGAGTTCAGTAAAGTGACGGGAAGGAAGTTGCACTCTGAGCGGTTGCTCAAATTTGCACTGCAACAGGCAGGGGCAAAAATCTGCACCCTGGACACCAAGGCTTCGCGTGTTCGTATCAACGGAGCCTTTGCCGAAGAGTCGTTCTCACCCAAACGCGGCATGGGCAAGCGCGAGAACCGCTATTTCCATTTTTTTGCGCGGTTGCGCACCTTGATGGACAAGCAACGAGCCGGTTAGGTCAACCCTGACTTATTTGCGCAAACTTCCACTTACCAACCGGACCAGACGCAGGGCCTTTACACTCAGTTTCTTCAGTCCCCGTCGTGGGGCTTTGGGTGCTTCCAGCCCTTGTTGTGCAACCCAGTCCTTCCAGCGAATACGCTCCTCGCGGACAGTCCAGCCTTCCTGGACAGCAAAGCTCTCTGCCAGATACAGCCCACGGGTACTGGCGGGCAGAAGTTTGTCACGCTTGAGCGTGTACAACTCGGGGAGCGGCACGCCATCTTCCAGGGGCATCAAATACAGGTCCGGACGTTTGCGATCCAGGCGAGCCACCAGTTGGTCGCCTTCGAGTCGTTCGTCGACATGAAACAGGCTCAGGGACTTGGCTTCCTTGGGCACGTCCAGGCGCAAGTCATAGATCAATTGCAGCGACGCTGTCGGCAGGTGCACGTAAGCCCGTGGACGCTCGATCAGTTGCATGTTGGCGCAACGCACCGGGCGTGCCGAGCCGGAAAACGGGGTGAGGCGAAACGGCAAGGCCTCGCGATAGTGCAGCGCCGACGAGTAGGGCGCTGGCAGCCAGGTGTCATTGAAACGTCCACCGAGCCAGCCTTCCGGGGTTTCCAGCAGGCACTCTTCGGCTATCTCCTGAATCGCCGTGTGCAGCGGCAGGTTTAGCTCGTGGGCCGGCACGTAGCCGGAGATCAGTTTGAGCACAACGTCGCCACGGTCCTGGCGGCGCTGGCGTACCAACACCCAGTAATCGCGATTCTGCCAATGCAGGGTCAGGCGCACCGAGACCCCGAGGTTGGCCAGCTCCAGCGCGAACCGCTCGTTGTCAGCCACCGTCACCGGGCGGCGACGTTGCAGGGTCTGGGAAAAATTGAGCGGCATCCCGACGCTCTGATAGCTCAAGCCTTCGGGAGTCGCTTCGACGAATAACGGCAGGGTCTTGAAGTTGCTCGGGTTCTTTCTAATGAGCGTACGCGGCATGTCGGCTCCTGCTTTAGGCCGCGTGGGCGGCATCAGTTGCTACGTAGGACCTGGGCAACGGTCGCGACGTTGTGGGCGAGGTGCAGCGGATTGATGGTCCCGACAATAGCACTGGCCACACCCGGATGTTCAAACAACAACTCGAAGCTGGCGCGCACCGGATCCACACCCGGGCTCAGGCAGACATGACCGCTGGCCAGGGCTTTTTTGACCAGGATGGCTTTGCCGTGTGCAGCAGCATAGTCAATGACCGGCTTCTCGTTCTGTTCGTTCAGATTGTAGGTGACCATCGCGCAATCACCTTGCTCCAGAGCCTTCAAACCGCCTTCGACCGTTTTACCGGAGAAACCATAGCCGCGAATCTTGCCTTCGGCCTTGAGCGCGGCGAGGGTCGCGTAGACCTCGCAGTCGTTTAGGATCGCGAGGTCGTTGCCGTCGGAATGCACCAGCACCAGATCGATGAAATCCGTTTCCAGGCGTTGCAGGCTGCGTTCCACCGACAGGCGAGTATGCGCGGCAGTGAAATCATGGCGGGACTGACCGTCGGCGAACTCTTCGCCGACCTTGCTGACGATCACCCAATCCTGTCGCTGACCCCGCAACAAGGGGCCGAGGCGTTCTTCGCTGCGGCCATAGGCCGGCGCGGTGTCGATCAGGTTGATGCCCAGGTCGCGCGCGAGCTTGAGCAGCATGCGCGCTTCGTCATCGCCGGGAATCTGAAAGCCATTGGGGTATTTCACGCCTTGATCGCGGCCGAGTTTGACCGTGCCGAGGCCCAGTGGTGAAACCAGCAGGCCGGTACTGCCCAATGGGCGATGCAAATCGTGCAGGGTGGGTTGGCTCATGGCAACAGTTGCTCCCAGGCCGGGACGCCCATTGGCGGTTTTGGCAATTCGGGCAGCGGCGCCGGGTGGCTTGGCTGAATGCCGTCGCGTTGCAAGGCATTGATCACGCGGTCGGCGAAGTCCGGTGCCAGCGCCAGTTTGGTGGGCCAGCCGACCAGGAGCCGGCCTTCTTCGGCGAGGAATGCGTTGTCCGGACGGGTCAGGCCTGATTGCAGCGGCTCGGCGCGGTCCACGCGCAAGGTCGCCCATTGCACGGTGCTCAGGTCGATCCATGGCAGCAACTGGCCGAGTTCTTTCTGCGCGGTGGCAATTTGTTCGGCGGGTTCGCGGGCAACACCTTCGGCTTCGGCAATGTCGCCACCCATGTACCAGACCCATTGGCCGTCGGCGGCCGGGTGAGTGGTGACGGTGATGCGCGGTTTGGTGCCGCCGCCCAGGCAGTGGGCGTACAGCGGTTTGAGGCTCGGGCCTTTGGCGATGATCATGTGCAACGGTCGGCGTTGCATGGCAGGCTGGCTCAGGCCCAGCGCTTCAAGCAGCGCCGCGGTGCCGGCACCGGCGCTCAAGACGATGCGCTGGGCGCGGATCTCGCGCCCGTCGACCTTCAGGCCCACCAGAACGCCACCGTCCAGCAGCGGTTCGATGTTCTGACCGGCGAGCAGGCCGTCACCCGCCAGATCGGCCAGGCGCTGGATCAGGCTTGGCACGTCGATCACCAGTTCCGCCAGGCGATAGACCTTGCCCTTGAAGCGCTTGTCTTGCAGGGCCGGCGGCAATTGATCGCCCTTGACCTGGTCGACGCGGCCACGCACGGCTTTGCTGGCGAAGAAACTGGTGAGGTTGCCGGCGATCGTGCCGGGAGACCAGAGATAGTGGGCTTCGGACAACAGACGCACGCCGGACAAGTCCAGTTCGCCGTCGCCGGCCAGGGCTTCACGCCAGCGACGCGGCATGTCGGCGATGGCTTCCGAAGCGCCGGTCAGGGCGCCATGCAGTGCGTATTTGGCACCGCCGTGAATGATCCCCTGGGACTTCACACTCTGTCCGCCACCGAGCGTGGCGCTTTCCACCAGCACGGTCGAAAAACCCTGGCGGCGCAGGCGCGCATTCAGCCAGAGGCCGGCGACACCAGCGCCGACAATCAGAACGTCGGTGGAAATAACGGATGGCATGCAGCGACCTCAGTGTTCAAGACGAGGGCGCAGTATACAGACTCGAAGAAAAGGGGATTTGTTGGTGATCAATGTCTATTGAGCAATGGAGACCCCTGTGGCGAGGGAGCTTGCTCCCGCTGGGTGGCCGAAGCCGCCCCAAACCCTGACCCCCGAGGAATGTCTGACACACCGGGACAGCCAGGTTTACGACTGCTTCGCAGCCGAGCGGGAACAAGCTTCCTCGCCACAGGGGGGGTGTATTTTCAGTTAGTGCCCTGCGGTTTTGGAGAAGAGCTGGATCACCACGACACCCAGCACAATCAACGCCATCCCCAGCATCGCCGGCACATCCAGCTTCTGCCCGTAGATAAACAGCGCCGCAACGCTGACCATCACGATCCCCATGCCAGCCCACACCGCATAAGCCACACCCACCGGAACGCTGCGCACCACCAGCGTCAGCATCCAGAAGGCGATGCCGTAACCGACGATAACCAGAATCAGTGGCAGCGGCGTACTGATGCCTTTAACCGCTTTCATCGAAACAGTCGCGATCACTTCGGCGCAGATGGCGATGGCCAGGTAGTAGTAAGCGGTCATGGGTGCATCCTCGTGTGAAGTGTTGCTTTCTGAGGTCGGCATTCTAGTGATTCTCCAGATGCGGTAAAGTCATTACCTATCTGTCCTGAAGATGGGTTTGCCCATGAACGTGCAATGGAATCTGGAACAACTACGGCTGTTCGTCAGCGTCGCCGAGCAGCGCTCGTTTTCCGCCGTAGCGCGGGATCAGCGCAAGGCGCAATCGGCGGTCAGCAGTTCGATTGCACTGTTGGAAGAAGACTTGGGCGTGAGCCTGTTCGACCGCAGCAGCGGTCGTCAGCCGAAACTCACTGAGGCCGGCAATGCCTTGCTGGATGAGGCGCGGGAAGTGCTGCGTCAATGCGAACGGCTCAATGGTCGGGCGCTGGCGATGATGCGCGGCCAGGAGGCCCGTCTGCGCGTGGCTCAGGATGAGGCGATGCCCTATCAACCGATCATCGAAAGCTTCGAAGCACTTGCCAAGCAATTCCCCAGCCTCGAAGTGCAATTGACCAGCGCAGCCCAGGGCGATGTGGCGCGCAAGCTGGTGGAGCGCCGGGCCGATCTCGGTTTGTTGTTCTATCACGATCAGATTCCCGAGGCGCTCGAACGGCGCGTGCTGGGCAGCGTCGAAATGGTCACGGTGTGCGGTGTCGGGCATCCATTGGCGACGCAGGCTCGGGTCGATTGCCAGCAACTGGCGCAGCATCGGCAGCTGCTGATGTCGACCCAGTCCAGTGTTTATCCCGGCAGCGAGCCGGCCAGCCCGCAGGTCTGGCGGGCCGACAGCTTCTACGTGATGGCCGAATGGCTGGTGCGTGGCCTCGGCTGGGCCTGGCTGCCGCGACACGTGGTGCAGTATCCGGCGTATCAGGGGCTAATGATCGAACTGGCCAGTGAATGGACACCGCCGGCGCTGGTGGTGGAACTGGTCTGGCGTCGCGACGAACCCCTTGGCCCGGCGGCCCGTTGGCTGGCGGAACGTTTTGCCGTGCACTTGCAGGCGATCGGCGAGAAAAGCCGATAAACTCCGCCGCCATGAATAGAACTCTCTACACCGCGCTGTTTTACCTGGGGCTGCCACTGGTAGCGATTCGGCTGTGGCTGCGCTCGCGCAAGGCGCCGGCGTATGCCAAGCGCATCGGCGAGCGTTTCTCCCTCGGGCTGCCGGCGATGAAGCCGGGCGGCATCTGGGTGCACGCGGTGTCCGTGGGCGAAAGCATTGCGGCGGCGCCGATGATTCGCGCGTTATTGCAACGCTATCCGACGCTGCCGATCACCGTGACCTGCATGACACCGACCGGGTCCGAACGCATCCACGCATTGTTTGCCAACGAACCGCGCATCCAGCACTGCTATTTGCCTTATGACTTGCCGTGCGCAGCGGCGCGATTTCTTGATCGGGTCCAGCCAACACTGGCGGTGATCATGGAGACCGAACTCTGGCCCAACCATATCCACCAATGCGCCAAACGCGGGATTCCTGTGGCGCTGGCCAATGCACGGCTGTCCGAGCGTTCTGCCAAAGGCTATGGCCGTTTCGGCAAACTGACCCAGCCGATGCTCGCCGAGATGAGTCTGTTCGCGGTGCAGACCGAAGCCGAAGCCCAGCGCTTCCGTGATTTGGGTGCCCGTGCAGAAACCGTTGAAGTGACCGGCTCGATCAAGTTCGACCTGACCATCGACCCGCAACTGCTCCAGCGTGCCGCCGAGCTGCGCGGGCAATGGCAGGCCCAGGAGCGTCCGGTGTGGATCGCCGCCAGTACGCACGACGGTGAGGACGAAGTGGTCCTTGCGGCGCATCGCCAGTTGCTTGCCGGTCATCCCGATGCGTTGCTGATTCTGGTGCCGCGTCATCCCGAGCGATTCAATTCGGTGTTCGAGTTGTGCAAGCAACAGGGGTTCGCCACGGTGCGGCGCTCCACCGGCGAGCCGGTGATCGCGGGGACTTCGGTTTTGCTCGGCGACACCATGGGCGAGTTGCTGTTTCTCTATGCCTTGGCTGATAGCGCGTTTGTAGGCGGCAGTCTGGTGCCGAACGGTGGCCACAATTTGCTGGAACCCGCCGCCCTGGCGAAACCGGTGCTTAGTGGGCCGCACCTGTTCAACTTCCTCGAAATCGCCGCGCAGTTGCGCAGCGCGGGAGCGTTGCAGGAAGTGGAGGATGCCGAAGGATTGGCGCTGGCGGTGCAGCGACTGTTCGAATTGCCGCGCGATGCGCAGCGAATGGCGGAGGCGGGGTTGAAAGTGATGCGCACCAATCAGGGCGCGTTGCAGCGGTTGCTGGATGGGTTGGGGCGGTTGATCGACAAAACTTGAATCTGCCATAGATCAATTGTGGCGAGGGAGCTTGCTCCCGCTCGGCTGCGAAGCAGTCGTGAAATCAGCCTATGCGGTCTACCTGACAGACCGCATGCTCAGGGTTTGGGGCCGCTTCGCAGCCCAGCGGGAGCAAGCTCCCTCGCCACAGGGGTGGGGGTTGCCTTTACGGCCGGGCTTTGAGCTGCTCCGCTGCTGCCTTGGCCAGATCCGGTGGCAGGAAGTCTTTATCCGGGTTGTAGTCAGCCTTGAGATAGCGTTTCAGGTCCTGCAAATCCCCCGGGTTCAACGTGCCGGCGGCCTGCTTCAAACGCAGGTTGTCGAGGATGTAGTCGTAGCGGGTGTTGTTGTAGTTGCGCACCGAGGTGTACAGCTGACGCTGGGCATCGAGCACATCGACGATGTTTCGTGTTCCCACCTGATAACCGATTTCAGTCGCTTCCACCGCGCTCTGGTTGGAGATGATCGACTGCTTGCGCGCCTGCACCTGCTCCACATCGGTGTTCACCGCGCGGTGCAGGTTGCGGGTGTTTTCCACAATTTGCCGGCGCAGGCCTTCACGCTGTTGTTCAGTCTGGTCCAGGCGCGAGTACGACTCGCGAACCTGAGAGCTGGTCAGGCCGCCGCTGTAGATCGGGATGTTCAGTTGCAAGGCCAGGGTGCGCTGCTCGACAGGGCCGCCATAAGACTGGCCGAAGGCATTCGGGTTGCTGAAACCGAAGGCGTCGTTGTCGCCCTTCTCATACTTGGCCACTGCATCCACCGTTGGTGCGTGGCCGGCCTTGCGCTGCTTGAGGGTTTCTTCAGCGGCGCTGACCGCGTAGTTGCTGGCCAGCAGATTCAGGTTCTGTTTGGCGGCGGTGTCGACCCAGGCCTTGGCATCGTTGGGGGCCGGCGGCAGGATCGGCAAGGTGTGGACGATGCCCTGAATCGAGTTGTACTGACGGTTGGTCAGGGTGATCAACGCTTCAAACGCATCATCCACCTGACGCTGGGCAACGATCCGGTTGGCCCGTGCCGTGTCGTAACTGGCCTGCGATTGCAGCACGTCGGTCTTGTCCGAAAGGCCGACGTCGAAGCGTTCATTGGATTGATCGAGTTGGCGTTTGAACGCCGCTTCCTCAGCCTTGGTCGAGGCCAGATTGTCCTGGCTGCGCAGCACGTTGAAGTAGTTTTCAGCGGTTTGCAGAATCAGGTTTTGCTCGGTCGCGGAGAGTTGCAGCGCGGCCTGCTCATTGACGTCCTTGGCGGCCTGATACTGGAACCAGCGATCGGCACGGAACAGTGGCTGTGCCAGCGTTGCCTGATAAGAGTTGGCGCTGCGGTTGGCAATCGCCGAGGGTTGATTGATGTCGGTGCGCACGTTGGCCACCTGGGCGCCGCCCGAGATATTCGGCAGCAACCCGGCGCGGGCCTGGGGCACGACTTCTTTCTGGGCGCCGTATTGGGCGCGGGCAGCGGCCAGGTCGGCGTTGTTGTCCACCGCTTCCTGGTAGACGCTGACCAGATCGGTATTGGTCGATAAGGGCGCTTCTGCTGCCCAGGCCATTCCATTGGACGCACAAGACACGGCAACGGCCAGTGAGAGTTTGCGCAGCATGAGGCGATCCCTAGAAATTGATATGACGCTGATAATTTAGGCGCCAAGGTACGGCGCGGCCCGTACAGCGTCAAGGCGCGGTACGGCGTAGCGAGTGTAGTTGCGCGTACGTGCGGCAACAATCCTGTAATTGCGCCATTCATCATGGTGTTTACTGCGGTGTTGGCGTTCTTTGCTACTTGTGTCTAGACTGGCCGGGTTCTTGTCGGGGTGCCTTGCTATGAGGCTGAGATCGAATAATTTCGGATCCCGTTGAACCTGATCAGGTTAGCGCCTGCGTAGGGAACAAGATTTCTCGTCACCCGGCGAGTCCTCTTGTGCTTCGTCCGGGATGTTGTTCGACAATCGAACACCCCTCGAGCACTGAGCACAGCACCAACAGCTTTGTCATGGCTGATTGGTCGCGTCCATTCGTTACAGGTTCGCTCCGACAAAATTCCACTGCCTGGATGCTGTCTGGAGAGCCCGTGATGACGATAAAACTAAAAAACACTACGAACCTGAGTGATTCGGCCCAAGTCGATCAACAGTCGGTTCAGCCGTTTACCCGCTCGCAAAAAATCTATGTTCAGGGCTCTCGTCCGGACATCCTCGTGCCGATGCGCGAAATCAGCCTCGATGTGACCCCGACCGACTTCGGCGGCGAGATCAACGCTCCGGTGGTGGTGTACGACACTTCCGGCCCATATACCGACCCCAACGTCATCATCGACGTGCGCAAAGGCCTGGCCGATGTGCGTTCGCCGTGGATCGAAGCCCGTGGCGACACCGAGCGTCTGCCTGGCCTGAGCTCGAACTTCGGCCAGGAACGCCTCGCCGACGCCGAGCTGACCAAGCTGCGTTTCGCCCACGTCAACAACCCGCGCCGCGCCAAGGCCGGGGCCAACGTCAGCCAGATGCACTACGCCCGCAAAGGCATCATCACCGCCGAGATGGAATACGTCGCCATCCGCGAAAACATGAAGCTCGAAGTGGCCCGCGCCGCCGGGCTGCTGGACCAGCAACATGCCGGTCACAGCTTCGGCGCCAGCGTGCCGAAAATCATCACCCCGGAATTTGTCCGTGACGAAATCGCTCGTGGCCGCGCGATCATTCCGGCCAACATCAACCACACCGAACTGGAACCGATGATCATCGGCCGTAACTTCCTGGTGAAGATTAACGGCAACATCGGCAACAGCGCGTTGGGTTCGTCCATCGAAGAAGAAGTGGCGAAACTGACCTGGGGCATCCGCTGGGGTTCGGACACGGTCATGGACCTGTCCACCGGCAAGCACATTCACGAAACCCGCGAGTGGATCATCCGCAACTCGCCGGTGCCGATCGGTACCGTGCCGATTTATCAGGCCCTGGAAAAAGTCGGCGGCGCGGCCGAAGACCTGACCTGGGAGCTGTTCCGCGACACGCTGATCGAACAGGCCGAGCAGGGCGTCGACTACTTCACCATCCACGCCGGCGTATTGCTGCGCTACGTGCCGCTGACCGCCAAACGCGTGACCGGCATCGTGTCCCGTGGCGGTTCGATCATGGCCAAGTGGTGCCTGGCGCACCACAAAGAGAACTTCCTCTACACCCATTTCGAAGACATCTGCGAAATCATGAAGGCCTACGACGTCAGCTTCTCGCTGGGCGATGGCCTGCGTCCGGGCTCGATTGCCGACGCCAACGACGCCGCACAATTCGGTGAGCTGGAAACCCTCGGCGAGCTGACCAAGATCGCCTGGAAGCACGACGTGCAGTGCATGATCGAAGGCCCGGGCCACGTGCCGATGCAGTTGATCAAAGAGAACATGGACAAGCAGCTCGAGTGCTGCGACGAGGCGCCGTTCTACACCCTCGGCCCGCTGACCACCGACATTGCGCCGGGTTACGACCACATCACCTCCGGTATCGGTGCGGCAATGATCGGCTGGTTCGGTTGCGCCATGCTCTGCTACGTCACGCCCAAGGAGCACTTGGGCCTGCCGAACAAGGATGACGTGAAGACCGGGATCATCACCTACAAGATCGCTGCGCACGCCGCCGACCTTGCGAAGGGCCATCCGGGCGCGCAGATTCGTGACAATGCCTTGAGCAAGGCGCGTTTCGAATTCCGTTGGGAAGACCAGTTCAACCTGGGCCTCGACCCGGACACCGCACGCTCGTATCACGATGAAACCCTGCCGAAGGATTCGGCCAAGGTCGCGCATTTCTGTTCGATGTGCGGGCCGAAATTCTGCTCGATGAAAATCACCCAGGAAGTTCGTGAATACGCGGCCAACCAGCGGATTGAAACCGTCGATGCCGAAGTCGCCCAGGGATTGGCGGAACAGGCCGAGCGGTTCAAGCAGGAAGGCAGTCAGCTGTACAAGAAGGTTTGATCTGATCCGAAAGGTCGGGGCCTGAGAGGGCCCCATCGCCAGCAGGCTGGCTCCCACACTGGATTTGTGGTGTTCACAAGTCCCCTGTGGGAGCCAGCCTGCTGGCGATAGCGATCAACACAACAACAAATGTCCCTCTGAGATAACACCCTTGAGCATTCAACCCAGCACTTATTCCCCTGACATCGCGGTGCCGATCGACAAACGTGTCTTCGGCGGCCGTGATCTGTTTTCCCTGTGGTTCTCCCTCGGCATCGGCCTGATGGTTTTGCAGACCGGCGCTCTGCTCGCGCCAGGCCTGGGCCTGTCCGGTTCGCTGCTGGCGATCTTCCTCGGCACGCTGGTCGGCGTTCTGCTGCTGGCCGCTGTCGGCGTGATCGGCAGCGACACCGGCCTGTCGTCGATGGCCGCGCTCAAACTCAGCCTTGGCAAGCGTGGCGCGAGCCTGCCGGCGGTGCTGAACCTGCTGCAACTGATCGGTTGGGGCTCGTTCGAAATCATCGTGATGCGCGACGCTGCCAGCCTGCTGGGCGCCCGTGCGTTCAGCGAGGGCAGTCTGTTCTCCAGTCCGCTACTCTGGACTTTATTCTTCGGTGCCTTGGCGACCTTGCTGGCCGTCAGCGGTCCGTTGACCTTCGTGCGGCAGATCCTGCGCAAGTGGGGCATCTGGCTGTTGCTGGCCGCGTGCATCTGGCTGACCTGGAACCTGTTCGCCAAGGCCGACCTGGTGGCGTTGTGGGCGCAGGCCGGTGACGGTTCGATGCCGTTCGCAGTGGGCTTCGACATTGCTATCGCGATGCCGCTGTCGTGGCTGCCGCTGATTGCCGACTACTCGCGTTTCGGCAAGCGTGCGAAGAATGTCTTCGGCGGTACGGCGATCGGCTTTTTTATCGGTAATTTCTGGCTGATGAGCCTGGGCGTGGCCTACACCCTGGCGTTTGCGCCGAGCGGTGAAGTGAATGCCTTGCTGCTGGCATTGGCGGGCGCGGGTCTGGGGATTCCGCTGCTGCTGATTCTGCTCGATGAGTCGGAAAACGCGTTTGCCGACATTCACTCGGCGGCCGTTTCCAGCGGGATTCTGTTGCGCTTGAAAGTCGAGCACCTGGCATTGGCCATCGGCGTGGTCTGCACCCTGATCGCCTTGCTGGCGCCACTGGCTCAGTACCAGAACTTCCTGTTGTTGATCGGTTCGGTGTTTGCGCCGCTGTTCGGCGTGGTGCTGGTGGATCACTTCATCTTGCGCAAGCGCTCTGTTCAAGTGGCGTCAGCCGCATTGCGCTGGCCGGCGTTGCTCGCCTGGTTGGGCGGGGTGAGCACTTATCATTTGCTGGCCAATCTGTATCCGGACATCGGCGCAACCCTGCCGTCGTTGATTCTGGCAGGGCTGCTGCAGCTGGTGCTGGGCCGGGCCTTCAGTTACGGCCGGGAAACAGCTCGGGCTTGAGAATGCCGTTCAGGCGTGGGTAGGGGATCTTCAGTTCGACGTGGCCCAGCGCGTAAGGCGCGATGGTGCTCACTTCGTACTTGAGGATCACCCCGCCGTAGGTCAGCGCCACGTTCTGGGTTTTCTGGAACGGCCACTGCTTCACGAACTCCGGTTCCTGATCGAGCTTGGTGCTGATCAGCCAACTGTTGTGCGCCACCTGCGCCGCTTTCCAGAACGCTTCTTCCTGCCCCGGCACCAACATGTCGGACAAGGTCAGCACTTTATGCTGCTGGCGCGAATAGTTGATGAAACTGCGGCCCGGCGTGCCATGCGCGCCGCCGGTGTCCAGGTAGCTGGAAAATTCGACGATCACCAAGCCGTCATGCTGCTCACGTACTTTCGCTTGCAGGTAACTGCTGTAGCGTGGGCCGGCGGTGCGCAAAAACTCATCGCGATACGCCGCCAGCGTCGGTGCCACCGGGGCGTCGGGCGAGGTGCGGGTCATTTGCAGCAGGCGTTTTTCGACGATGCCGTCTAGCTGAGGCTCGGCGGGGAAGCGCAGGGTATCGATGTTCACCAACGGGCAGTCGGGGGTTGTGCATCCCGGCTTCAGCGTTTCTGTGGCATCGCGGGTGGTTTCCAGCGGCGCCCGGTAGTTGGGCTGGAACAGACTCTGGCAAGCGCCCAGGGTCAGGGCGATTGCGGCCACGGAGGCGATTTTAAAAAGCGACATGGGCGTCCTTCATAAAACAGGGAAAGGCGAAAAGTTACCCGCTTCGACTCTCAACGAAGCAGTCAGTTCGCCACTAAGCTAATTAGAGTTGGTTTAGCCCTCACCGTCCATCCCGCTGACGGGAAAGGGGCTGCATCAAACGGCGCGGGCGCGTTAGGATGGCGCGAAGTCGAGGCAGGAGCCTCGGAGCAGATACGAGGATTGCCATGACTGATTTTGCCAACGCCATTCCGACCGCCGTCGATATCGTCCGGCGCGAAAAGTGCTACGAGGGCTTTTACAAGCTCGACCGTGTGCACTTGCGCCACGAGTTGTTCGCCGGTGGCATGAGCCGCGAAATCAATCGTGAAGTGTTTGTTCGCCACGATGCCGTCTGCGTACTGCCTTACGATCCGCAGCGCGACGAAGTGGTGCTGATCGAGCAGTTTCGCGTCGGTGCCATGGGCAAGACCGATAACCCGTGGCTGATCGAACTGGTCGCCGGTCTGATCGACAAGGAAGAAGTGCCGGAAGAGGTTGCTCACCGCGAAGCGCAGGAGGAAGCTGGGCTTGTATTCGGGGCGCTGTGGCCGATGACCAAGTATTTTCCATCGCCGGGCGGCAGCAATGAATTCGTGCATTTGTACCTGGGGCGTTGCGAGACAACCGGGGTCGGCGGCCTGCATGGGCTGGAGGAAGAAGCAGAAGATATCCGCGTTACGGTCTGGGCGTTCGAAGACGCGCTGCAAGCCGTACGCGACGGACGAATTGCCAACGCGGCCAGCATCATTGCCTTGCAATGGCTGGCATTGAACCGCGTTGAAGTGAGGGGGTTATGGTCGTAAACAAGTTGCGCGATCGTTATAGGGTGGACCTCGTGGGGCTGCAAGCTTCTTGCGAGGCCAACTACGCGCGCCTGATGCGACTGCTGCCGGACATGCGCAACGAACCGGCGGCGCGGCGCATTGCCGTGACCCACGGCGACCAGATGCTCGGCGTGCTGGCCCTCGAAGTGCTGCAGGTCTGTCCGTACACCACCACCCTGCAAGTGCGTCAGGAACACAGCCTGCCGTGGCTGCCGGTGCCGCAACTGGAAGTTCAGGTCTATCACGACGCCTGCATGGCCGAAGTGGTCAGCGCCGAACATGCGCGACGCTTTCGCGGCATCTATCCTTACCCGAACGCCGCGATGCATCAGCCGGACGAAAAGGCCCAGCTGAACATGTTTCTGGGGGAGTGGCTCAGTCATTGCCTGGCCTTGGGGCATGAGTACGAAGTCGTTCGTTAACGTTGTTGTGAACTGCGTCAGGTTCGCGCGTTTCCTCTTTTGATCATCCCCCAGCATAATTGCGGCACTCATCCAATCCCGTGATTCAGCCCTGGGAGAACGCCTTGCCGAGCGTATCCACATTGACCACCGCCGATTCGGCGTTGCTGGTGCAACTGTCCGACAGCCATCTGTTTGCCGAGGCCGACGGTACGTTGCTGGGCATGAATACGCGCGACAGCCTGCAAAAGGTCATCGAACTGGTCAGGCTGCAACAGCCGCAGATCGACCTGATCATCGCCAGTGGCGATCTTTCCCAGGACGGGACGCTGGAGTCGTACCAGCAGTTTCGCGACCTGACCCGCCAGCTCGATGCGCCGGCACGCTGGATTCCCGGTAATCACGATGAACCACGGATCATGGCCGAGGCCGCGGTGCAGAGCGCGCTGCTGGAGCCGGTGGTGGACGTCGGTAATTGGCGCGTCACATTGCTCGACTCGGCCGTGCCGGGATCGGTGCCGGGGTTTTTGCTGGATGAGCAGTTGCAGCTGCTGGCTCGCTCGTTGAGCGAGGCGCCGGAGCGGCATCATCTGGTGTGTTTCCACCATCATCCGGTGTCGATCGGGTGTGCGTGGATGGAGCCGATCGGGTTGCGCAATCCTGAGGCGTTGTTTGCCGTGCTGGATCGGTTTCCGCAGGTGCGCGCGGTCCTGTGGGGACATGTGCATCAGGAAATCTACCAGTTGCGTAACGGCGTGCGTCTGATTGCCTCGCCTTCAACCTGCATTCAGTTCGAGCCAGGCAGCGATGATTTCAAAGTGGGTGAACAGGCGCCGGGGTATCGCTGGTTGCGGCTGCTGCCGGATGGTCAGCTCGAAACCGGCGTGGAACGCGTGACCGGCTTCGATTTCACGGTCGATTATGGCTCCAACGGCTACTGAATAACTGAATATCTGCGGTGCTGCCATCGCCAGCAGGCTGGCCCCACATTGAATCTGCGTCGTGCACAAATCCCTGTGGGAGCCAGCCTGCTGGCGATAACGTCCGCTCAGACGACATCAATTCCACGGATATCCCCGATTCCCCCGACACCCTGTAAACTCCGCCTTCTTTACCCGACGCACAGGGAGTTCAAATGTCCGGTTCGATCCTTTATATCCACGGTTTCAACAGCGCGCCTTCGTCGAAAAAGGCCACGCAGTTGATCGAAGTGATGGAGCGTCTGGGCTTGAGCGATCACCTGCGCGTTCCAGCCTTGCATCACCATCCGCGCGAGGCCATCGGTCAGCTGGAACAGGCGATTGCCGAGCTGGGGCGGCCACTGCTGGTCGGCAGCTCACTCGGCGGCTACTATGCGACTCACCTGGCCGAGCGCCATGGCTTGAAAGCCCTGTTGATCAACCCCGCCGTCAGTCCGCACCGGATGTTCGACGGGTATCTGGGGACGCAGAAAAACCTGTATACCGATGAAGCCTGGGAATTGACCCACGACCACGTGACGGCCCTGGCCGAGCTGGAAGTGCCGGCGCCCCGGGACCCGCAGCGGTATCAGGTGTGGTTGCAGACCGGCGACGAAACGCTGGATTATCGCCTCGCCCAGCAGTATTACCGGGCCTGTGCCTTGCGCATCCAGGCCGGCGGCGACCATAGTTTCCAGGGTTTTGCCGGGCAATTGCCGGCAATGCTGAGTTTTGCCGGCATCGGCGCAGATTTGTATCAGGCGATTGATTTCACAGCACTGTGAGTCGTCGCCTCTATTTCACAGAACACTCTTTTTACAGGCGGACGACGAGACCCCATGGCCACTCCCAGCGCTAGCTCTTATAACGCAGACGCCATCGAAGTCCTCTCGGGCCTCGACCCGGTGCGCAAACGCCCCGGCATGTACACCGACACCAGTCGGCCGAACCACCTTGCCCAGGAAGTCATCGACAACAGCGTCGACGAAGCCTTGGCCGGGCACGCGACGTCGGTGCAGGTCATCCTGCACGCCGACCACTCCCTGGAAGTCAGCGATGACGGCCGTGGCATGCCGGTGGACATTCACCCGGAAGAGGGTGTTTCCGGGGTCGAGCTGATCCTCACCAAGCTTCATGCGGGTGGCAAGTTTTCCAACAAGAACTACCAGTTCTCCGGCGGTCTGCACGGGGTGGGTATTTCCGTGGTCAACGCCTTGTCGACCGAAGTCCGGGTGCGCGTAAAGCGTGACGGCAACGAATACCAGATGACCTTCGCCGACGGTTACAAGAAAACCGAACTGGAAGTGGTCGGCACCGTCGGCAAGCGCAACACCGGCACCAGCGTATTCTTCGCACCGGACCCGAAATACTTCGATTCACCGAAATTCTCCATCAGCCGTCTCAAGCACGTGCTCAAGGCCAAGGCCGTTCTGTGTCCGGGGCTGCTGGTCAGTTTTGAAGACAAGGCCACCGGCGAGAAAGTCGAATGGCATTACGAAGACGGCCTGCGCTCCTACCTGGTCGACGCGGTCAGCGAATTCGAACGCCTGCCGGACGAGCCGTTCTGCGGCAGCCTGGCCGGTAACAAGGAAGCGGTCGACTGGGCGCTGCTGTGGTTGCCGGAAGGTGGCGACAGCGTGCAGGAAAGCTACGTCAACCTGATCCCGACGGCCCAGGGCGGTACTCACGTCAATGGCTTGCGCCAAGGCTTGCTCGACGCCATGCGCGAATTCTGTGAGTTCCGCAGCCTGCTGCCGCGCGGCGTGAAGCTGGCGCCGGAAGACGTCTGGGAACGCATCGCCTTCGTCCTGTCGATGAAAATGCAGGAACCGCAATTCTCCGGCCAGACCAAAGAACGCCTGTCGTCCCGTGAAGCAGCGGCGTTCGTGTCCGGTGTGGTCAAGGATGCGTTCAGCCTGTGGCTCAACGCTCACCCGGAAACCGGCATGCTCCTGGCGGAACTGGCGATCAACAACGCCGGCCGTCGATTGAAAGCGAGCAAGAAGGTCGAGCGCAAGCGCATCACAGCGGGGCCGGCACTGCCGGGCAAGCTCGCCGATTGCGCCGGGCAGGACCCGATGCGTTCCGAGCTGTTCCTGGTGGAAGGCGACTCCGCCGGCGGTTCCGCCAAACAAGCGCGGGACAAA
Source organism: Pseudomonas hormoni (assembly GCF_018502625.1). Taxonomy (NCBI): domain Bacteria; kingdom Pseudomonadati; phylum Pseudomonadota; class Gammaproteobacteria; order Pseudomonadales; family Pseudomonadaceae; genus Pseudomonas; species Pseudomonas hormoni. The sequence goes on from NZ_CP075566.1 coordinate 6,279,742, forward strand.
GAGTTTCAAGCCATCCTGCCGTTGCGCGGCAAGATCCTCAACACGTGGGAAGTCGATGGCAGCGAAGTGCTGGCCAGCCAGGAAGTGCACAACATTGCCGTGGCGATCGGTGTCGATCCGGGCGCGGCGGACATGAGCCAGCTGCGTTACGGCAAGATCTGCATCCTCGCCGACGCCGACTCCGACGGTCTGCACATCGCCACACTGCTGTGCGCGCTGTTCGTCCAGCATTTCCGCCCGTTGGTGGATGCCGGTCACGTCTACGTGGCCATGCCGCCGCTGTACCGTATCGACCTGGGCAAAGAGATTTACTACGCCCTCGACGAGGCTGAACGGGATGGCATCCTCGATCGTCTGGTGGCCGAGAAGAAACGCGGTAAACCGCAGGTCACCCGATTCAAGGGTCTGGGTGAAATGAACCCGCCGCAACTGCGCGAAACCACCATGGACCCGAACACCCGGCGTCTGGTGCAACTGACCCTGGACGATTTCGAAGCGACTTCGGAAATGATGGACATGTTGCTGGCGAAGAAGCGCGCCGGCGATCGTAAATCCTGGCTCGAATCCAAAGGCAACCTGGCCGAGGTTCTTGGCTGATGCGGGTTGGCTTTGCCCTGGCGTGTGCGTTACTTCTGACCTCTGTTTCGGCGTTTGCCGAACCGGCACCGGAGTTGCGCCTGTTGTCCGAGCACCCTGTCGAGGGCATGCGCGGTGGCAACCTGTCGGGGCTGGCCCAGTGCGGCAAGGATTTGTGGACCATTTCCGATCGCGACGACGATCAGATCTACCGACTCGAGACCGGCGACACGGTCTGGCAGGCTGAAGCCGTGCGCATCGGTGTGCCGCCAGTGCCGGACAGCGGTTTGCCCTGGGGCCTGCGTTCGCGGACCTGGGCGGCGTCTTTCGTGCGGGGCGGGGATCTGGATTTCGAAGGCATCACCTGCGACAGCGCCGGTAATCGCTACATCGTCAGCGAGTCCCACGCAGCGGTGCTGCAAGTGCCGCTCGTTGGGCCGACGTCCTGGCTGAAGATCTCGCCGATGCTGGTTCGCGAAGCTCGGGCCAGTGGCATGTTGTTGCACTTCAACGCATTGTTCGAAGGCCTGGCGATCAATCCGGCCGGCGATCAGTTGTGGTTGGCCGCCGAACGTGAACGCCGTGGTCTGCTGTTGATCAAGCGCCAGCAAACGGTCTGGGATTGCGATGGCGGCTGTGTGCTGCTGAGCGAAGCCGGGATGGAAATGCAGCCTGCGAAATTTCCCAAGGCCAGAGCGGTGTCGCGGGATTTTGCCGATCTGTCATTGTTCAACGGCAAGCTGTTTACCCTTGAGCGCAATGCGTTCGAGATTTGCCGCCGTGACGCGGTGACGGCCAAGGTCGAGCGTTGCTGGTCGTTTGCCGACGAGGCGTTGCAGCAGAACCGCCGTTATCCACAGGGTTATGGCCTGACGGAAGCGCTGATCATCGACGCTGATGGCGCCTGGGTCGGCATCGACAACAACGACGGTGCCCGTTCCGATGGCGAGTACCGCCCGATCGTCTGGCGCTTCGCCGCGCCTGAAGGTGGCTGGAGCGCCAAGCCATGACCCCGCAAACGCCAGGCAAACGCGCCGGTCGCGTGTTTATGGTGTTGGCCTGGTGCGCGGCGCTGTTTCTGGCGACGCGGTTTTTCGGCCAGTGGGAGGAGCGTCAGCAAAATCCCAATGTCGTCGTCAGCTCGGAACAGGGCGAAGGTTTTATCGAAGTGAAACTGGCCAGCAACACCCAGGGGCACTTCGTCGCCAGCGGCCAGATCAACGGCCAGCCGGTGGATTTCATGCTGGATACCGGGGCAACCGATGTGGCGATCCCGGCGGAAATGGCCGAACGGCTGAAACTTGAACAAGGCTTCGGGGTGACCCTGAGCACCGCCAACGGTCGCACCGAGGGTTATCGAACCCGTGTCGACCGGCTGCAACTGGGCGACATTGTGCTGCGTGATGTGCGCGCCATCGTCGTACCCGGCCTGGATGGCAAGCAAGTGCTGCTCGGTATGAGCGCGCTGAACAAACTTGAATTTACCCAGCGCGGTGGCACCATGCTGCTGCGCCAGACAACGAACCGATGAGGCCCGCATGAGCGACTCCCTTGATCTCAGCCTGGACGGTGTAGAACGCCGGTCACTGGCTGACTTCACCGAAAATGCCTACCTCAACTACTCCATGTACGTGATCATGGACCGTGCCTTGCCGCATATCGGCGACGGCCTGAAACCGGTACAGCGTCGCATCATTTATGCGATGAGCGAGTTGGGGCTGGACGCCGATTCCAAGCACAAGAAATCGGCGCGTACCGTCGGTGACGTGCTCGGCAAGTTCCACCCGCACGGCGATTCGGCCTGCTACGAAGCCATGGTCCTGATGGCCCAGCCGTTCAGCTACCGCTACACGCTGGTCGACGGTCAGGGTAACTGGGGTGCGCCGGATGATCCCAAGTCCTTCGCCGCCATGCGTTACACCGAAGCGCGGCTGTCGCGTTATTCCGAAGTGCTGCTCAGCGAACTGGGCCAGGGCACGGCGGACTGGGGCCCGAACTTCGACGGCACCCTCGACGAACCGCTGGTGTTGCCTGCACGGTTGCCGAACATTCTGCTCAACGGCACCACCGGCATCGCCGTGGGCATGGCCACTGACGTACCGCCGCACAACCTGCGGGAAGTCGCGACCGCCTGCGTACGTTTGCTCGATGAGCCAAAAGCCACGGTCGAACAGCTCTGCGAACACATTCAGGGCCCGGATTACCCGACCGAAGCGGAAATCATCACCCCGCGTGCCGATCTGCTGAAAATGTACGAAACCGGCAAGGGCTCGGTGCGCATGCGCGCCGTGTACCACATCGAAGACGGCGACATCATCGTCACCGCGCTGCCGCATCAGGTGTCTGGCGCCAAGGTGCTGGAGCAGATCGCGGCCATGATGCAGGCCAAACCGTCCAAGGCCCCGCAGATTGCGGACCTGCGCGACGAATCCGACCACGAAAACCCGTGCCGGATCGTGATCATTCCGGGCGCACGCAAGAATTTTGACCACGACGCGCTCATGCAGCACCTGTTCGCCAGCACCGAGCTGGAGTCGAGCTACCGGGTCAACATCAACATCATCGGTCTGGACGGCAAGCCGCAGCTGAAAAACCTGCGGGCGTTGCTGGTGGAATGGCTGGAGTTCCGCGTTCAAACCGTGCGTCGTCGCCTGCAATTCCGCCTCGACAAGGTTGAGCGTCGTCTGCACCTGTTGGACGGTTTGTTGATTGCCTACCTCAACCTGGATGAAGTGATCCACATCATCCGCACCGAGGAGCACCCGAAAGCCGCGCTGATCGCGCGTTTCGCCCTGAGCGAAATCCAGGCCGAGTACATTCTCGACACCCGTTTGCGTCAGTTGGCGCGACTGGAAGAAATGAAGCTGCGTTCCGAGCAGGATGAACTGCTCAAGGAGCAAGCCAAGCTGCAAGCCCTGCTGGGCAGCGAAGCCAAGTTGAAAAAACTGGTGCGCACCGAGCTGATCAAGGATGCCGAAACCTATGGCGACGACCGCCGCTCGCCAATCGTCGAGCGCACCGAAGCCAAAGCCCTGACCGAACACGATCTGCTGCCAAACGAAAAAGTGACGGTCGTACTGTCGGAGAAAGGCTGGGTGCGCTCGGCCAAGGGCCACGAAATCGACGCCACCGGCCTCTCTTACAAGGCCGGGGACGGATTCAAGGCCTTGGCGCCGGGTCGTTCCAACCAGTTTGCGGTGTTTATCGACTCCACCGGTCGCAGCTATTCGGTGGCCTCGCACACATTGCCATCGGCCCGTGGCCAGGGCGAACCGTTGACCGGTCGTCTGACACCGCCGCCTGGCGCGACGTTTGAGTGCGTGCTGATGCCGGAAGACGATTCGCTGTACGTGATCGCCTCCGACGCCGGTTATGGGTTCGTGGTCAAGGGCGAAGACTTCCAGGCCAAGAACAAGGCCGGTAAAGCGCTGCTGAGTTTGCCGAACAACTCGAAGGTCATTCTGCCGCGCCCGGTGGCTGATCGTGAGAACAACTGGCTGGCCTCGGTGACCACCGAAGGTCGCCTGCTTATCTTCAAAATCAGCGATCTGCCACAATTAGGTAAGGGCAAAGGCAACAAGATCATCGGGATTTCCGGTGAGCGTGTGGCCAGTCGCGAAGAATATGTCACGGACATCGCTGTGCTGCCGGAAGGCGCCACCCTGGTGTTGCAGGCCGGAAAACGTACCTTGTCACTGAAAGCGGACGACCTCGAACACTACAAAGGTGAGCGTGGACGTCGTGGTAACAAACTTCCACGAGGCTTCCAGAGGGTAGATGCGCTGCTCGTCGAAAACCTCAATTAAGCGTCCTAGAGCGCTCGATCTGCGATTTAACGCGTAGATCGACGCTTTGCCGCTGGAGTCGGAACGCATATTCACGGATGATATGGCCTTTCCAAGCGCCGGCGTGGCCGAGCGTTCTTCATATTTATTGAGTATTTTCACTGTGGTGAGCCTTGTGGCAACCACCTGGATGGGACGATGACTGCTCTGCGCCTTCCTTTTATTTTGATGCTCGCCGGCGTTCTTGGCCTGGCGGGTTGCAGCACTCACCAACCGGTGTCGCTGTATCAGCTGGACAGCGGAAATCCGGCTCAGCCTGCGCAAAGCGCGGGCATGGCGGTATTGCTCGGCCCGGTAACGGTTGCCGACTACCTGCAACGTGAAACATTGCTGCAGCGTCAGCCGGATGGCAGCCTGCAGGCTTCGACCGATGGTCGTTGGGCTGGCAGCCTTTCTTCCGACATTGATCAGCTGTTGCTGCGTCAGGTAGCGGGTCATCTGGACAGTCAGCGCGTAGTACTGGCGCCGGCAACTGTGGGCTTCACGCCGGATGTTCAGGTGCTGCTGACCATCACGCGCCTGGATTCGGGTGAATCGCAACCGGCGATCCTTGATGCGCAATGGCGTTTGATCGACCGTCGCGGTCAGGTTCGCGATAACCGCATCATTCACTTGCAGGAGCAACACGCCGGCGGCACTGCCGCGCAGGTTCAGGCTCAGGGTGTGTTGTTGCAGAAACTCGCCGAACAGCTGTCGACCGCGCTCAAGCCATTGGCTAACCAGCCACCGATTGCGGAAGCGCCAAAAAAACCGGCTGCCAAGCCTGCGGCACCGGCGGCGGAACAGGAAAAGCAGCCGAAGATCCCGATGGCTTCACCGATCCGCACCGATATGGAAGTATTCAGGTTCTAAGCCTGGATTGATTTCAAGCAGAGCCCGCAGAGATGCGGGCTTTGTTGTTTCTGCGGGGTGAGATCTTCAGTGCTTCTGATGGCCTCTTCGCTGGCAAGCCATGCTCCTACAGGTGTTGTGTCGTTCACGTGATGTGCGTACGCCCACGGAACCTGTAGGAGCATGGCTTGCCAGCGAAGGCGGCATGAAAGGCAACAAAAAAGCCCGCAGACGATCACTCGTCTGCGAGCTTCTTCACATCAGGGCTTAACGCTTACGCCCGACGCTCATGCATCCGCGCCAGTTGCCGCTCAAGCATCGACGGATAAGGCTCCATCAACCGCTCTACACAGCAAGCCCCCTCAGGGCTGGCAATCGGACGGATCCGCGCACGCTGGCGAATCAGCGCGTCGTCGCTGATCTTGCGCTCCACCAGCAGCAGGTTGCGGCTGTGTTGCGACAGCGCCAGGGCGTCCTGGGCGGTTTCGGTCAGCAGCAGGTCAATCTGGCTCAAACCGAACAATTCGTCGCCCAGGGTCAGGCCCAGCTGCAATTGCAGGGTGATGCCGCTATCCGCGACTTCGATCTGCAACTGATGGCCCAGTGCCCGCAGCAACTCGCCGCAGCAAATGGCGTTGGTCAGGTAGTCGTCGCCGCTGTCTTCGGTGTGGAACACCATCAGCGTGCTGCCATCGTTCAGGCTATGCAGTTCGCCCTCATAGAGCGAAGCGGCCTGGTCGAGGCAGTCACGATAGCGTTTCAGCAATTCTTCCAGGCGCGCCCGCGGCAGGCGACGCAGCTGATCCTGGGCGCCCAGTTGCACCGCCAGCACCGCGCTGTGTTGCGGCACGTTCGATACCTGCGGTTTGACCACTGGTTTCGGGGCGCTCGCTACCGTCTCGTCACGCAGATCGGCAAACGCATCATCGTCGTCTTCATCTTCTACGGTGCTGACGATGTGCCGTGGCGCAGGCTTGAGGCCCGCAACCGGCTTGGTTTCATCGAAGCTCGGATCACGCAGATTGCGCACTTCGAAAGACGGCTCGCTGTCGTTGGCGTCTTCGTAATCGCTTTCGTCGTACTCGGGTTCCGGCTCAGGCTCGGCCGGTTCCGGCGCGAAGTTGGCGTGCAGCTGGCGAGCCAGGTCGCCGATCTCGTCCTGACGCCCGGTTGCCGGGGTGTATTCGTCGATATTGCGCAGCCACACACGCAATTGAAGCAGCGGCGTGGAGATGTGCCGACCCAGGCGCAGGCTCAAGGCCAGGCTCAAGGCCAACAGAATCGCACTCAAAATGCCCATACTTTGCAGGCTGATGGTCATCGGCTGCTGGAATTGATCCATGTCCAGGCTGATGCGCAGTTGCCCGGCAGTCACGTCCTGAAAGGTGATCTTGCTCTGGTACATGCCCTCGGCTTCGCCCAGCAGGCTGTGCTTGGGGCGCTGACCGGCTTCGGCGAGGATGCGGTTATCCACGCTGTAGATGGCGGCGTGAGCCACCAACTTATTTTTAGTCAGGTTGTTGAGCAGCACGTTGAGGCTGAGGATGTCGTTGGACACCAACAGTTCCGTGGCGGACGTGGCGGTCTGCGTGGTCAGGCTTTCGCCCAGGGCATCCGCCTGCTCGTGCATGGCCTGCTTGAACTGCAAACCCATCACGCAGGCGTAGATCACCAGGGCCAGAGCGACCAGGATCACGTTATGGCTGGCGATGCGCAATGCAATCGGTACACGGCGGTGGCGCAGTGCACGGAAGATCAGCAGAAAGAAGTTATCGGTTTTTACTGGCGTGGGCCGGTTCACTTGAGCTCGGCTCTTTTGTCCGTGAAGTTGACGCGCAGTATAGCGACAGGCCCTAGACCGGCAAAGCGCTCACGGTGCCCGATGGTCACTGAAAGTGGGTAGAATGCGGTTTTTTTCCACCTGCGGGGGTGCGCCTTGCGCGAAATCGTCCTGATAAACATCACGGGAGTCGACCGTCCGGGTCTGACTGCGGCCATTACCGGCGTTCTGGCCCAGGGTGGTGTGAACATTCTCGACATCGGTCAGGCGGTGATCCACGACACCCTGTCGTTCGGCATCCTGGTTGAAATTCCTGACACCGAGCAAGGCAAGTCGGTGCTCAAGGACATTCTGTTCACGGCTTACAAACTCGATCAGCAGGTGCGTTTCACGCCGGTGTCCGAAGAGGATTACCAGCAGTGGGTCGGCAATCAGGGCAAAAAGCGCCACATCGTGACGCTATTGACCCGCAAAGTGACTGCCGGGCAATTACAGGCCGTGAGCTCGATCACCGCCAAATATGGCCTGAACATCGACCACATCGATCGTCTGTCCGGGCGCATGCCGCTGGACACGCCGGCCGACAAAGGCAAGGGCTGCATCGAGTTTTCGGTGCGTGGTGAAGCGGCGGATCCGCAAGCGCTGCGGGCCGAATTCCTCAGCGTCGCCCAGGAATTGAACGTCGACATCGCCTTCCAGGAAGATTCGCTGTTCCGTCGCAACCGTCGTCTGGCGGTGTTCGACATGGACTCGACACTGATCGAAGCCGAAGTCATCGACGAATTGGCCAAGGCCGCGGGCGTCGGCGACCAGGTTTCGGAAATCACCGAGCGGGCGATGGCCGGTGAACTTGACTTCCGCGCCAGCTTCAAGGAGCGTCTGGCCTTGCTCAAAGGTCTGGACGTCAGCGTGCTGGATTCGATCGGCGCCTCCCTGCGCCTGACCGAAGGCGCCGAAACCCTGTTCGCCGAACTCAAGCGTCTGGGCTACAAGACCGCGATCTTGTCGGGTGGCTTCACTTACTTCGCCAAGCAATTGCAGGCCAAGCTGGGCATCGACTACGTATTCGCCAACGAACTGGAAGTGGTTGATGGCAAGGTCACCGGCGTGGCGGTCGAGCCGATCGTCGATGCGCAGCGCAAGGCGGATCTGCTGAAGGAGCTGGCGCACAAGGAAGGTTTGCGTCTGGAGCAGACTATCGCGGTCGGCGACGGCGCCAACGATTTACCGATGCTGGCGATTGCCGGGCTGGGTGTGGCATTCCGCGCCAAGCCGCTGGTCAAGCAGTCGGCGAAGCAGGCGATTTCCACGCTGGGGCTGGATGGCGTGCTGTATCTGCTGGGCTTTCGGGATCGTGACGGGCAGCTCTGAGTTTCCCACAGGTCTTAGAGCGCTTTTGTGGCGAGGGAGCTTGCTCCCGCTGGGCTGCGAAGCGGCCCCCAAAAAAGGACTGCTACGCAGTCCTGACGGGAGCAAGCTCCCTCGCCACAGATATCGGATTCACCCTCAAAGCGTCTTCCACAACGAATCAAACTCCTCCTCGTTTCCGACCACGCCGCTCCCCGCGGCGTTTTCGTTTCTGGCAGCCTCCAGCGAACGATAGGCAAACTGATTAAAACTGTTGGTGCTCGCCACCCGCCGATCCAGTCCGGCCCGGCGCTCCTCGCCGTTGGTGTTGATCAGCACCTTGTTGCCTTCCTGAAAGGGCAGGCGCGGGGCGAGCAAGGTGGCCGGCAGGTCTATCGCGCTGATCGCGGGCAGTAGCAGGCCGCGCAAATATTGGCTGTGGTCGTCACGGGTGCGCACCAATTGCAGGCCGCAAGGTTCGGCGTAGGGCGCGACTTGCTCGATACCCATTTGCGTACCGCCGCCGCGAACCTGGCGGATCCAGCGCACCACCGCGATGCTCCAGCCCGACCCCGCCGTATCTTCGATGCCGACCATCTCGCCCGCCTGTAACTCGGCCGGTACGTCGCCGGGCCACGCCAGGCAATAACCGCCCGGACTGTGATTGATCACCGGCAAGGCGTAGGTCGGAAAGTGACGGTTGCGGTCGGAGGCCTCGTGACTGTCGTCGTTCTGCAGTTGCGGGTATTCGATTTCTTCGTAGGGCAGCAGCGTGTCGGCGGTGCCTTGTGGCGCCGCGTCGAAGGCATGGTGCCATTGGTCTTTTTCCCGGGCGGCGGGCGAGGTCGCCGCGAACTGCGCGCGGCCGGCACCGGGATGTTTCAGGATCTCGCTGAACGGACGTTGGCCGCCCAGATAGAAGTGCAGCGCGCTCATGCCCACGCACAAGGTCAAGGTGCCTTGACTGGCCGTGCGCTGAAAACTGCGTTCGACCGCCTGGCCCCAGGCGGCATTCAGGTGTTGCAGCGTATCCAGGCTCAGACCTGCCGGCACGGGCAGTGGCACCGGACTGTCGATCTCTTGCAGATGGGCCTCAATGGCTGCGACCAGCGGCTGCGGATCAAATCCCAGCAAGCTTTCCTGTTGCTCGGGCCGAAATTTCGAACGGTAACGCGGCCCGATGTCGAGCTCCGGCGCGACGCCAAACAGTCCGTCGGCCGCAGATTCCGGTTGCAGCTTGATCAATTTGCTCCACGGCTCCAGCACTTCGGCGAGTCGCGCGATCTGATTCTGGCGCAGCTGATTGCAGCGTGCGGCGCCCAGCAGCAGGGCGACCACGTATGTCTGTTCGATGCTCAGGGTTTGCGTCTGGCTGGCCAGTTCATCGCGCAGGCTCAGGTGCTGGAGCCGATGGGAACAGGCAATCCGATACAGCTGATGCAGTTCCAGCCACACACCTTCCGGCGCCGGGCAATAGAGCTGGGTGGCGCGGATCAGTGGTCCGCAGAGGCAATGGATCGCCCGTTGCAATGCCTGGGCCAGCAGCGGCGCGCGGTCCTTGCTGAAGCGCGGCAAGATGCGCACGACGATCTGTTTATAGCCAATCGCCAAATGACTTTGCAGTGCCTGGCAGAGGTTGGCGATCTTGCGCGAGCGCTCGTCGAGGACTATCGACTGGTGCAGGAAATGCCGCTCCAGGTGCTTGCAGACGTAATACACCTCGGGCCGCAGTAACTCGAGCAGTTGCAGGCGATTGTCGCTGGGCGTCAGCAGTTGGTTCAGTTCGCTCAAGCCTTGATAGAGCTGGCGAGCGGTTTCGCCGATATTGGCTTTGGGCAGGTCGGCGATCCAGCGCTTGAGGTCGCGCGGGGTGGCTTCGCAGAACGACAGGCGCAACTGTGCAGGAATCGGGGCGCGTAGCAGAAGGTGAGGACTGGTCTCATTCATGCCGTGAACAAACTCCAACCGGGAAAATGGGCAGTGAATGACCTGACTGTAGCAGTTCTGGTCGGCGACCGTTTGTCTGTCAGCCGAGTGAGGTTCGGGCGTGCTACTAATCTGACAGACGTGCGACTGGATACGCACGGTCGTACGGCCTGCTGCCTGTGCCGGGCAGGTCTCTCGTAACTTCAAGGAGATGAAGTTTATGTCTAGATACGTAGTGGCAAATCAATGGGGCGGTAGTTCTGCACCCTGGCATCCGGGCGGAGACTGGACGTTAGGCGCGCGGGACAACCAGAAGGTTGTCGCGATCGAGATCAAGTCGAGCGATGGCGGCAAGAGCTTCACCGGCACCATGACGTACTCGGGTGAAGGTCCCATTGGCTTCAAGGCTCAGCGCACGGGCCAGAACCAGTACAACGTTGAAAATCAGTGGGGTGGCAACGACGCTCCATGGCATCCGGGTGGCAAGTGGGTCATCGGAGGCCGGGACAATCAGAACGTTGTCGCGTTGAGCGTGACCTCCAGTGATGGAGGGAAAAACCTCAGTGGCACCAATACCTACGCGAACGAAGGGCCGATCGGCTTTCGCGGGCAGATAGAGTAGCGGCACCACCGAAATGTCCGACCCCACGAAGACGTTCGTGGGGTTCGGATCAGGGGATCAGGCTTTTGGCAGGCCCATGCCCTGGCCCATCTGCACCGGCGAACCGGCCGCCAGTTCTTCAGCCCACTGCACTTGATCAGGGCCGAACAGCACAACAGCCGTCGAACCCAGCTTGAAACGACCCAGTTCCGCACCTTTTTCCAGGTGGATCGGCGCACGAGCCGCTTCGTCGTAGCGGAAGGTTTTCAGTTCGCGCTTCGGTGGGGTCACCAAACCAGCCCAGACGGTTTCGATCGATGCGACGATCATCGCGCCCACCAGCACCACGGCCATCGGCCCGCGCTCGGTGTCGAAAATGCACGCCACACGCTCGTTGCGGGCAAACAATTCCGGAACGTTTTCAGCGGTGGTCTGGTTGACCGAGAAAATCCGCCCCGGAATGTAGACCATCTCGCGCAATGTGCCGGCCAGCGGCATGTGCACGCGGTGGTAATCCTTCGGTGACAGGTAAATGGTCGCGAAATCACCGCCCATGAACGGCGCTGCGTTGGCAGCGTCACCGCCCAGCAACTCCAGCACGCTGAAGCTGTGGCCCTTGGCCTGGAACACGCGACCGTGTTCGATCGGGCCGAGCTGGCTGACCGCGCCGTCGGCCGGGCTGAGGATCGCGCCCGGGGTTTCGTCCAGCGGACGAGCGCCGTCTTTCAACGCGCGGGTGAAGAACGCGTTGAAGTGCTCATAGGCGGTCAGGTCTTCGACCAGGGCCTGGGACATGTCCACTTGATAACGCTTGGCGAACCACGCGGTGAACGCATTCTTGAACCAGCGCACACGGCATTCGGCGATGCAGCCGGCCAGTCGCGAGAGCAAGTGGTGGGGCAGCAGGTATTGGCTGAGGATAAACAAACGCTTATTCATTAACTGTCCTTAAAAACCTTAAATCTCTACAGGCGTATCGGGATGGTTACCCCATTCGCCCCAGGAGCCGGCGTAGCCTTTGACCCGCGGATAACCGAGGGACTTGGCCACCAGATAGGTGAAGCCAGAACGGTGGTGAGTCTGGCAGTGGGTAATCACTTCTTTGTCTTTGCTGATCCCGAGTTTTTCCAGGATCTGCGGCATGTCCTTGCGGATGCGCAGGTTGCGCGCCCGGTCCATGCCCGCGGTCCATTCGAAATTGACCGCGCCGGGAATGTGTCCGCCCTTGGCCGCGAGGACTTTCTCGCCGGAGTACTCCAGCGGCCCGCGCGCGTCCCAGATCGCCAGGTCGGCGGCGCCGAGACGGCTTTGCAGGTATTCGCGGGTGGCGGTGGGTTCGTCGTGCAGGGTCAGCGCAACCGGGCCGCCGACCGTGGGCGGGATCTGGATCGACATGGGCGAGCCTTCTGCCAGCCAGGCCGTCAGGCCGCCGTCGACATAGTGGTACTTGCTGTGGCCGATGACGTCCAGCAGCCAGATAAAACGCCCGGCCCAACCGCCGCCTTCGTCGTCATACACGACGTAGACCGCATCGGGATTGTGGCCCAGCTCACCGAACAACGCTTCGAGTGCCGCGTGCGGCGGCATCAAGCCTGGCGCAGGCGGCTGGCCGAGTTGCGTACGTTTCGGATCGACAAAACGCGCTCCGGGAATATGCCCTTCGGCATAGCGGGCGCTGCTGGTCAGGTCCACCAGAATCAGATCGCGGGCGTCGAGGCGAGGGAGCAAGTCGCTCGGTTCGATCACCAGCGGCAAGCCAGAGAAGTCAGACATGTGAGGTCTCCAGAGCACAAAGGGAAGGATTGTAGCGGGTCATTGGCCGCGATGGCTAAAGCTGTGCAGGGCTTTCTCGATGCACTGCGCGGTTTTGCCAAAGGCCTGCACGGTGATTTCAGAAAACGGCCCGCCGCCCTGATCCGCCACCACGATCATGATCACGCGGCCGTTGCTGACCAGCGAGCGCAACAGCAGGTGTTCGCCACCGAACTGCGAACGCAGGCCGGCCGGCAGCAGCGCCGAAAACTGCGCGTTGTTGACCGGTGTCAGGCGCACTTGGGCCTGTTGCGAAAGCAGGCGTTGCAGCACGGTGCTTTGGCTGACCACGAAATTCAGGCCGGCGGTTTCTTTCGGCAACCCGGCGATCTGGTGCACGCGCAGGTTGGCGTGCGTGCGGTCGGCCATCAGGATCATCACTCGACGCATGCCGCACGCGACCAGCGCGTCACGGGCCGAGTTGGTCAAGTGCATGGCATTGGTGAAACGACTCGGTTCTACCAGCAGCTCGGCGCATTGTGTGCGCCACTTGGCCAGGTCCTCGGCGGTCGGCGCCGGGGCGGGCAGCAGACCGGCGTGAACGCGATTCATGCCCCACGGCCAGAGCAGCGCAACGGCCGGGTGCCAAAGGTCTGGCATACCGTGTTGACGCGCACTGTTGGCGGCCTGCTGGTGCAATTGCTGCTGCACCTCGTCCATCGGCATTTGCAGGTAAAGGCTGGTCAGGTATTGCCAGCGTTCGCTGTGCGGACTGTCCCAGGCCTGTTGCGCCGACAGTGCCAGACCGTTGGCCAGCAACACGGTATTGGCCGGTTGATTGAGCCAGCGGCGAAGGGTCGGATCGTCATCAAGACGGTTCTGTTGGCGCAACGGATGATCGCTGTCGCGCGCAATGCGCAGGACTTTCACCAGTTCCCGCTGCTCGTTGAGCAACAGCTTGTAACCCTGTTGCACCCAGATCGGCAGGTGCCAGATCTCCACCAGCGCCTGAGCGATTTCCAGCAGGCGAACGCCGAATAATTGTTTCTCGACTTTGCGCGCCGACTCGCCTTTATGGATGACCCGCAGCTCCCATTCTTCGAGCAACTGCGGATGGGTCAACGCCATGGGCCACAGCGGTGAAAGAAACAGCAGGCTGCCCCAGTGGATGTCTTGCCATAGCCGCGCCAGGCGGGCGGCGAAAAAGCCGTTGGCTTGTTGGGTCGCGTGCTGGCTGATCAACTGCAGCTGACGCAGGGCCACGGGAATTTGCGATTCCGGTTCCGCGGGCAGCCGGGCGAGCAGTTCTTCGGTGCGCTTCAAACCGAGGCGATTGATCGCCACCTCAAGGTTTTCCGCAGGCTCGGTCATGCTGCCGTGGGTGTGCCGGTTGGCTTCGCGGATCACACTCAAGGCCAGGGCGGGGCTCTCTTGCATCTGCTCGGCGATATCGCGCAGCGAGCTGCGGTTGTCGCGGATAGCCTTGCAAACCAAGTCATGGCTGGCCTGCGGAACCGGCAGGCGCACACCATCGAGAAGCTTGACCCAGCCTTCGAGTGTGGTCGGTTTTGGAGTTGGGACGTTCGTTTCGTTAGCCATGTCTGGACGCGACCATCGTCTGCATTACCTATGCCTGGAGCGGGCCAAATTGGCTTTTCGCCTGAACTGGCTATAGTCTGGCGCAGTTTTGCCGATAAGTAGAAGAAGAGATTTTTTAACTTCCGAATATGACCTTGAACCCGACTCAGTAAGTGCTCTCCTACCTATGGCTAAAATAATCGGCATCATCGTCGTATTCGCGAGCGTGCTCGGCGGATACGTGCTCTCCCACGGCAAAATTGCCGCCCTGATTCAACCTTTCGAGGTGATGATCATCGGTGGTGCGGCCCTTGGCGCATTCCTCCAGGCCAACCCCGGTTACATGACCATGCACGTGCTCAAGAAGTCCTTGAGCATGTTCGGGTCGCGGTTCAATCACGGCTACTATCTTGAAGTATTGGGGCTGATCTACGAGATCCTCAACAAGAGTCGCCGCGAAGGCATGATGGCCATCGAAGGCGACATCGAAGATGCCGCCGCGAGCCCCATCTTCGCCAAGTACCCGTCGGTGCTCAAGGACGAGCGCATGACCGCGTTCATCTGCGATTACCTGCGCATCATGTCCTCCGGCAACATGGCTCCCCATGAGCTGGAAGGCCTGTTCGACATGGAACTCTACAATCTCAAGGAAGACCTGGAGCACCCATCCCACGCGGTGAACGGCATCGCCGACGCCATGCCAGGTTTCGGTATCGTCGCGGCGGTATTGGGTATTGTGGTGACCATGGCGTCCCTGGGCGAAGGCGACCAGAAATCCATCGGTCTGCACGTCGGTGCGGCACTGGTCGGTACCTTCTTCGGTATTCTCGCCGCGTACGGTTTCTTCGGTCCGCTGGCCCACTCCCTGGCCCACGATGCCAAGGAAGAACTTAACGTCTACGAAGCCATCAAGGCCTCGCTGGTGGCTTCGGCTTCCGGCATGCCGCCATCGCTGGCGGTGGAGTTCGGGCGCAAGGTTCTGTACCCGGCGCACCGTCCTAGCTTCGCTGAGCTGGAACAAGCGGTTCGCGGTCGCTAAGTCATGGAAAATAACCAGCCGATAATCATCAAGCGCGTCAAGCGCATCGCCGGCGGGCATCACGGGGGCGCCTGGAAAATCGCCTTCGCCGACTTCGCGACGGCGATGATGGCGTTCTTCCTGGTGCTGTGGCTGCTGTCCACCGCGACACCGGAACAGAAGATCGCCATCGCCGGTTACTTCAAGGACCCGGTCGGCTTTTCCGAAAGCGGCACGCCGTACATCATCGATCTGGGCGGCACGCCGACCCTGGCGCCGGAGAACACCCTCAACCCTGAAGTGAAATCCCAGCCGCAGCCGGACAAGGTGACCATCGACGCCGAACAGGTCGAAGGCATGGCTGAGATGGTGGAGAAGGAACGCCTCGAACTGCTGCTGCAAGAACTGCAGAACAAGGTCGAAGAGAACCCGCAGCTGAAGAAATTCAAGGACCAGATTCTGTTCGAAATCACGCCGGACGGCCTGCGCATCCAGATCGTTGACGCCGAAAACCGCCCGATGTTCGACTCCGGCAGTGCGCGTCTGAAGCCGTATTTCGAAGACATCCTGCTGGCCATGGCCGACACCATCAAAGCGGTGCCGAACAAGATCAGCATCAGCGGCCACACCGATGCCAAGCCGTACTCGGGCACCGGCGATTTCGGTAACTGGGAGCTCTCGGCCAACCGGGCCAACGCCGCACGTCGTGCGTTGGTGGCGGGCAGTTATCCGGATCAGCAAGTCGCTCGCGTCGTCGGTTATGCCTCGTCGGCGTTGTTCGATCGCGAGAACCCGCTCAACCCGGTCAACCGCCGAATCGACATTATCGTGCTGACCAAGAAAGCCCAGCGTGCCATCGAAGGCTCGCAAGGCGCGGAGCCGACGCCAGAGGCGACGCAAGGGCAGGGCGGCCCGGGTGAAGTGCCGGCCACGCCAGCCGACCCGAACGCATTGCCGGCCGATAAAGAACCGCTGCCGGCCCATGAACTTCGCGAGCGTTTGAACCTGTTCGATGACCCGGCGCCGAAACCGGGTGGACCAGCGAAGTAGTGAGCCACAAAAAAGCCGACAGTGATGTCGGCTTTTTTGCGGCACTGCTTTGGAAGCTACTTCATTTTCAGCTGGGCACGGTCCCTGTGGGAGCTGGCTTGCCTGCGATGGGGACCTCATGGCTGGCGTGATTTTGTGGTGGTGTACATATCCGTTGCTGCGGTTACGGCGGCTAATGGTTTCGCCCTTACGGCGAGTCACTTGGAGAAGCGCCAAGTAACCAAGCGCTTTTGCCCCTTTCGTTCGGAGCCTCGCCTAGGCTCGGCATGCCCTCCTTCCGGTCCTGCTCCGTGGGCCCGCCGCCATCGGCCATCCATGGCCGGGGGCGGCTAACCCGGCATCCCTGCCGGGTTGCCCACTGCGCAGAACCTCCACTCGGCGTGAGGGGGCGACTACCGCCAATGCAACCGAGGCGGCCTACCGGCCGGCCTGTCATTTGAAGCGTTCGCGTTCCCCTGTGGGAGCTGGCTTGCCAGCGATGGTCGTCAACGATGACGCGTGCTGCCTGAATGAACGCGGCGCACTTAAGTCCATCGCCGCAAGAATGAATTTGCATCTGCCTGATCACGGTAAAAACCAAGGAATGAGGGCATGTCCGAGAAAGGTGTAGGAAGTCTCCGAGACGTATAAACCATGTTTTTCTTCGCTTAAGGCTCGCCTATAGTTTGTCCGTCGCCGATGAATCGGTGATGGACCTTAGCCGGTCGTTTGAGAGGAATGCACGAGCGCCCGTATAATCGCGGTGCTATTTGCTGCCTGACATATCTGTCTATGGTGGCTGTGCGTGGGACATCTTCGGGTGTGCCGGGTTCCTCTGACCGGTCGGCTAACCCACGTACAGCTGCCACTCCATTCGATTAGCCGCGAAAAGGGTGGGAGTTTCATCTTTCAGAAGGAATTCATGCCATGTCCAGATACCACCCGCTCCAAGGCAACTTCAGCGTCGGCCCGACGCTATACATCGACACCGAAGCCCGCGCTTCCGATCTTCTTGAAACCGCCGTCCATCGACTCAAAGCCGCACGTAATCTGCTCAACAGCGTCACCTGCCTGTGCATCAAAAACGCCGAAGGACACGACCTGGAGCATTTCGCCAACGCTGCGCACATGTTGATTCAGGACGGCTGTGACGCCTTGGATGTGCTGGGCTGGAAGCTGGAAAAAGCTGTACGTTGAAAACGAGAAAGCCGCGATATTCGCGGCTTTTTTGTGTCTGCGGGAAGCAGTTTAGTAGCTGCTCTCCGGCAAACTGGCGATGATCGAGCGGTAGCTGTTCATCCGTTGCTGCTGCACGCGGCCTTCTTCCAGTGCCTTGAGCAATGCACAACCCGGTTCGCGGTCGTGCTTGCAGTCACGGAAGCGGCAGGTGCCGATCAAGTCGTTGAACTCGATGAAACCGGCTTCGACGTCGGCGCGGCTGACGTGTCCCAGGCCGAATTCGCGGATACCCGGGGAGTCGATCAACTCACCGCCACCGGGGAAGTGGAACAGCCGCGCGGTCGTCGTGGTGTGAGTGCCCTGGCCGGACAACTCGGACAGCGGGCCGACACGGGTTTCGACTTCCGGCAGCAGGCTGTTGACCAGCGACGACTTGCCGACGCCGGACTGGCCGACGAACACGCTGATGCGCCCGTCCAGTTGTTCTTGAAGTTGCTCCATGCCATTGCCGTGGTGCGCCGACACTTCCAGTACCGGATAACCCAGCGTGCGGTAAACCGCGAGCAGGGCATTCAGCGCCGGGGCGTTCTGCTCGTCGATCAGGTCGAATTTGTTGAGCAGCAGCAGCGGCCGAATGCCGGCGTGCTCCGCCGCGACCAGATAACGGTCGATCAGGTTGGCGTGAGGCTCGGGCAGCGGCGCGAAGACGATGACGATCATGTCGACGTTGGCGGCTACAGGCTTGAGCTGGCCACGGCTGTCCGGACGGCAGAGTTCGGTTTTTCGCGGCAGTTGCGCCACGATCACACCGATACCCTGGTTGCCGGCACGCCAGACCACCTGATCGCCGGTCACCAGCGCCGGCAGGTTGGCGCGCAAGTGACAACGGAACACTTCACCGGCCAGTTCGCCCTCGAGGGCTTCGACTTCGACCTGCACACCGAAGTGCGCGATCACCAGGCCCGTCTGTTCCGGACCCAGGTCGCCACCCTCAAGTGCCTCGACAGCCGAGGACTCGCGTTTGGCGGCGCGGGCAGCGCGTTCGCCCTGAATCTTTTCGATGCGCCAGTTTTGACGACGATTGAGTTGGCGTTTGGCCATGGGTGTTCCGTATCAAGAATGCAGCGATTAAGTAAAACGGCCGCGAGTTTAGCACGCCCGGCCACCTCCCTAGGCTAAACTGCGCAGCATTGCCTAGGAGCCGACACATGCAAAACCCGCAGAATCTGATCTGGATCGACCTGGAAATGACCGGTCTGAACCCTGATACCGACGTCATCATCGAGATGGCCACCATCGTCACCGACAGTGACCTGAACACCTTGGCCGAAGGGCCGGTGATCGCGATCCATCACAGCGATGAAATTCTCGCCGGCATGGACGAGTGGAACACCCGTCAACACGGCGGCTCGGGCCTGACTCAGCGCGTGCGCGACAGCCGCATCAGCATGGCCGAAGCGGAAGCCGAGACCATTGCCTTCCTGGAGAAGTGGGTGCCAAAGGGCAAGTCGCCGATCTGTGGCAACAGCATCTGCCAGGACCGTCGCTTCCTTTATACGCACATGAAATCCCTGGAAAGCTTCTTCCACTACCGCAACCTCGACGTCTCGACCCTGAAAGAACTGGCCGCGCGCTGGGCGCCGGACGTACGCGACAGCTTCAAAAAGGGCAGCACCCACCTGGCCCTGGACGACATCCGCGAATCCATCGCCGAGTTGCAGCATTACCGCAAGCATTTCATCAAGTTCTGATGCTGCCGGCCCCTTGTGGCGAGGGAGCTTGCTCCCGCTCGGCTGCGAAGCAGCCGCAACCCAGCCGATGCGGTACATCTGAACGAGCAAGGTGTCTGGTTTTGGGGCCGCTTCGCGACCCAGCGGGAGCAAGTTCCCTCGCCACAGGTCTCGGTGTCTGCTCTTGCCCTCTTTTGGTGCCGGGACTAAATGGCTAGACTGCGCGCCTTCCTGCAAGGACCGCCACCATGTTGCTGATGCTTTACCTGATCGCCATTACCGCCGAAGCCATGACCGGCGCCCTGTCCGCCGGTCGTCGTGGCATGGACTGGTTTGGCGTGGTGCTGATCGCCTGCATCACTGCGTTGGGCGGCGGTTCGGTGCGCGACGTGCTCCTCGGCCATTACCCGCTGACGTGGGTGAAACACCCGGAATACCTGGTGCTGACATCGATTGCAGCCATGTTCACGGTCTTCGCTGCACGCTGGATGCGTCACTTGCGCTCACTGTTTCTGGTACTCGACGCCGTGGGTCTGGTGGCGTTTACCCTGATCGGCTGCATGACCGCCCTGGAAATGGGTCATGGCATGTTGGTGGCCTCGGTCAGCGGCGTGATTACCGGCGTATTCGGCGGCATCCTGCGCGACATCTTCTGCAACGACATCCCGCTGATCTTCCGCCGCGAGCTCTACGCCAGCGTGTCGTTCGCGGCGGCGTGGTGCTACATGCTGTGTCTATATCTGAACGTGCCGGGAGAACAGGCGATTCTGATCACCCTGTTCGGCGGCTTCCTGTTGCGGTTACTGGCGATCCGTTTCCACTGGGAAATGCCCAAGTTCGTTTATAACGACGAAGCCTGACGTTCGGCGTGTTGCTTCAACGCCCATTCCACATGCTCGCGGACCAGTTCCGACGGATAATCGCGCCGCGCCTTCAACGCTTCCAGCACCGGAATGCTCGACGGCGCATTCCCCAGGCCCACCGCCAGATTGCGCAACCAGCGCTCGTAACCCGCGCGCCGTAACGGCGAGCCTTCAGTGCTGCTGAGGAATTTGTCCTCGTCCCACATGAACAGCTCCGCCAATTCGGCGTTGTCCAGGTTGTGCCTTGGCTTGAAGTCGCTTTCACCGGACGGGCGGGCGAAGCGGTTCCACGGGCAGACGATCTGGCAGTCATCGCAGCCGAAGACCCGATTGCCGATCAATGGCCGCAAGTCTTCGGGAATCGCGCTTTTCAGTTCGATGGTCAGGTAAGAGATGCAGCGTCGGGCATCCAGCACATAAGGACCGACAAAGGCGTTGGTCGGGCAGATGTCGAGGCACGCGGTGCAGCGCCCGCAATGTTCGGTGCTATGGGGCGGGTCGACCGGCAGCGGCAGGTCGACAAACAGTTCGCTGAGGAAGAAGTAACTGCCGGCCTTGCGATTCAAGACCAGTGTATTTTTGCCGATCCAGCCAAGGCCAGCCTGCTCGGCGATGGCTTTTTCCAGCACCGGCGCACTGTCGACAAAGGCACGAAAACCGAACGGCCCGATCTCGGCCTGAATTTTATCGGCGAGTTGTTGCACGCGTTTACGGATCAATTTGTGGTAATCGCGGCCCAAGGCATAACGCGAGACGTAGGCTTTTTCCGGTTGGGCCAGGCGCTTGGCCATTTCGGTGTCGCCCGGCAGGTAATCCATGCGCAGGGACACCACCCGAAGCGTGCCGGGCACCAGCTCTTCCGGGTGTGAGCGTTTGCTGCCGTGGGCGCCCATGTAGTCCATTTCGCCGTGGTAACCGGCCGCAAGCCAGCGCTCCAGGTGCTGCTCATGCTCGGCCAGGTCCAGGCCGCTGATGCCGACTTGCTGAAAGCCCAGCTCGCGGCCCCAGTCCTTGATGGATTGGGCGAGGGCGGGCAGGTCTGTGGTAATAGCGGGCATGAGGCGAGAGAAACCGGAGCTGAGGTGCGTATAATTCTGCCAGACATCGGAGCCCGAAGACGCATGCCGCACACTAAAGATGATTTACCCGACGCGCTGTATAGCGCCGCGCAAGTGCGAGCCCTCGATGCGAGCCTGATTGCGGCGGGCACGCCGGGCTTCGAATTGATGCAGCGTGCGGCGCGGGCGACCTGGCGTGCGCTGGTCCGGCAGTGGCCGTCGGCCCACGAACTGACGGTGGTCACCGGTCACGGCAACAACGCCGGTGATGGCTATCTGGTAGCGGTCTTGGCCCGGCGTGCCGGCTGGCATGTGCGCGTGTTGGCGGCCGGTGATCCTCAGCGTTTGCAGGGCGATGCCGGGCTGGCCCGAGCCGAGGCCCTTTCCGAAGGCGTTGCCATTCAAGCCTGGAGCGCGCAATCGGAGTTGCGCGGAATCGTGTTGGACGCCTTGCTTGGCACCGGTCTGACAGGCGAGGTGCGAGAGCCTTACGCCAGTGTCATCGCCGCGATCAATGCCAGCGAACTGCCAGTTGCCGCAGTGGATATTCCTTCGGGACTGTGTGCCGATACAGGACGTGTGCTCGGCGTGGCCGTTCGGGCGGATCTGACCGTGACTTTCATTGGTTTGAAGTTGGGTCTGTTCACGGGCGAAGCGGCGGACGTGGTGGGTGAGTTGGTTTTCAATGATCTGCAGGCATCCCCCGAGTCATTCAACGGGGTCGCCATCAGTGCGCGTCGCCTGACGGCCGGCAATTTGCCGCGTCTGGCGCATCGCGCGCCGACGGCCCATAAAGGCAAATTCGGCCATGTCTTGTTGATTGGCGGTGATCGCGGTTTCGGCGGTGCCATTCTGTTGAGTGCGCAAAGCGCCCTGCGCAGTGGTGCTGGCATGGTATCGGTCGCCACCCGAAGCGAGCATGTGCCGGCGGCACTGGCGCGAATCCCCGAAGCCATGGTGCTGGGCACTTCGTCAGCCAATCAGTTGATGGGATTGCTGCAAAAAGTTTCCGTACTGGTAGTGGGGCCGGGCCTCGGGCAGGCTTCGTGGGGCCGCAGTCTGTTGTCGGCGGCGGCCAATGCGCCGTTGCCACAGGTCTGGGACGCGGATGCGCTGAACATGCTGGCCGAAGAACGCGTGAGCTTGCCCAGGGACTGCGTGATCACTCCGCATCCGGGGGAAGCGGCGCGGTTGCTCGGGATCAGTGCCGCTGAAGTACAGGCCGACCGTCCATCCGCCGCTCAAGCATTGAGCAAAAAATATACAGCTGTAGTGGTTTTGAAAGGCGCTGGCAGCCTGATCGCCAGTCCCGACGGGCGTCTGGCGTTGTGTCATCAAGGCCACCCGGCCATGGCCACCGCCGGTCTGGGCGATGTGCTGGCTGGGCTGGTTGGCGCATTGCTCGCGCAAGGCATGAATGCGTTCGACGCCGCTTGCCTGGCGGTCTGGCTGCACGCCAATGCCGGCGCGCAACAAGGTAAATCGGGCCGTGGGCTGGCGGCCAGTGATCTGATTCCAGCCATTCGTCAGTTGTTGGAGGAGCAAGCACCGTGTCTGAAGTAACCCTGTACCTGGCTGATGAAGAGGCGATGACCGCATTTGGCGAGCGCATCGCAAAAACCACTCAAGGGCACGGTCTGATTTTTCTGGAAGGGGATCTGGGGGCGGGGAAAACCACGCTGTCGCGGGGCATCATCCGGGGTCTGGGGCATGTCGGTGCGGTGAAAAGTCCGACGTTCACGCTGGTCGAGCCCTACGAGATCGGTGACATCCGCGCCTTTCATTTCGATCTCTATCGCTTGGTCGACCCTGAAGAACTGGAGTACCTCGGCATCCGCGACTACTTCGAAGACGATGCGTTGTGCCTGATCGAATGGCCTCGCAAGGGTGCAGGCTTTTTGCCAAAGCCCGACCTGACCATTACCATTAGCCCGCAAGACAGCGGGCGTTCGCTGAAAATTTTGTCCCAGGGCTCGCGTGGCGAGTCGTGGTGTGCCGCTTTGGCATTGGAATCCAATTAAATGATGGGGTCAGGTATGCGCTTTCGCGCAATGGTAGCTGCCGTAGGGATGTTGTTTTTGGCGGTGACCGTCGACGCTGTGGCTGAAACAAAGGTCAACAGCGTTCGCCTGTGGCGGGCGCCGGACAACACACGGTTGGTGTTCGATCTGACCGGGCCGGTGCAGCACAGCGTGTTCACCCTGACATCCCCGGATCGACTGGTTATCGACATCAATGGCGCGTCCCTCGGGGCACCACTGAACGTCAATGCTTCGAATACGCCCATCACCGCCATGCGCTCGGCCCAACGCACGCCGACCGACTTGCGTGTGGTCATCGACCTGAAAAAAGCCGTCACGCCCAAAAGCTTCACCCTGGCGCCGAACGCCCAGTACGGCAATCGCCTGGTGGTCGATCTGTTCGATAACGCCGCCGACGCCGCGCCGATCCCGCCACCGACCAACGTCGCGACGGTTGCCCCGGTCCCGGTCACCCCGGTAGATCCACCGGTCAAGCTGCCGCCCGCTCCGGCCGGCAAGCGCGACATCATGGTGGTCATCGATGCCGGCCACGGCGGTGAAGACCCGGGCGCCTCTGGCTCTCGCGGTCAACGTGAAAAAGACGTGGTGCTGGCCATCGCCCGCGAATTACAGCGTCAGGTCAACGGCATGAAAGGCTTCCGCGCCGAACTGACCCGCACCGGCGACTACTTCATCCCGTTGCGCGGCCGTACCGAAATCGCCCGCAAGAAGGGCGCCGACCTCTTCGTCTCGATCCACGCCGACGCCGCGCCTTCGGCCGCTGCGTTCGGTGCGTCGGTGTTCGCCTTGTCTGATCGTGGCGCCACGTCTGAAACAGCCCGCTGGCTGGCCGACAGTGAAAACCGCTCCGACTTGATCGGCGGTGCCGGCAACGTCAGCCTCGACGACAAGGACCGCATGCTCGCAGGCGTTCTGCTCGACCTGTCGATGACCGCGTCCCTGACCTCCAGCCTGAACGTTGGCCAAAAAGTGCTGAGCAACATTGGTCGCGTGACGCCACTGCATAAACAGCGCGTGGAACAAGCCGGGTTCATGGTGTTGAAGTCCCCGGACATCCCGTCGATCCTGGTGGAAACCGGGTTCATCTCCAACGCCAACGAAGCGTCGAAACTCGCGGCGGCCAGTCACCAGCAAGCGCTGGCACGCTCGATCAGCAGCGGCGTACGTCAGTTCTTCCAGCAGAATCCACCGCCGGGCACTTACATTGCCTGGCTGCGTGATTCCGGCAAGATCGCCCAAGGTCCACGGGATCACCGGGTCAGCCCGGGCGAAACCCTGGCGATGATTGCCGTGCGTTATCAGGTGTCCCCGGCCACCTTGCGCAGTGCCAATAACCTGAAGAGTGACGAGCTGAAAATCGGTCAGACCCTGACCATTCCCGGCACTGAACTGGCGTCCAAAGAATGAATCAGGCCGTGATCAACAGCGCTCGCATCGAGCTGCTCAGCCCACGACTGGCGAACCAGATTGCCGCCGGTGAGGTGGTCGAGCGCCCGGCTTCGGTGATCAAGGAGTTGCTGGAAAACAGCCTCGACTCCGGCGCCAAGCGCATCGATGTCGACGTGGAGCAGGGCGGCGTCAAGCTGCTGCGGGTTCGCGACGATGGCAGCGGCATTTCTGCCGATGACCTGCCGCTGGCCCTGGCGCGACACGCCACCAGCAAGATCCGCAACCTGGAAGATCTCGAACAGGTCATGAGCCTCGGGTTTCGCGGGGAAGCGCTCGCCTCGATCAGCTCTGTGGCGCGCCTGACCCTGACCTCCCGCACCCGCGATGCCGACCAGGCCTGGCAGGTTGAAACCGAAGGCCGAGACATGGCGCCCCGCGTGCAACCGGCCGCTCATCCGGTGGGCACTTCGGTGGAAGTGCGCGACCTGTTTTTCAACACCCCGGCGCGGCGCAAATTCCTCAAGACCGAAAAAACCGAATTCGATCACCTGCAAGAAGTGATCAAGCGTCTGGCCCTGGCGCGCTTCGATGTGGCGTTCCATTTGCGCCATAACGGCAAAACCATCCTCAGCCTGCACGAGGCCCGCGATGATGCGGCCCGCGCCCGGCGTGTGGCGGCGATTTGCGGCTCGGGGTTCCTCGAACAGGCGCTGCCGATCGAAATCGAGCGCAATGGCCTGCATTTGTGGGGTTGGGTTGGCTTGCCGACGTTCAACCGCAGCCAGGCGGACTTGCAGTATTTCTTCGTCAACGGCCGTGCCGTGCGCGACAAACTGGTGGCTCACGCGGTGCGCCAGGCGTATCGCGACGTGCTGTTCAACGGCCGCCATCCGACGTTTGTGCTGTTTTTCGAAGTCGATCCTGCGGGCGTCGACGTCAACGTGCACCCGACCAAGCACGAAGTACGCTTCCGTGACGGACGCATGGTTCACGACTTCCTCTACGGCACCCTGCACCGCGCTTTGGGCGATGTGCGGCCGGAAGATCATCTGGCGGCGCCGGTGGCGACGGCCATTGTTCGACCGACCGGCATCGATGCGGGTGAATTCGGTCCCCAAGGCGAAATGCGCCTCGCGGCCAATGCGCTGCTGGAGCAGCCTCAGGCACAACCGTCGTTCAACACCGCTGCGGGTTCCGGCGCTGGCGCCGGTTATCAGTATCAATACACGCCGCGTCCTCAGTCGGGTGTGCCTGCAGCTGAAGCCCAGGCGGCGTATCGTGAATTTTTTGCGCCGTTGCCAGAAGCCAACGCTATCGCGCTTCCGGCCGGTCAGGACGATATTCCGCCGCTGGGTTATGCATTGGCGCAGCTCAAAGGCATCTACATTCTTTCGGAAAACGCCCAGGGCCTGGTGCTGGTGGACATGCACGCCGCTCACGAGCGGATCATGTACGAACGCCTGAAAGTCGCCATGGCCAGCGAAGGCTTGAGTGGCCAGCCGCTGTTGGTGCCGGAATCTTTGGCCGTGAGCGAGCGCGAAGGTGATTGCGCCGAAGAAAACGTCGCGTGGTTCCAGCGTCTGGGCTTTGAATTGCAGCGTCTGGGCCCGGAAACGCTGGCCATCCGGCAGATCCCAGCCTTGCTCAAGCAGGCGGAAGCCAATCGACTGGTGAGCGACGTGTTGTCGGATTTAATGGAATACGGCACCAGCGACCGGATTCAGGCGCACCTGAACGAATTGCTTGGCACCATGGCCTGCCACGGTGCGATTCGGGCGAATCGGCGTCTGGCCCTGCCGGAAATGAACGGTCTGCTGCGTGATATGGAAAACACCGAACGCA
This sequence comes from Pseudomonas hormoni, assembly GCF_018502625.1. Lineage (NCBI taxonomy): Bacteria > Pseudomonadati > Pseudomonadota > Gammaproteobacteria > Pseudomonadales > Pseudomonadaceae > Pseudomonas > Pseudomonas hormoni. The sequence goes on from NZ_CP075566.1 coordinate 6,306,128, forward strand.
GCGGTCAATGCAACCATGGCCGACCGACCTGGACCCAATTGGGTCTGGACGATCTGGACAAACTGTTCCTGCGCGGTCGTTGATGAGCCAGCTCCCTCCTGCGATTTTCCTGATGGGCCCGACCGCAGCGGGCAAGACCGACCTGGCCATCGAGCTCACCAAAGTCCTGCCTTGCGAGTTGATCAGTGTCGATTCGGCGCTGGTTTATCGCGGCATGGACATCGGCACCGCCAAGCCTTCGAAAGAGATTTTGGCCGAGTTCCCTCACCGTTTGATTGATATTCTTGATCCGGCGGAGAGCTATTCCGCTGCGGATTTTCGCCGTGACGCCCTCGAGGCCATGGCCGACATCACCGCACGCGGCAAAATTCCGCTGCTGGTGGGCGGCACAATGCTCTATTACAAGGCTTTGGTTGAAGGTCTGGCGGATATGCCCGCCGCCGATCCTGAAGTCCGCGCGCAAATCGAAGAAGAAGCCGCACGCCTTGGCTGGCAAGCCCTGCACGACCAATTGGCGATCATCGACCCGCAATCCGCCGCGCGTATTCACCCGAACGATCCCCAGCGCCTCAGTCGAGCGCTGGAAGTTTATCGAGTCAGCGGTCAGAGCATGACCGAGCTGCGACAGCGACAAAGTGCGCAAAGTACTGAAGCAGCCGCTTCGGGACTGCAACAATTGCCCTATACTGTCGCGAACTTGGCCATTGCTCCGGCAAATCGCCAGGTACTGCACGAGCGAATTAAACAAAGATTCACGTTAATGTTGGAACAGGGATTCATTGACGAGGTCGTAGCCCTGCGTGAGCGAAGTGACCTGCATTCAGGGTTGCCGTCTATACGTGCGGTAGGCTACCGACAAGTCTGGGACTACCTGGATGGCAAGCTGACACAAGCCGAGATGCAGGAGCGTGGAATCATTGCCACGCGCCAATTGGCAAAACGTCAGTTCACCTGGCTGCGCAGTTGGGCTGATTTACACTGGTTGGACAGCCTGGATTGCGACAATCTGCCGCGCGCCTTGAAATACCTGGGGACCATCTCCATATTGAGCTGAGTCCTTGCAATTGCCGTCTATCCTTGGGGGTGTGACGGCCACAAGCCATCTGTTTACCTATTTTTTTATATTGAATCCTTAAAGGAGTGCGGCACATGTCAAAAGGGCATTCGCTACAAGACCCTTACTTGAATACTTTACGTAAAGAGAAAGTTGGGGTGTCCATCTACCTGGTCAACGGGATCAAACTGCAAGGCACGATCGAGTCTTTCGACCAGTTCGTTATCCTGCTGAAGAACACCGTCAGTCAGATGGTTTACAAACACGCTATCTCTACAGTGGTGCCGGTTCGTCCAATTCGTCTGCCTAGCGCAACCGAATCCGAGGCAGGCGACGCTGAGCCAGGTAACGCCTGATAGGAGTCTCCTTTGTTCTTTGAGCGCCACGGTGGTGGTGAGCGAGTAATCCTCGTTCACTTGGATGGACAGGACCCTGAGGCGCGCGAAGATCCGCAGGAGTTTCAGGAATTGGCTAATTCGGCCGGCGCCGAGACCGTTGCGTTTTTTAACGTGCCGCGTCATCGGCCAACCGCCAAATTCCTGATCGGTAGCGGCAAGGTCGAGGAGCTACGCGACCTGGTCCATGCCGAGAAGGCAGATCTGGTGATCTTCAACCACATCCTCACGCCCAGTCAGGAACGTAACCTCGAACGTGTTTTCGAGTGTCGCGTGATCGACCGCACCGGTCTGATTCTCGATATATTCGCCCAGCGCGCCCGTACCCATGAAGGCAAGCTCCAGGTAGAACTGGCCCAGCTTGACCACATGAGCACCCGGCTGGTTCGTGGCTGGACTCACCTTGAGCGTCAAGGTGGCGGTATCGGCATGCGTGGCCCGGGTGAAACCCAACTGGAAACCGACCGCCGCTTGCTTCGGGTTCGCCTGCGACAGATCAAAGGCCGGCTTGAAAAAGTGCGTAGCCAGCGCGAACAGTCGCGACGTGGTCGTACGCGTGCGGATATCCCTACCGTGTCTTTGGTGGGGTATACCAACGCCGGTAAATCCACGCTCTTCAATAACGTGACGAAATCCGACGTGTACGCGGCTGACCAGTTGTTTGCCACGCTGGACCCGACCTTGCGCCGTCTGGAACTGGACGACCTGGGGCCGATTGTCCTGGCTGACACGGTGGGTTTCATTCGCCACTTGCCCCACAAGCTGGTCGAGGCATTTCGGTCTACCCTCGAAGAGTCGAGCAACTCGGACCTGCTGTTGCACGTGATCGATGCGGCCGAACCGGATCGCATGTTGCAGATCGAGCAGGTGATGGTGGTGCTGGGCGAGATTGGCGCCCAGGACTTGCCGATCCTCGAGGTCTATAACAAACTCGATTTGCTTGAAGGCGTTGAGCCACAAATCCAGCGCGACGAAAACGGCAAGCCTCAACGGGTCTGGCTGTCGGCGCGTGATGGCAGTGGTCTGGAATTGCTTGAGCAAGCCATTGCCGAGTTGCTGGGCAGTGAGTTGTTTATCGGTACCTTGCGCTTGCCGCAACGATTCGCTCGACTGCGTGCGCAGTTCTTCGAACTCGGAGCGGTGCAGAAAGAAGAACACGACGAAGAAGGTGTCAGCTTGCTGGCCGTTCGATTGCCGCGCTCGGAGCTCAATCGACTGGTCAGCCGTGAAGGCGTTGTGCCGACAGAGTTCATCGAGCAACACACTTTGCAATAAAAGCCTGAGAAAGCGGTTGTGCCGCGGTGACAGGCATTCTGTAGCATTGGTCGGCGCGCCGTGGGTGCGTCTTTGCTTTATCAGATGGAGAGCGCTATGGCTTGGAATGAGCCGGGTGGCAACTCGAATAATCAGGATCCTTGGGGTGGCAAGCGCCGCAATAACGGCGACCGCAAGGGGCCACCGGATCTCGACGAGGCCTTCCGAAAGCTGCAGGAAAGCCTGAACGGGTTGTTCGGTGGTGGTAAGAAACGCGGTGATGACGGCGGTGGTTCGGGCAAGAGTGGCGGCTTCGGCGGCCTGCTCGGCATCGGCCTTGTCGTATTGGCGGCCGTTTGGCTGTACAGCGCGGTCTACGTCGTCGACGAGCAGGAGCAAGCCGTGGTGCTGCGCTTCGGCAAGTACTACGAAACCGTCGGCCCGGGCCTGAACATCTATTTCCCGCCGCTCGATCGCAAGTACCTGGAAAACGTCACGCGTGAGCGTGCCTATACCAAGCAGGGTCAAATGCTGACTGAAGACGAAAACATCGTCGAAGTGCCGCTGACCGTGCAGTACAAGATCAGCAACCTGCAGGACTTCGTGCTGAGCGTTGATCAGCCCGAAATCAGCCTGCAGCACGCGACCGAAAGTGCCTTGCGCCATGTGGTGGGCTCCACCGCGATGGATCAGGTACTGACTGAAGGTCGTGAATTGATGGCCAGCGAGATCAAGGAGCGTCTGCAACGCTTCATGGATACCTATCGCACCGGTATCACTGTCACGCAGGTCAACGTACAGAGCGCAGCGGCACCGCGTGAAGTGCAGGAAGCCTTCGATGACGTGATCCGCGCCCGTGAAGACGAGCAGCGTTCGCGCAACCAGGCTGAAACCTATGCCAACGGCGTCGTGCCGGAAGCCCGTGGTCAGGCCCAGCGCATCATCGAAGATGCCAATGGTTACCGTGACGAAACCGTCTCGCGCGCCAAGGGTGAGGCCGATCGCTTCACCAAACTGGTCGCCGAGTACCGCAAGGCACCTGAAGTCACCCGCCAGCGTCTGTACCTGGACACCATGCAGGAAGTCTTCAGCAGTACCAGCAAGGTTCTCGTGACCGGCAACAAGAATGGCCAGAGCAATCTGCTGTACTTGCCGCTGGACAAGATGGTCGAAAGTGGCCGCAACACCAGCACAGCAGTGACTGGCGCGGCAGCCACCGGCAATGAAGCGAATGTGCGTGCAGCCGATCTGCAGCAACAGCAAGCACGTACCAGGGAGAGTCGCTGATGAGCAATAAATCGCTGATCGCCCTTATTGTCGGCGTCGTCGTGGCGATCGCAGCCTGGAACTGCTTCTACATCGTGGCTCAGACCGAGCGTGCGGTGTTGCTGCAGTTCGGTCGCGTGGTTCAGGCCGATGTTCAACCGGGCCTGCATGTGAAAGTGCCTTACGTTAACCAGGTGCGCAAATTCGACGCACGCCTGATGACGCTGGATGCACCGACACAACGCTTCCTGACGCTGGAAAAGAAAGCCGTCATGGTCGATGCCTACGCCAAATGGCGCGTGAAAGATGCCGAGCGCTTCTACACCGCGACCTCCGGCCTCAAGCAGATTGCTGACGAACGTCTTTCCCGTCGTCTGGAATCGGGCCTGCGTGACCAGTTTGGCAAGCGCACGCTGCACGAAGTGGTGTCCGGTGAGCGCGATGCGTTGATGACCGATATCACGGCGTCACTGAACAAGATGGCGGAAAAAGAGCTGGGCATCGAAGTTGTCGATGTTCGGGTCAAGGCCATCGATCTGCCGAAAGAAGTGAACCGCAGCGTTTTCGAGCGCATGAGTTCCGAGCGTGAGCGTGAAGCTCGCGAGCACCGCGCCAAGGGTAACGAGCTGGCGGAAGGCATTCGTGCCGACGCCGATCGTCAACGCCGCGTGTTGCTGGCCGAAGCCTATCGTGAATCCGAAGAGGTTCGCGGTGATGGTGATGCCCAGGCCGCTGCGATCTACTCCAAGGCCTACGGCCAGGATCAGGAGTTCTACGGTTTCTACCGTAGCCTGCGCGCCTACCGTGAAAGTTTCGCGAACAAATCCGACGTCATGGTCCTCGACCCAAGCAGCGACTTCTTCCGTTACCTGGAAAAAGCCAAGCCTTGATACGACGTTGACCTGAATCATCCCCCGCCTGGCGGCTAAAGCCTCGGGCGGGGTGATCCTTTGGGAAAACGTGTGTATGATGCGGCAGCCGGGAAATCCCCGGCTTTTTTGCGTCTGCACGTTTGATTGCTGTTGTTTATGCAGGCGCCCGAGCTGAATGACTCGACAGGTTTTTCGAGGAAAGTGATTGGCGAAGCTTATTTTCAGGCTTTTCGCCGCGTTGTTTATGCGTGGCTTGTAACAAAGCCGATCATTTTCTGCTTCACTCAAGGCTCGCCCATAGGCTGGCCGCCCGGACCATAGGGGAATGGCGTAATGGCAACGGTAGACCGCTGGCTGCTGCCAGATGGCATCGAAGAAGTACTGCCGCCGGAAGCGGCGCGCATTGAAGTTGCGCGTCGTCAGGTGTTGGATCTGTTCCAGAGCTGGGGTTACGAGTTTGTCGTGACTCCCCATATCGAGTACCTGGAATCCCTGCTGACCGGCGCCGGCCAGGACCTCGATCTGCGTACCTTCAAGGTCATCGACCCGCAATCGGGCCGGCAGATGGGTTTCCGTGCCGACATCACGCCGCAAGTGGCGCGCATCGATGCGCACACCCTGCGTCGCGAAGGTCCGAGCCGTCTGTGCTATGCCGGCAGCGTGCTGCACGCTCAGCCACGCGCCTTGTCGTCCTCGCGCAGCCCGATTCAACTGGGCGCCGAGTTGTACGGCGATGCCAGTCCGAGCAGCGACGTGGAAGTGATCAGCCTGATGCTGGCCATGCTGCAACTGGCCGATGTGCCGGATGTGCACATGGACCTCGGTCATGTCGGCATCTACCGTGGCCTGGCCCGCGCGGCCGGGTTGTCCGGTGAAGTTGAACAACAGTTGTTCGATGCGTTGCAACGCAAGGCCATCGACGAGGTCATTACCTTGACCGAAAGCTTGCCTGCCGATCTGTCGGGCATGCTGCGGGCGTTGGTTGACCTGTGTGGCGGCCGTGAAGTGCTGGAGGCTGCGCGCGTACGTCTGGCCAATGCGCCGGCACCTGTGTTGGCAGCGCTGGACGATTTGCTGGCGATTGCCGAGCGTCTGTCCACGCGTTTCCCGGAACTGCCGCTGTACTTCGATCTGGGTGAGTTGCGCGGCTACCACTACCACACCGGTGTGGTGTTCGCGGTGTTCGTGCCGGGCGTTGGCCAGTCGATTGCTCAGGGCGGTCGCTACGACGACATCGGCGCCGACTTCGGTCGCGCCCGTCCGGCAACCGGCTTCTCTACCGATTTGAAAACCCTGGTGACCCTGGGGCGTGCTGAAATCGAGCTACCGTCTGGCGGTATCTGGATGCCTGACAGTACGGATGCGGCACTCTGGCAGCAGGTTTGCCAGTTGCGCAGTGAGGGTCAGCGTGTCGTTCAGGCCTTGCCTGGACAACCTTTGGCCGCCGCCCGTGAAGCGGACTGCGACCGGCAATTGATTCAGCAGAACGGGCTGTGGCAAGTATCGCCACTGGCTTCTTGAGTTTTCCTGTCGGCCCGTGGCCGACACCAAGTTTGCGCGAATGAGGACAAGTGTTATGGGTAAGAATGTCGTAGTCCTGGGCACCCAATGGGGTGATGAGGGCAAAGGCAAGATCGTTGATCTGCTGACCGAACATGCTGCCGCCGTAGTGCGCTACCAGGGTGGCCACAACGCAGGCCACACCCTGGTGATCGACGGCGAGAAAACCGTCTTGCACCTGATCCCGTCGGGCGTGCTGCGCGAAGGCGTGCAGTGCCTGATCGGCAACGGCGTGGTGGTTGCACCGGACGCTCTGCTGCGGGAAATCATCAAGCTGGAAGAGAAAGGCGTACCAGTGCGTGAGCGCCTGCGTATCAGCCCGTCCTGCCCGCTGATCCTGTCCTTCCACGTTGCGCTGGACCAGGCCCGTGAAAAGGCCCGTGGCGAGCTGAAGATCGGTACTACCGGTCGCGGCATCGGCCCGGCCTACGAAGACAAGGTCGCGCGTCGTGGCCTGCGTGTTGGCGACCTGCTCAACATGCCGCGCTTTGAAGACAAGCTGCGTGAACTGGTGGATTACCACAACTTCATGCTGGTGGGTTACTACAAAGAGCCAGCCATCGAATTCGAAAAGACCCTGGCTGAGTGCAAAGAATACGCTGAGCTGCTCAAGCCGCTGATGCTGGACGTGACGGCCGAGCTGCACGACCTGCGTCGCGCAGGCAAAGACATCATGTTCGAAGGCGCCCAAGGTTCGTTGCTGGACATCGACCACGGTACCTATCCGTACGTGACCAGCTCTAACACCACCGCTGGCGGCGTTGCTACCGGTTCGGGTGTTGGTCCGATGTTCCTGGACTACATCCTGGGCATCACCAAGGCTTACACCACGCGTGTCGGTTCGGGTCCATTCCCGACTGAACTGTTTGACGAAGTCGGTGCGCACCTGGCCAAACAAGGTCACGAGTTCGGCGCGACTACCGGCCGTGCCCGTCGTTGTGGCTGGTTCGACGCTGTTATCCTGCGTCGCGCTATCGATGTGAACAGCATCTCGGGCATCTGCCTGACCAAGCTGGACGTGCTCGACGGTCTGGAAACCATCAACATCTGCGTCGGCTACAAAGATGCAGAAGGTAAAGATGTTGCCCCGACTGACGCTGACAGCTACGTGGGTCTGCAGCCTGTGTACGAAGAAGTGCCGGGCTGGACCGAGTCGACCGTGGGTGCCAAAACCCTGGAAGAGCTGCCAGCCAACGCACGTGCCTACATCAAGCGTGTTGAAGAACTGATCGGTGCGCCGATCGACATTATTTCGACGGGCCCGGACCGCAACGAAACTATCGTTCTGCGTCATCCGTTCGCTTAATAAGTCGTTGATGTAAAACACAAAGGCCCCTTAATCGGGGCCTTTGTCGTTTATGCCTGTTGGACGGCATGACCTTTGCTGTGATCTTCATTAAGAGCATGTCTTCTGGCGTGCCATCAATTTAATGGCGTTAAAGCAGAGGGATATCAAGTGTCGGCGGTTCTCTCATTGTTACAAAGCCGTCTATTGCGGCCCGTGTTCGTTACCCTTGGTATCGCCCTTTTGGTGCAGGTGCTGGTGGCTGTTGCCCTGACTCGGAGCACAGTGACTGCACTGGAAGCCGATCTGGGTGTGCGCCTAGGTGCCGACAGTCAAAAACTTTCCGGCGAGCTGGAGCAGGCGGGACGTGAAGTCACGTCGAGCCTCGACAACCTCTCCTCCAGTACGCGTCAGCGTCTCACGGCTGGTTTGTCCTCGCGACTGGAGGAAGAACAGGCCCAGCTGCGTGCGACACTGGAAAAGGACCTGAAGGACTCCGCCAATGATATGGCGCAGCTTCTCGCTTCGGTCGCGCCCCGCGCCATGTGGGACAGCGACGTTCCTACCCTGTCCGAATTTGCCCGCCGGGCCCAGCGCAATCCCAACGTGCTGTTCGTGGTGTATGACGACGCAACGGGTCAGCACCTGACGCGCTACCTCAACCGCGAAAACCCGATCAACAAGGCCCTTCTGGAGAAAGGCCAGGGCGAGCGCGCGCTGGATAAAGTGCTGGATGCGGCGAAGAACGATCCTTCGGTCTACTACCTCGAAGCCTCGATCAACCCTAATGGCGTGGAAATCGGCAAGGTTTTGATGGGCGTTTCCACCGCCTCGGTGGAAACCGATCTGGCAGCGCTGGACAAGCGCTTCTCGGCACTGATCGCCAGCAGTGATCAACTGGTCGGTGACAGCCTCAAAGGCGCGGCAGCTGACAGCGCCACCGCGATGCGGGCGCGTCTGACCTCTGCTCAGTCCACCGCCTCTGAAATGAAAGCCAACACCACCAGCACCGTGCAAGAAGCCGCGGCGACCTTGCGCTGGCGCATCGGAATGGGCCTGGCGTTGGTCGGTTGCGGCGTGTTGCTGTTGCTGGCCGTGGTCTTGGGTCGTCGTGTGGTCAACCGCTTGAAGATGCTGATTGCCGCGATGGATGACTTGGCGGCAGGCGAGGGTGACCTTACCAAGCGCGTGCAGATCAACAGCAAGGATGAAATCGGCGACATGGCCTCGGCGGTCAATCGCTTTGTGGATAAGTTGCAGCCAATCGTGCGTGAAGCAGGCGATGTGGCCCAGCGCACGGGCGTTGAAATCGGTGCCATGACCCTGCGTAACGCCGGTGCCGATGCGGCAGCGGGCATGCAGCGTGACGAGGTTGCCGAGAGCCTGCGCGCATTGTCGCAAATGGCTGATGAAGCGCAATCTGAAAGTCACGCAATGCAGGCGGCCTTGCAGCAGGTGGTGGACATCCGTTCGGCCACCGATGAAAACACCCGGACCTCGGCGAAAGTCGGCAGCCTGATCGAAGCGTTGGCCGGGCAGGTCGATACCGGTGCGAAAGTCATTGAGCGACTGGCGCAGCAGAGTGAACAGATTGAGGTGGTGTTGACCGTGATTCACGGGATCGCCGAGCAGACCAACCTGCTGGCGCTGAACGCGGCCATTGAAGCGGCGCGTGCCGGCGAGACCGGCCGCGGGTTTGCCGTGGTGGCGGACGAGGTGCGAGCGCTGGCGAGCAAGACCCAGAGTTCCACGGGCGACATTCAGGCGCACATCGTGGCCTTGCAGCAAGGTGCGCGTGAGGCGGTAGCGGCGATTGGACAGGCCGGGCGTCAGGCCAGCGAAGGTCTGCTGGTATTGCGCGACAGTGCGCGGTTGCAGCAATCGGTGCAGGTGTCAGTCGAGCAGGTGCATGCGGCGATTGGTCTGGCGACGCAGGCAGCAGCGCATCAGGCTCAGGGCGCGCAGGCGGTGCGGGGTCGGGTTGAAACCATCCATGCACAGGCTGAGAAAGCGGCTCAGGCGGTGGTGGAAACCACGGCCAGCGGCAAAGTGCTGGATGGCCTGGCGGCGCAGTTGAAGGCGAGCCTGGGGCAGTTCAGGGCTTAGGATTTGTATTGGCGGGTCTGACGCCTTCGCGGGCAAGCCTCGCTCCTACAGGGGATTACGCACTTCCTGTAGGAGCGAGCGGTGCGACGATTCGACTTGCCCGCGAAGCTTTTCAGCGGCTCAAATACATCCGTGTTGTTAACAGGTAAACAGGCAATCCCGACACCAAAATCAACAACGCCGCATAAGGCGCCGCCGCCGCAAACTCCACATTCGCCGTATGCGCCCAAACTTCCGTCGCCAACGTATTCAGTCCGGTCGGACTCAGCAGCAGCGTCGCCGTCAGCTCCTTCATCGCATCCAGAAACACCAGCGCAAACGCCGCGCCTAGCGCCGGAAAAATAATCGGCAATGTCACCCGACAAAACGCACTGAAGGACGACGCCCCCAGCGTACGGGCCGCCTCTTCCAGCTGCGGCGCAGCCTTGTTCAATGCCGTACGAATCGGCGACTGAGCCAGCGGCAGAAACAGCAGCGCATAAGCGATCAGCAACAACGCCGATGTCTGGTACAGCATCGGCACGTAATGCAGCGCGAAATACACCAGCGTCAGCGCAATCACCAATCCTGGTAGCGCATGCAACAGATACGGCAGGCGCTCGGCCCAGATCGCCAATTGGCCTTTGTAGCGCACCACCAGCAAACCCACCGGCACGGCCAGCACCAGGCACAGCGCCGCACCGCCCAGCGACAACGCCAGAGATGAAAGCAACGCTTCGCTGATCGCCGCCACCGGGAACGCCGCCGACGAGCCGACCGCCAGCCAGTACGCCAGCATCCCGAGGGGAATGCCGCTGCCGATGATCGCCAGTGCCAGGCAGTAAACTTGTCCGGCGACAGCCCAAGGCCCTAATCGAACCTGTTCCGCTTGCCGTGCGGCGCCTTGTCCGGTGCGCACGTGCCGACCTTTGCCGCGTACTCTCAGCTCCAGCCACAGCAGCATCAGGCAAAGCGCCAGAAGCACTGCCGAAAGCATCGCCGCGTTGGCGTTGCTGAATTCCAGTTCGAACTGCTGATAGATCGCCGTGGTGAACGTCTGTAAGCCGATAATCGACAGCGCGCCGAATTCCACGAGCATGTGCAGTGCAATCAGCAGCGAGCCGGCGAGCAGCGACGGCCAGAGCAGCGGCAGCGTAATTCTGAAAAACACGCCCCAGCGATTTTGCCCAAGCGTCCGTGCGGATTCTTCGAGAGAAGGGTCAAGATTGCGCAGCGTCGCCGCAACCGGCAGAAAAATCAGCGGATACTTGGACAGGGTCATCACCAGAATCGCCCCGCCCAAGCCTTCGAAATGAGCGCTCAACGAAACCCAGGTGAAGCTGCTGACAAAGGCCGGCACCGCGAACGGCAAACACAGGATCACGCCCCACAAACGCCGTCCCGGCAAGTTGCTGCGTTCAAGCAGCCAGGCCAGCGAGAGGCCGATCACGCCACAGGAGACTGTCACACCGACCATCAACTCCAGCGTATTGCGCAGCAGACCGAACACATAAGGCCGCCACAACAGGTGTAGCGCTTCAGCCCAGCCCGCTTGCCAGGTTTTGAGCCCGACATACAGCAGCGGCAACAAGCTGAGCACCACCAGCAGCAAAACCGGCAGCAGCAGCCAGATCGACGGTCGCTTGCGCCGTGGCACATAACCCCCGCGCAAGGCGGGGGCAGAAAACGATGCGCTCATCAGTTCAAGCCAACGTCACGTTCCAGGTCCAGGGCTTCTTCGGCGTTGCCGAGGTCGGCTGGTGTGACTTTCGGCGCTTGCAGTTCGCTGAACGGCTTGAGGCCGCGATCCGATTGCATACCTTTGTGCAGCGGGTATTCGGCGGTGGTCTGGGTGATCACGCGCTGACCTTCTTCGCTGGCCATGTAGGCGAGGAATTGCTGGGCTTCTTTTGGATGTTTGCTGGATTTCAGTACGGCAGCGCTGGAAACGGTGATCAGCCCGCCGACGTCACCGCCGGTGAAGTAGTGCAGTTTCGAATCGAGCTGGCCTTTTTCACGCTGCAAGGCGAACCAGTAATAGTTGTTCACCAGCACGGTGGCGACTTCGCCGTTTTCCACGGCTTTGAGCGCAACCATGTTGTTGCTGTAAGTCTTGCCGAACGCGCGAAGGCCGGTCAGCCATTCTTCGGCTGCGTCCATGCCGTGCACCTTGATGATCGCCACGGCTTGTTCCTGGAACGCGCCGCTGGTGGGCACGAAACCGACCTTGCCTTGCCATTTCGGGTTGGAAAATTCCATCACCGATTTCGGCAGGTCTTTTTCATCAATCAGTTTGGGATTGAATGCGACAACGCGGACTCGCGCAGTAATCCCGATCCAGGTGCCATTGCCGGCGACGTAGTCTTTTGGCAAAACGGCAAGGGTGGCAGCATCGGTTTGTGCCAGCAGGCCTTGTTCGCCAAGCTTGTTCAATGGTGGCGATTCTTCGGTGTAGATCACGTCGGCGGGGGAGCGATCGCCTTCTTCGACGACCTGGCTGGCAAGCTGGTTGCTGCTGCCTTTGCGCACATTGACGTGGATGCCGGTCTTGGCTTCAAAGGCTTTGGCGACCGCGTCGCCGACTTCCTTGTGTTGACCGTTGTAGAGTGTCAGGGAAACTGAATCAGCAGCCTGGGTGAGGGGGGTAGCGAGTGCCAGGCCGAGCAGGGTGAAGGTCAGGCCGCGGCGCAGGGTATTTCGAAACATCATTCGCAGGGTTCCTCACTGTCGCATTGCAAAAACTTGCAACAATGATAAACGATATTGTTTCTCAAGTGCGCCTTGCGGGGCTGGAAGGGCTTTGCTAGACGGCCTGCCGCAGATTTCTGTGGCGAGGGAGCTTGCTCCCGCTCGGCTGCGAAGCAGTCGTTGATCCTGAGAGCACGGTGTAAATATTGACATGGGTGGGGAGCGCTTCGCACTCCAGCGGGAGCAAGCTCCCTCGCCACAAAAGGCAGCATCGATATATTTTCAAACGCCAGAAACGCAAAAACCCGCTTTAGCGGGTTTTTGTGAAATTCCAGAGAAAGCTCTGAAATTTGAATTGGTGCCCAGAAGAAGACTCGAACTTCCACGACCTTGCGGTCACCAGCACCTGAAGCTGGCGTGTCTACCAATTTCACCATCTGGGCATAATCTTCAGCGTTGCCGCTGTTGATGTGGCGCACTATACGGAGAGCGTTTTGATCTGTAAACCCCTGATTTGGTTTTAATAAATCGGAACCTTAGAATGCAAAAAACCCGCTTTCGCGGGTTTTTGTGCGAGCCTTGAAATTGATCTAATCTCAAGCTCGAAATTGGTGCCCAGAAGAAGACTCGAACTTCCACGACCTTGCGGTCACCAGCACCTGAAGCTGGCGTGTCTACCAATTTCACCATCTGGGCAGTATCGGCAACGTCTCCGTCGTCGATGGCGCGCACTATACGGAGCGTCTTTTTAACTGTAAACCCCCGACATCAAAAAAACCTGAAAAATATTACCAGTGGCATTCAAGTAAGCTTTTCGGTGTCGATAAAGGGCTTTAGATGGGCTCTCATAGCTTGAAATTTCCCGTTTCATTACGCCTATGCCAAACTAACCCGCATATAGACAAGGTGAAAACTCTCTAATGGCCGATTGGCAGTCCCTCGATCCCGAGGCCGCTCGTGAAGCGGAAAAATACGAAAACCCTATTCCTAGCCGCGAACTGATCCTTCAGCACCTTGCTGATCGGGGTTCGCCTGCTAACCGCGAGCAACTGGTCGAAGAGTTTGGTCTGACCACAGAAGACCAGATCGAAGCCCTGCGCCGCCGCCTGCGCGCCATGGAGCGCGATGCTCAGCTTATTTACACCCGTCGCGGCACGTATGCGCCGGTGGACAAGCTCGACCTGATCCTGGGTCGCATCAGCGGTCACCGTGACGGCTTCGGTTTCCTGGTCCCGGACGACGGCAGTGACGATCTGTTCATGAGCCCGGCGCAAATGCGTCTGGTGTTCGATGGCGACCGTGCCCTGGCGCGTGTTTCCGGTCTGGACCGTCGCGGTCGCCGTGAAGGCATGATCGTCGAAGTGGTAACCCGTGCTCACGAGACCATCGTAGGTCGTTACTTCGAAGAGGGCGGTATCGGCTTCGTGGTGGCGGACAATCCAAAGATCCAGCAGGAAGTGCTGGTCACGCCGGGTCGCAATGCCAACGCCAAGATCGGTCAGTTCGTCGAAGTGAAGATCACTCACTGGCCGACGCCACGCTTCCAGCCGCAAGGCGACGTGGTTGAAGTCGTGGGCAATTACATGGCGCCGGGCATGGAAATCGATGTCGCCCTGCGCACTTACGATATTCCGCACGTCTGGCCTGAAGCGGTCTTGAAAGAAGCCGCCAAGCTCAAGCCTGAAGTTGAAGAGAAAGACAAAGAGAAGCGCATCGACCTGCGTCATCTGCCGTTCGTGACCATCGACGGTGAAGATGCGCGCGACTTCGATGACGCGGTCTACTGCGAAGCCAAACCGGGCAAGCTGCGCCTGTTCTCCGGTGGCTGGAAGTTGTACGTGGCGATTGCCGACGTCTCCAGCTACGTGAAGATCGGTTCGGCGCTGGACAACGAATCCCAGGTTCGCGGCAACTCCGTTTACTTCCCGGAGCGCGTAGTGCCGATGCTGCCCGAGCAGCTGTCCAACGGCCTGTGCTCGCTGAACCCGCACGTCGATCGCCTGGCCATGGTCTGCGAAATGACCATCTCCAAATCCGGCGAGATGACCGACTACTGCTTCTACGAAGCGGTGATTCACTCCCATGCCCGCCTGACCTACAACAAGGTCAGCGCGATGCTGGAAACGCCGAAACTCACCGAGGCGCGTCAGCTTCGTGGCGAGTACAACGACGTTCTGCCGCATCTGAAGCAGCTTTACGCACTGTACAAAGTGCTGCTGGCCGCTCGTCACGTGCGTGGCGCGATCGATTTCGAAACGCAGGAAACCCGGATCATCTTCGGGACCGAGCGCAAGATTGCCGAAATCCGTCCGACCGTTCGTAACGACGCGCACAAGCTGATCGAGGAATGCATGCTGGCGGCCAACGTGGCCACCGCCGAATTCCTGAAAAAGCACGAAATTCCTGCGCTGTATCGCGTCCACGATGGTCCGCCACCGGAGCGTCTGGAAAAACTGCGCGCGTTCCTCGGTGAGCTCGGCCTGTCCCTGCACAAAGGCAAGGATGGCCCGTCGCCGAAGGATTACCAGGCCTTGCTGGCGAGCATCAAGGACCGTCCGGATTTCCATCTGATCCAGACCGTGATGCTGCGTTCGTTGAGTCAGGCGGTGTACAGCGCTGATAACCAGGGCCACTTCGGCCTGAATTACGAAGCCTATACCCACTTCACCTCGCCGATCCGCCGCTACCCGGACTTGCTCACGCACCGGGCGATCCGCAGCGTCATCCATTCGAAAATGGACACCCCGCACGTTCGCCGTGCCGGCGCGATGACCATTCCGAAAGCGCGCATCTATCCGTACGACGAAGCGACCCTGGAGCAGCTCGGCGAGCAATGCTCGATGAGCGAACGCCGTGCCGACGAAGCGACCCGCGACGTGGTGAACTGGCTCAAGTGCGAGTTCATGAAAGACCGCGTGGGCGAGTCGTTCCCGGGTGTGATCACTGCCGTGACCGGTTTTGGCCTGTTCGTCGAACTGACCGACATCTACGTCGAAGGCCTGGTGCACGTCACCGCGCTGCCGGGCGATTACTACCACTTCGACCCTGTGCATCACCGCCTCGCCGGTGAGCGCACTGGCCGCAGCTTCCGCCTTGGCGACACCGTTGAAGTGCGCGTGATGCGCGTCGACCTCGATGAGCGCAAGATCGACTTCGAGATGGCTGAAAAAACCATCAGCGCGCCGATCGGCCGCAAGAAGCGCGGGACTGAAAAAACTGAGCCCGCCGCTAAGACAACGGCGAAAACCGCAGCAGAGCCGGCGCCTGCGAAAACCGGTCGTCGTCCTGCCAAGGAAAAGGCGGTCGAAGCGTATCGCCCGAGCGACGCTGCGGCGAAAAACGCTGAGCTGCGCAAAAGCCGTGAACTGAAGCAGGCGTTGCTGTCTGAAGCGAAAAGCGGTGGTAAAGCGGCGTCTGGGGGAAAGACCGGACGGTCGGCGCCTGACAAGGCTCCCGGCAGCAAGCCGAGCAAACACCGTAAAGGCCCGCCAAAGCGGGCTCGGCCCCAGCCAAAAGCGGCGGGGCGCGTAAACCTAAGGCCAAGTCATGAGTCAGTTGGAAAAAATCTACGGCGTGCATGCGGTCGAAGCATTGCTGCGTCACCACCCTAAACGCGTCAAGCAGATCTGGCTGGCTGAAGGCCGCAGCGAGCCGCGTGTACAGGCGCTGATCGCACTGGCGAGCGAAAATCGCGTGCCCGTCGGCAACGCCGAGCGTCGTGAACTCGACGCCTGGGTTGATGGCGTGCACCAAGGCGTTGTGGCGGACGTGAGTCCGAGCCAGGTCTGGGGCGAGGCCATGCTCGACGAGCTGCTCGATCGCTCCGAAGGCGCACCGCTGCTGCTGGTGCTCGACGGCGTGACCGATCCGCACAACCTTGGCGCTTGCCTGCGTTCGGCCGATGCGGCCGGCGCGTTGGCGGTGATCGTTCCGAAAGACAAGTCAGCCACGCTGACCCCGACGGTACGAAAAGTCGCCTGTGGCGCGGCGGAAGTGATTCCGCTGGTCGCCGTGACCAACCTGGCGCGCACTCTGGAAAAACTCAAGCAGCGCGGCTTGTGGGTCGTCGGTACGGCGGGCGAAGCCGAGCAGAGCCTGTATCAGCAAGACATGACCGGCCCGACCATCCTGATCATGGGTGCGGAAGGCAGCGGCATGCGTCGCCTGACTCGCGATCTTTGCGACTACCTGGTGCACCTGCCGATGACTGGCAGCGTCAGCAGTCTCAACGTTTCCGTGGCGACCGGTGTTTGCCTGTTCGAGGCTCAGCGCCAGCGCAGCGTCAAAGCTGCCGGATCTGCCAAAAAGTCATAAGTTGTACACGATCCAAATGTGGGAGCGGGCTTGCTCGCGAAAGCGGTGTGTCATTCAGCAAAAATGTTGAATGTCAGACGCGATTCGCGAGCAAGCCCGCTCCCACATTGGTTCTGTGCCAATGCAAAGATTGGTGGTGTGAACGAACTGTTCAAATAATCACCAATTGCCTTGCACCTCTTCTGTCCCTTCTCTACAATTGCGCCCCTTGCTGTGACGGCAGGCACGCATGTGTCTATCGCAAGCAAGTCCATAAGTGTCATTCACTCCTTGTCTGACCGCTTTTGAGCGGCAGGCTACAACCCGTAAGGAGCATTCATGCGTCATTACGAAATCATCTTTTTGGTCCACCCGGATCAAAGCGAGCAAGTCGGCGGCATGGTTGAGCGTTACACCAAGCTGATCGAAGAAGACGGCGGCAAAATCCACCGTCTGGAAGATTGGGGCCGTCGTCAACTGGCCTACGCAATCAACAATGTTCACAAGGCTCACTACGTGATGCTGAACGTTGAGTGCACTGGCAAGGCCCTGGCCGAGCTGGAAGACAACTTCCGCTACAACGATGCAGTGATCCGTAACCTGGTCATCCGTCGCGAAGAAGCCGTTACCGGCCAATCCGAGATGCTCAAGGCTGAAGAAAACCGCAGTGAGCGCCGTGAGCGTCGCGACCGTCCTGAGCACGAAGGCGCCGAAAGCGCTGATAGTGATGACAGCGACAACAGCGATAACGCTGACGAGTAATCCACGGACCTTTTGAGGAGCCTATTACATGGCACGTTTCTTCCGTCGTCGTAAATTCTGCCGCTTCACCGCTGAAGACGTGAAAGAGATCGATTACAAAGATCTCAACACTCTGAAAGCTTACGTATCCGAGACCGGCAAAATCGTTCCAAGCCGCATCACCGGTACCAAAGCACGTTATCAGCGTCAGCTGGCCACCGCTATCAAGCGCGCCCGCTTCCTGGCCCTGCTGGCCTACACCGACAGCCACGGCCGCTGAGACCGGGCAGTCGACACGTAGCAAAGGATTGAAAGCATGCGTGCCTTAGCTGAGTTCATCATGCGCGGCCGTATGCAGGCCACTCTCGTAGTGGCCGGATGCGCAACATTGCCGTTGTTGTATTGGTTGGGTGCTGCCGCCGGATGCCTTGTGCTCCTGCGGCGCGGATTGAAGGACGCCCTTGGCGTACTTGCTCTGGGACTGCTGCCGGCGTTGATCTGGTGGCTTTACTCCGACGACCCACGGGCACTTCTGGTGCTGCTGGGGTCTTCGAGCCTTGCGTTGGTTTTGCGCGCAAGCGAGTCCTGGAACCGCGTGCTGCTGGTCAGCATAGCGATGGGAGTGGTGTTTGCAGTGGTGCTGGGGACAGTTTTTGCTCCCCAAATCGAGATGCTGGCGCAGGCCTTGATAAAGGTCATGCCGTCGCTACTCGGTGATGTCTACCAGAAGTTGTCGGTAGACGAGCAAGCGCATTTTGCGTCCCTGATTGCACCAGTCCTGACCGGCCTGATTGCGGCCTTGTTGCAAATCGTCAGTGTGCTGAGCCTGATTGTCGGGCGCTACTGGCAGGCGTTGTTGTACAACCCGGGTGGTTTTGGTCGCGAGTTTCGCGCCATCCGCTTCCCGCTGGGGCTGGCGATGTTACTGCTGGCGTTCATGCTTCTGGGGCCGAACATCGGTCCACAGATGGCCATGTTGACGCCGTTGTGCAGTGTACCGCTGGTGTTCGCCGGGCTGGCCCTGATTCACGGGCTGGTGGCGCAAAAGCGACTGGCCAGATTCTGGCTGGTGGGGTTGTACGTCACGCTGTTGCTGTTCATGCAGCTGATCTATCCGTTGCTGGTGGTCTTGGCCATCGTCGACAGCCTGATTGATTTTCGCGGTCGTTCGACGCCGAAAGACGTCGATAGCGCGAACGGTGAAGGTTAAAAGTTAAGAGGATTTTCACATGCAACTGATCCTTCTGGAAAAAGTCACCAACCTGGGCAACCTGGGTGACAAAGTGAACGTTAAGGCTGGTTACGGTCGTAACTACCTGCTGCCTTACGGCAAAGCTACCGCTGCGACCGCTGCCAACCTGGCCGCGTTCGAAGAGCGTCGCGCTGAGCTGGAAAAAGCCGCAGCAGACCGTAAAACTTCGGCTGAAAGCCGTGCCGCCCAACTGGCTGAGCTGGAAGTGACTATCACTGCCACTGCCGGTGACGAAGGCAAGCTGTTCGGTTCGATCGGTACTCACGACATCGCTGATGCACTGACCGCCTCTGGCGTTGAAGTTGCAAAAAGCGAAGTTCGTCTGCCGAACGGCACCATCCGCAACGTAGGCGAATTCGACGTAGCCGTGCACCTGCACGCCGAAGTTGAAGCCACCGTACGCGTTGTCGTGGTAGCAGCTTAAGCAACACTTGATCGGCTGGCGGCTTGTCCGTCAGACGGTTAACATCGGGCACGATCCTGTTTACAGGTCGTGCCCTTTGTCTTTCTGAACCCCCCTGCTTTTCTTAAATAAACCTAGTGGCCATGAACGATATTTCCGCTCCCGAGCAATACGATCTGCAAACCGCTTCCCTGAAGGTGCCTCCGCATTCCATCGAGGCCGAACAGGCTGTGCTCGGTGGTCTGATGCTGGACAACAACGCCTGGGAACGCGTGCTCGATCAAGTCTCCGACGGCGATTTCTATCGGCATGACCACCGCCTGATCTTCCGCGCGATCGCCAAGCTCGCCGACCAGAACTCCCCGATCGACGTCGTGACCCTTGCCGAGCAATTGGACAAGGAAGGTCAGACCTCGCAGGTCGGTGGTCTCGGTTACCTCGGCGAGTTGGCGAAAAACACACCGTCCGTCGCCAACATCAAGGCCTATGCGCAGATCGTCCGCGCGCGGGCAACCTTGCGGCAATTGATCGGCATCGCTACCGAGATTGCCGACAGCGCCTTCAACCCGGAAGGCCGCACCGCTGAAGAGATTCTCGACGAAGCCGAGCGGCAGATCTTCCAGATCGCCGAGGCCCGGCCGAAAACCGGTGGCCCGGTGAGCGTGAATGACCTGCTGACCAAGGCCATCGACCGCATCGACACCTTGTTCAACACCGACAACGCCATCACTGGCTTGTCGACCGGTTACACCGACCTCGACGAGAAGACCAGCGGCTTGCAACCGTCCGACCTGATCATCGTCGCCGGCCGTCCATCGATGGGTAAAACCACCTTTGCGATGAACCTGGTGGAAAACGCCGTGTTGCGCAGCGACAAGTGCGTGCTGGTGTACTCGCTTGAGATGCCAGGCGAATCGCTGATCATGCGTATGTTGTCGTCCCTCGGCCGTATCGACCAGACCAAGGTCCGTGCCGGTCGCCTGGATGACGACGATTGGCCGCGCCTGACGTCGGCGGTCAACCTGCTGAACGATCGCAAGTTGTTCATCGACGATACGGCGGGTATCAGCCCTTCGGAAATGCGCGCGCGGACCCGGCGTCTGGTGCGAGAGCACGGCGACGTCGCCCTGATCATGATCGACTACCTGCAATTGATGCAGATTCCAGGTTCCGGTGGTGACAACCGGACCAACGAGATTTCCGAGATCTCCCGTTCCTTGAAGGCCCTGGCCAAGGAATTCAATTGCCCGGTGGTGGCGTTGTCACAGCTCAACCGCTCTCTTGAGCAGCGACCGAACAAGCGTCCAATCAACTCCGACCTCCGGGAATCCGGAGCGATCGAGCAGGATGCCGACGTCATCATGTTCGTGTACCGGGATGAGGTTTATCACCCGGAAACCGAGCACAAAGGCATCGCCGAGATCATTATCGGCAAGCAGCGGAACGGCCCGATCGGTACGTCGCGACTGGCGTTCATCGGCAAGTACACCCGCTTCGAAAACCTGGCGCCGGGTAGCTACAACTTCGACGACGAATAACCCAGAAGAAACCTGTGGCGAGGGAGCTTGCTCCCGCTCGACTGCGCAGCAGGCGCAAAGCCAGAACAGACGGTCTATCTGGAAATATCCGGTCGCTGGTTTTGGGGCTACTTCGCAGCCCAGCGGGAGCAAGCTCCCTCGCCACAGGGGGTGTGCATGATTTCAGGCCCTGTGCCCGAAACAGTCACCGCAATTTCCGACCATAGCCGTCGGAATTGGTTATTTTTTGTGCTATATTCCGCGCCCGCGATTTTTCATCTCAACACCGGTCATCGTCATGCAAACAGCCAAGCCGTTATTTGACTATCCCAAGTACTGGGCCGAATGCTTCGGTCCAGCGCCATTCCTGCCGATGAGCAGGGAGGAGATGGATCAGCTTGGCTGGGATTCCTGCGACATCATCATCGTCACCGGTGATGCCTACGTTGACCATCCGTCGTTCGGCATGGCGATCATCGGCCGGCTGCTGGAGTCCCAGGGCTTCCGCGTCGGGATCATTGCCCAGCCGAACTGGCAGTCCAAAGACGACTTCATGAAGCTCGGCGAGCCGAACCTGTTCTTCGGCGTCGCGGCCGGCAACATGGATTCGATGATCAACCGCTACACCGCCGACAAGAAAATCCGTTCCGATGACGCCTACACCCCCGGTGGCCTGGCGGGCAAACGTCCGGATCGCGCGAGCCTGGTTTACAGTCAGCGTTGCAAGGAAGCCTACAAGAACGTCCCTATCGTTCTCGGTGGCATCGAAGCCTCCCTGCGCCGCATTGCCCACTACGATTACTGGCAGGACCGGGTGCGCAACTCGATCCTGATCGACGCCTGCGCCGACATCCTGCTCTACGGCAACGCCGAGCGCGCGATCGTCGAAGTCGCCCAGCGTCTGTCCTACGGTCACAAGATCGAAGACATCACCGACGTGCGCGGCACCGCGTTCATCCGTCGCGATACGCCGAAAGACTGGTACGAAGTCGATTCCACGCGTATCGATCGTCCGGGCAAGATCGACAAGATCATCAACCCGTACGTCAACACGCAAGACACCCAGGCCTGCGCCATCGAGCAGGAAAAAGGTCCGGTTGAAGACCCGACTGAAGCCAAGGTCGTGCAGATCCTGGCCAGTCCGAAAATGACCCGCGACAAGACCGTGATTCGTCTGCCATCGGTTGAAAAAGTCCGTGGCGACGCGGTGCTTTATGCTCACGCCAACCGCGTGCTTCACCTGGAAACCAACCCGGGCAACGCCCGTGCGCTGGTGCAGAAGCACGGTGAAGTCGACGTCTGGTTCAACCCGCCGCCGATTCCGATGACCACTGAAGAAATGGACTACGTGTTTGGCATGCCTTACGCACGTATCCCGCACCCGGCGTACGGCAAGGAAAAAATCCCGGCCTACGACATGATTCGCTTCTCGGTGAACATCATGCGTGGCTGCTTCGGTGGCTGCACTTTCTGCTCGATCACGGAGCACGAAGGCCGGATCATCCAGAACCGTTCCGAAGAGTCGATCATTCGCGAAATCGAAGAGATCCGCGACAAGGTCCCAGGCTTCACCGGCGTCATTTCCGACCTCGGCGGCCCGACCGCGAACATGTACCGCATCGCCTGCAAGAGCCCGGAAATCGAATCCGCGTGCCGCAAGCCGTCGTGCGTGTTCCCCGGCATCTGCCCGAATTTGAACACCGACCACTCGTCGCTGATCCAGCTCTATCGCAGCGCCCGTGCCTTGCCGGGTGTGAAGAAGATTTTGATCGCTTCCGGCCTGCGTTACGACCTCGCGGTCGAGTCGCCGGAATACGTCAAAGAGCTGGTGACCCACCATGTCGGTGGCTACCTGAAGATTGCCCCGGAACACACCGAGGAAGGTCCGCTCAACCAGATGATGAAACCGGGCATCGGCAGCTATGACAAGTTCAAGCGCATGTTCGAGAAGTACTCCAAGGAAGCCGGGAAAGAGCAGTACCTGATTCCGTACTTCATCGCCGCTCACCCGGGCACCACCGACGAAGACATGATGAACCTGGCTCTGTGGCTCAAGGGCAATGGCTTCCGCGCCGACCAGGTGCAGGCGTTCTACCCGTCGCCGATGGCCACCGCCACCGCGATGTACCACTCGGGCAAGAACCCCCTGCGTAAGGTCACTTACAAGAGCGACGCCGTGACCATCGTCAAGAGCGAAGAGCAGCGTCGTCTGCACAAGGCGTTCTTGCGTTATCACGACCCGAAAGGCTGGCCGATGCTGCGTGAAGCGCTGACCCGCATGGGCCGCGCCGATTTGATCGGGCCGGGCAAGAATCAATTGATCCCGCTGCACCAGCCCGCAACCGACAGCTATCAGAGCGCCCGTCGCAAGAACTCGACGCCGGCCGGCAGCCATAAAGTGGCTGGGGAAAAGACCACCAAGATCCTGACCCAGCACACCGGTTTGCCACCGCGTGCCAGCGATGGCGGTAACCCGTGGGACAAGCGTGAACAGGCCAAGGCTGCGGCGTTTGCCCGCAACCAGCAGGCGGCCAAGGAGCGCAAGGATGCGGCCAAAGGCAAAGGGCCAAAGCCTGCGCGCAAGCCGGTTGTTCCGCGCTAACGCTCGCTTGAGCTGAACAGAACGCCAACCTTCGGGTTGGCGTTTTGCATTTCTGGATCGGTGATCATCTGTGGCGAGGGAGCTTGCTCCCGCTCGGCTGCGAAGCAGTCGCAAACCCGGCTAACGCGTTTCAATGGAAGGAACTCATTGCCTGATTCGGGGCCGCTTCGCGCCCCAGCGGGAGCAAGCTCCCTCGCCACAACGACCGCGTACACCCACTTCCTCGCCACAAATCCGTGCAACTCCCCCAAACCAATTTCCCGCATTGCCCGATTTTGGTGCTGTACTGCCTTAAGCAAATCTATGAAAGCGCCAGCGCCACTGGATGGCATAAGTCTTGCGCGCTTTCGAATACGCTCAAGGCTCGCAGGAGGCACGCCGTGTCGATTCATGTCGCATTGCACCACGTCACGCATTACCGCTACGACCGCGCTGTCGAGCTCGGGCCGCAGATCGTTCGCCTGCGCCCGGCCGCGCACAGTCGCACGCGGATACTGTCGTACGCGCTGAAAGTCTCGCCCGAGCAGCATTTCATCAACTGGCAGCAAGACCCCCAGGGCAATTACCTGGCGCGGTTGGTGTTCCCCGAGAAAACCGAGGAACTGCGGATCGAAGTCGATCTGCTGGCCGAAATGGCGGTGTTCAATCCGTTCGACTTCTTCCTCGAGCCTTACGCCGAAAAGATCCCGTTCGCCTACGCCGCGGACGAGCGCAAGGAGCTGGCGCCGTACCTGGAAACCTTGCCCCTGACGCCGAAGTTCAAAGCGTATCTGGACGGCATCGACCGTACGCCGCTGCCGAGCGTGGATTTCCTGGTGGCGCTCAACCAGCGGCTGAGCGAAGACATTGGCTACCTGATCCGTATGGAACCGGGCGTGCAAACGCCTGAACACACGCTTGAACATGCCTCCGGCTCCTGCCGCGACTCGGCGTGGTTGCTGGTGCAATTGCTGCGCAACCTTGGGTTGGCGGCGCGTTTCGTCTCCGGCTATCTGATTCAACTCACCGCCGACGTCAAAAGTCTCGATGGCCCTTCGGGCACTGAAGTTGATTTCACTGACCTGCACGCCTGGTGCGAAGTCTATTTGCCGGGTGCCGGCTGGATCGGCCTGGACGCGACGTCGGGGCTGTTTGCCGGTGAAGGACACATTCCGTTGGCGTGTAGCCCCGATCCGGGCTCTGCGGCACCGATCAGTGGCCTGGTGGAACCGTGCGAGTGCGAATTCACCCACGAAATGTCCGTGGAGCGGATTTGGGAGGCGCCGCGAGTCACCAATCCCTACACCGAAGATCAATGGCTGGCGATCCAGGCACTGGGCCGGCAGATCGATGCCGACCTGCTGGAAGGCGACGTACGCCTGACCATGGGCGGCGAGCCGACCTTCGTCTCCATCGACGACCCGGACGGCGCCGAATGGAACACCGCTGCGCTCGGGCCGGACAAGCGTCGCCTGTCCGCCGAACTGTTCCAGCGCATGCGCAAGCGCTACGCGCCCAAGGGCCTGGTGCATTTCGGTCAAGGCAAGTGGTACCCCGGCGAACAACTGCCGCGCTGGTCGCTCAACTGCTACTGGCGCCGCGACGGCGTGCCGATCTGGCACAACAGCGCGCTGATTGCAGACGAGCAGGAAGACTATGGTGCCGATGGCGAGTTGGCCGGGCGCTTTCTGGCGAGTGTCGCCGAACGTTTGAAAATTCCGACACGATTTGTGTTCCCGGCCTACGAAGACAACTTCTATTACCTCTGGCGCGAAGGCGCATTGCCGCAGAACGTCAGTGCCGAAGACTCACGCCTGGAAGAACCGCTGGAGCGTGCGCGTCTGCGTAAAGTCTTCAGTCAGGGGCTGGATAAAGTGATCGGCCAGGTCCTGCCGCTGGCGCGTACGGCCAAGGGCGATCAGTGGCAAAGCGGTCGCTGGTACCTGCGTGACGAGCACTGTCGACTGGTGCCGGGGGATTCGCCGCTGGGGTATCGCTTGCCGCTGGGTTCGCAGCCGTGGGTGAAGGCTGCCGAGTATCCGTTCATTTATCCCAACGACCCCAACCAGGAATTCCCGGCGCTCCCCGACACTCAGCAGCTGAACAGCCCCGGAGCACCGGCCGAAGCGGTCGAGCGGGATCTGGAGGTCGACGAATCCGCCGACTGGCTGACCCGCACCGCATTCTGT
Source organism: Pseudomonas hormoni (assembly GCF_018502625.1). NCBI lineage: Bacteria > Pseudomonadati > Pseudomonadota > Gammaproteobacteria > Pseudomonadales > Pseudomonadaceae > Pseudomonas > Pseudomonas hormoni. The sequence goes on from NZ_CP075566.1 coordinate 6,331,563, forward strand.
GCCGAGGCTCGTGAAGGGCGGTTGTACCTGTTCATGCCGCCGCTGGAGCGGGTCGAGGATTATCTGGAGCTGGTCACCGCGATCGAGGCCACGGCGCAGGAACTGCATTGCCCTGTGTTGCTGGAAGGCTATGAGCCGCCGAGCGACCCGCGCCTGAGCAACTTCCGCATCACCCCGGACCCAGGCGTGATCGAGGTCAACGTTCAGCCATCCTCGACTTGGGACGAACTGGTCGAACGCACCGAGTTTCTCTACGAAGAAGCGCGCCAAACCCGGCTGACCACCGAGAAATTCATGATCGATGGCCGACACACCGGCACCGGCGGCGGTAACCATTTCGTACTGGGTGGCGCGACACCGGCTGACTCACCGTTTCTGCGCCGTCCCGATCTGCTGCGCAGCCTGATCAGCTACTGGCATAACCACCCGTCCTTGTCCTACCTGTTTTCAGGATTGTTCATCGGTCCGACGTCCCAGGCGCCGCGCGTCGATGAAGCACGCAACGATGCGTTGTACGAGCTGGAAATCGCCTTCGCCCAAATGCCCCAACCCGGCGAGGAATGCGCGCCATGGCTGGTGGATCGGTTGTTGCGCAACCTGCTGATCGACGTGACCGGCAACACCCATCGCGCCGAGTTCTGCATCGACAAGCTTTATTCACCGGACGGCGCGACGGGGCGCCTGGGCTTGCTGGAGTTGCGTGCCTTTGAAATGCCACCGCATGCGCGCATGAGCCTGGCGCAACAGTTGTTGCTGCGAGCGCTGGTGGCGCGATTCTGGCGCGAGCCTTATGCGCCGCCGAAACTGGCGCGCTGGGGCACTGAGTTGCACGACCGGTTTTTGTTGCCGCACTTTATCGAGCAGGATTTCGCCGACGTCATCGTGGACCTCAACGTCTCGGGTTACCCGGTGCGGGCCGAGTGGTTTGCCGCACATCTGGAGTTCCGTTTCCCCAAGGTCGGCGATTACGCGGTCAGCGGCATCGAACTGGAAGTGCGTCAGGCGCTCGAGCCGTGGCATGTGCTGGGCGAGGAGGGCGCCGTCGGCGGCACGGTGCGGTACGTGGATTCGTCCCTTGAGCGTTTGCAGGTCAAGCTCTCCGGCCTGCCGCCGCAACGTTATTTGTTGACCTGCAACGGCGTTCCGGTGCCCTTGCAACCTACCGGACGGGTTGGCGAATTTGTGGCCGGCGTACGTTTCCGTGCCTGGCAGCCAGCCAATTGCCTGCAACCGACCATTCCCGTCCACGCGCCGCTGGTGTTCGACCTGCTCGATACCTGGATGCAGCGTTCGCTGGGTGGCTGTCAGTACCACGTCGCCCATCCGGGCGGGCGCAATTACGACAGTTTGCCGGTAAACGCCAATGAAGCCGAAAGTCGGAGGATGGCGCGATTCTTCCGCATCGGACACAGCCCAGGGAAACTTCCTATACCGATTCTGGAAATTAACGACGAGCTGCCGATGACTCTCGATTTGCGACGTTTCTAAACCGTACACGACGCTCGGATTTTTCGTATATCCGGGCGTCATGAGCCTGCGTTAGTCTGACCGTTCCTTGCTGTCTGCCGAGCTTTCCATGCCTGACCTGCTAGACCGCTACCCGCTGACGGCGGGCACTTATCACGAACTGCTCGACGACAGCGGTGCGGTGCGTCCGCACTGGCGTCGGCTGTTCGACCAGTTGCAACGCAGCACGCCCGCGCAGTTGGTGCAGCGTCAGGCACTGCTGACCCGGCAGATTCAGGAAAACGGCGTGACCTACAACGTCTACGCGGACCCCAAGGGCGCGGACCGGCCGTGGGAACTGGACCTGCTGCCGCATGTGATCGCTGCTGATGAGTGGGCGCTGTTGTCAGCCGGGATCGCTCAACGGGCGCGTTTGTTGAATGCGGTGCTGGCGGATTTGTACGGGCCGCAGCGGCTGATTGCTGAAGGCTTGCTGCCGGCTGAATTGGTGTTCGGTCACAACAACTTCCTCTGGCCCTGTCAGGGCATTGCGCCGCCCGACGGGGCCTTTCTGCATCTGTATGCCGTGGATCTGGCGCGCACGCCCGACGGGCGCTGGTGGGTCACGGCGGATCGGACTCAGGCACCGTCCGGCGCCGGTTACGCCCTGGAAAATCGCACCATCGTGTCCCGGGCCTTTCCCGAGTTGTACCGCGACTTGAAGGTGCAGCACCTGGCCGGATTCTTCCGCACGCTTCAGGAAACCCTGGCCCGTCAGGCACCCAGCGGTGACGAAGTGCCGTTGGTGGTACTGCTGACACCAGGGCGTTTCAACGAAAGCTATTTTGAGCATTTGTACCTGGCGCGGCAGCTCGGTTATCCACTGGTGGAGGGCGGCGACCTCACGGTGCGCGATGCCACGGTCTACCTTAAAACCTTGAGCGGCCTGCGGCGGGTTCACGCGATCATGCGCCGGCTCGACGACGACTTCTGCGATCCGCTGGAATTGCGCACTGACTCTGCGCTTGGCGTACCTGGCCTGCTCGAAGCCGTGCGGCAGGGGCGAGTGCTGGTGGCCAACGCGCTGGGCAGCGGCGTATTGGAATCGCCAGGACTGCTGGGCTTTCTGCCGAAGATCAATCAATTCCTGTTTTGCGAAGAATTGATCCTGCCCTCCATCGCCACATGGTGGTGCGGCGAAGCGCCGGTGCTGGCCCAAGCGTTGGAAAAGCTGCCAGAGCTGCTGATCAAGCCGGCGTTTCCGTCGCAGAGCTTCGCTCCGGTATTTGGCCGCGATTTGAGCGAAAAACAGCGTCAGGCGCTTTCCGAACGCATGCAGGCGCGACCTTACGCCTATGTCGCGCAAGAACTGGCGCAATTGTCCCAGGCGCCGATCTGGCAGGCTGAGGACGGTCAGTTACAGCCCCGGGCTATCGGCATGCGCATGTATGCGGTGGCCAGTCGCGATGGCTATCGGGTGCTGCCTGGTGGCTTGACCCGTGTGGCCGCCGAGGCCGATGCCGAAGTGGTGTCGATGCAGCGCGGTGGCGCGAGCAAGGACACTTGGGTGCTGGGAGATCGGCCGCCGAGCGGCGAGCAGTGGGAAGCCCAGCGCAACATCGGCGTGCACGACCTGGTGCGGCGCGATCCGTATCTGCCGTCGCGCGTGGTGGAAAACCTGTTTTGGTTCGGCCGTTACTGTGAACGCTGCGATGACAGCGCGCGGTTGCTGCGGATCATGCTGGCGCGCTACGTCGACGGCGACGACCCGCAAGCTCTGGAGGCTGCTGTCGAACTGGGCGAGCGGTTGATGTTGTTGCCTGATGAAGGTGAATTGCCTGAACGGTTACTGGCGGCGTTGCTCGGCGATGACTGGCCGTTCAGCCTGCGTTCCAACCTGCAGCGCTTGCAGTGGGCGGCTTCGCAGGTGCGCGGCAAGCTCTCGCGGGAAAACTGGCAGGCGCTGGTGGAGTTGCAACGCGAGGCTATTGAGCTGGAAACCGAGGAACCGGATTTCGGCGAGTTGCTGGATTTCCTCAATCGTCTGGTGATGTCGCTGGCGGCGTTGTCCGGTTTTGCCCTCGACGACATGACCCGGGACGAAGGCTGGCGCTTCCTGATGATCGGCCGGCGGATCGAGCGCCTGCAATTTCTCAGCGGCAGCCTGGCGGCGTTCCTGCGCGGCAGCGGTGCCTTCGATCAGGCCGGGCTGGAATGGCTGCTGGAACTGGGCAACAGCAGCATCACCTACCGCTCGCGGTATCTGGCAGTGGCGCAATTGATCCCGGTATTGGACCTGTTGCTGCTCGATGAGCAGAACCCGCACGCTGTATTGTTCCAGCTGAAACTGGTCACCCGCACCCTCAAGCGGTTGAACGATGATTTTGGTGTGCCGCGCGAAGCGGGGCTGCCGCAATTGGTGGAGCGGCTGGCGCGCTTCGATCTGGGGTGTCTGGAGAATTCGCTGTTCGGCGAAACCAGCGTTCGTGCCGCCATTGAGGGTCTGGCCGATCTGCTGCAAGAGATCGCCGACGCCAGCGGACAAGTGTCGGATCGTCTGGCGTTGCGCCACTTCGCCCATGTCGATGATGTCAGCCAGCGCACGGTGTCCGTCTGATGAGCGCCCGTTACCAGATTTTCCACGATACCCATTATCACTACGACAGCCCGGTGTCCCTCGCCCAGCAATTGGCGCACCTGTGGCCGCGATCGTGTGCCTGGCAGCACTGCACCGAGCAGCAATTGCAGATCAGCCCCGACCCGACATCGCGGCGGGACGAATTGGATGTGTTCGGCAACCCGCTGACCCGACTGGCATTCGAGCGGCCGCACGATGAACTACTGGTAAACGCCCGGCTCACCGTCGAGGTGCTGTCCAGGCCAACGCTGGATTTCAATCAATCTCCGGCCTGGGAAGAAACCCGCAACGCCCTGACCTACAGCAGTCAGCCGCTTTCTCCTGAATTGCTGGAAGCTTGCCGTTTCCGGTTCGAATCGCCCTATGTGCATCTGAAGCGCAACTTCGTCGAGTTCTCGGAAAGTTGTTTCCCGGCGGGCCGTCCACTGTTGCTCGGCGTTCAGGCGCTGATGGAGAAGATCTTCAGCGAGTTCACCTTCGACGCCGAAGCGACCCAGGTGGCAACGCCGCTGGTGGAAGTGCTGGAGCGCCGGCGCGGGGTTTGCCAGGACTTCGCTCACCTGATGCTCGCTTGCGTGCGTTCCCGTGGGTTGGCGGCTCGTTACATCAGCGGCTACCTGCTGACTCAGCCACCGCCCGGCCAGCCACGTCTGATCGGCGCCGATGCCTCGCATGCCTGGGTTTCGGTTTTTTGCCCGGTGCTGGGCTGGGTGGATTTCGATCCGACCAACAATGTGCAACCGGCGCTGGAACACATCACCCTGGCCTGGGGCCGGGATTTCTCCGATGTCTCGCCGTTGCGCGGGGTGATTCTGGGCGGCGGAAATCACGACCCGGAAGTCCGCGTCACCGTAATGCCTCTGGAATAATAAGATCCACCTGTAGGAGCGAGCTTGCTCGCGATGGTCGTTAACGAAGACGATGGCTGTCTGGGTGAACGCGGTGTCCTTCCGTTTTTCGCGAGCAAGCTCGCTCCTACAGGGGATATGCGTTTATTGGGGATATTTTCGGAGGGGACTGTGAGGGCCAGCAGCGTAACTGCTGACCCTGGACACAGATCCGGTGGGCCTGATCAGATCATCGGGCCCTGAGGGTCTCAGGCGTCGGGCGCCTGATCTTTCGGTGCTTCAACATCACTTTCTGCGGCCACGTCACCGTCTGTTTCCGGGTTCAGTGCGGCGGCTTCTTCTTCAGCTGTAGCTTTCTTGCGCTGAAGCTTTTCCTCTTTCTTCTGCTCCTTGGCCAAGTCTCTCTGACGTTTGGCGAAGGAATAATTAGGTTTAGCCATGGGCGATCCTCTGGGGTCGAAGGTGAGGTTGAGCGGCGCATATTCTGCCCTGTATCGGTGCCGAGCCGTTAGCTGGGTTTTTGCTCTGTCCACTTTGGCACCACGGTCGGCTGCCAGGCATCCAGGGCATCGAGCAGGGTTTGCGGCGATTCGCTCACTTGCAGCATGTCACGGTGTGCTTCGCGAACGAAGCCTTCGCCGACGATATGATCAAGAAAACCGGTCAATTTGCTGTAGAAACCGTTCACTTCCAGCAGTCCCAGCGGTTTGCCGTGGTAGCCGAGCTGGCCCCAGGTCCAGACTTCGAACAGTTCTTCCAGAGTGCCCAGGCCGCCGGGCAGTGCGATAAACGCGTCGCTGAGCTCGGCCATCCGCGCCTTTCGCGCATGCATGCCGTCGACCACTTCCAGGCGAGTCAGGCCGCTGTGGCCGATTTCCTTGTCCTTGAGGCTTTGCGGGATGATTCCGATCACCTCCCCGCCGGCCGCCAGTGCGGCATCGGCCACAACGCCCATCAGCCCGACGGCGCCGCCGCCATAGACCAGGGTCAGCTTGCGCTCGGCCAATGCTCGCCCGAGGGCGACAGCCGCTTCACGATAAGCCGGATTGGTGCCGGTGCTGGCACCGCAAAATACACAAACGGATGCTAAAGACATACCTTGCTCCATGGTCAGGATGGCCACAGAGTAAAGGCAGAGGCGTGACGCTCCAAGGTCTAAACTTCGCGTTGGGACGTTTCACAGGTACCACTGGCGCCACAGGCGTAAGCGGCGAGCAAACTGCACAAAAAGCTGTTGATGGACATGACAGACGCTCCGGATAAGTGATGACGACCTGATGATAGGGCCGCCCTAGACGTCTGGCTGGTAGATTGTTTCGATAGGTGTCATAGCTCTAAAGTTGTATACAATTTTTGATTCAGGTCATAGGAACTTGCGAAGTTTTCAGGCAGTCTTCTGTCCATTCGCACTTTTGTTAACCCTGCCTTGGAGATTCACCATGTTTGCCAAACTTGTTGCGGTATCCCTGCTGACACTGGCCAGCAGTCAATTGATGGCTGCCGAGTGCAAGACGACCATCGACTCCACAGACCAAATGTCCTTCAACACCAAGGCCATTGAAATCGACAAAAGCTGCAAGACTTTCACCGTTGAACTGACCCACTCCGGCAACCTGCCGAAAAACGTGATGGGCCATAACTGGGTGCTGAGCAAAGAGGCTGACATGCAGCCGATCGCCACCGACGGCCTGGCGGCCGGTATCGACAAGAACTACCTGAAGGAAGGTGATGCGCGCGTTATCGCTCACACCAAAATCATCGGTGCCAAGGAAACCGACTCGGTGACCTTCGATGTGTCGAAGCTTGATGCTGCCGAGAAATACGGCTTCTTCTGCTCGTTCCCGGGCCACATTTCGATGATGAAAGGCACGGTTACGCTGAAGTAAGCGAATCGGGCTCATAAAAAAAGCGTCCTGCGAGGGACGCTTTTTTTGTGCCTGACGTTTGACCGCGTCATCGTTCTTCGCGGGTAAGCCTCGCTCCTACAGGACCGGTGTCGTGCCCATTACTGGCATCCGACACAAAACCTGTAGGAGCGAGGCTTGCCCGCGAAGGCGTCGGCTCAGACACCACCTTACTCACGGCGCAAACGGCATCACTCGCTTGTGATGGGTCTTTTTATAGGTATCACAGATGATCTTGAACGCCTCTTCACGCACCGGCTCACCGTGCAGGAATGCGTCGATCTCGGCGTAGGTCACGCCGTGGGACGCTTCATCCGGTTTGCCCGGCGACAGGTCTTCCAGGTCGGCGGTCGGGATTTTTTCCACCAGCGATTCCGGTGCGCCGAAACTGCGGGCAATGGCCCGGACCTGGTTTTTCACCAGGCCGCTCAACGGTGCCAGGTCGCAAGCACCGTCACCGAACTTGGTGAAGAAACCCATCACCGCTTCTGCCGCGTGATCGGTGCCGATCACCAGGCCTTGGGCCGCGCCGGCGATGGTGTACTGGGCGACCATGCGCATCCGCGCCTTGGTGTTGCCGAGGACGAAATCCACCGACACCGCGTGCTTGCCTTCGAAGGCTGCCACTTCATTGGCCAGGGATTTGACCGCCGGGCCGATGTTCACGGTGTGACGCTCGTCCGGCTTGATGAAATCCACCGAAGCCTGTGCGTCGTGTTCATCGAACTGGGTTTCGTACGGCAGGCGCACGGCGATGAACTTGTAGTTGTCATCACCGGTGCGGGTGCGCAGTTCGAGCATGGCGCGCTGGGCCAGCAGGCCGGCGGTCAGGGAATCGACTCCGCCGCTGATGCCAAGCACCAGGGTCTTGAGCCCGGAATTGACCAGGCAATCCTGGATGAAGGTGATGCGCCGGGCGATTTCCGCCTCGAGGGCGGCCTTGTCGGCGAATGGTGGTTGAACCTTGAGCTGCTCAGCAATCTCACGCTGTACGGCTTGCATGAATTCACTCCTTGCTTGGTGTGCTGGAAAGGGCGGCAGGAACTTTGAAAACGTGTCGCAAGTAGGCGACGAAATTCGGGTCTTTGCAGTGAGTCTTGCCAGGCTCGTCGGAGATCTTTGCCACCGGTTGGCCGTTGCAGGCCGCCATTTTAAGCACGATGCTCATCGGTTCAACACCTGGAATATCGCACGTCAGGTTGGTGCCGATGCCGAAGCTGACATTGATCCGACCGCGTAATGCGCGAAATATTTCCAGCGACTTGGGCAGCGTCAGACTGTCGGAGAACGTCAGGGTCTTGCTCATCCGATCGATGCCCAGCTTTTGATAGTGGGCGATCGCCTTTTCTGCCCAGACCACCGGATCCCCGGAGTCATGGCGCAGACCGTCGAAGAGTTTGGCAAAGTACAGGTCGAAGTCGTTGAGGAAGGCATCCATGGTGATGCAGTCGGTCAGGGCGATCCCCAGCAGGCCGCGGTATTCGCGGACCCAGCAATCAAGGGCGGCAATCTGGCTGTCGATCAGTCGCGGACCGAGTTGCTGGTGGGCCATGATCCATTCGTGGGCCATGGTGCCCAGCGGTTTCATGTCCAGTTCCCGGGACAAATGCACGTTGCTGGTGCCAACGAAACGTCCGGGGAAATCGTGCTTGAGCACGTTCACCACTTCTTCCTGCACGCGGTAGGAAAAACGACGGCGGGTGCCGAAATCGGCTACCTGCAATTCGGACAATTCGTCGCTGCTGGCGTTGGCGGTCAGCCAGTCGAACTTGCGATAGAGCTGTTCGCGCGCCTGCTCGAGAACGATGTCCCGGTAGCGATAGCGATTGCGTACTTCGCTGACGATGGACAGCAGCGGCACTTCAAAAAGAATCACATGCAGCCACGGCCCGCGCAGGCGGATAAACAGCTCGCCGTTTTCGATGCCGGTGTGGACGTAGCGCAGGTTGAAGCGGAACAACCCGAGAAAGCGCAGGAAATCCGGCTTCATGAAGCTGATGCGCTCCATGAAACTCAACTGGTCGGCGGTCAGGCTCAACTCGGCGAGGCGCTCGATCTGGAAGCGGATTTCCGCCAGGTACGGGCGCAGGTCTTCACTGTTGCGGCAACGAAACTCCCATTCGACTTCCACGTTCGGGTAGTTGTGCAGCACCGCCTGCATCATCGTCAGTTTGTAGAAGTCGGTGTCGAGCAGGTTCTGCACGATGCGATCGGCAAACACACTCTCGCTCATAACGGGGTTCTCCAGGCTGGCCGCGGCCTGTGGCGGCGACGTTGCAGCTGATTCAATGAATGGGGCTAGTGGCGCATATCAGCGGCAGGTATTGCCAGTGATTTTTTGAACGGTGCATATCCTTGTGGCGAGGGAGCTTGCTCCCGTTGGACTGCGCAGCAGTCCTGTATTGGGGGCGCTTCGCACCCCAGCGGGAGCAAGCTCCCTCGCCACAAGGATTAGCCGGGGCTTCAAATCTGCGGTGCATCCGGGCTATCAATCTGCTCCAGCATCCACTTCACAAAGTCCCGCACCTTGGGCACTTCCGCCGAATGCTCCGGATACGCCAGGTAATAGGCGTCGGAACTGGGCATCGCATGCTGCCAGGGTATGACCAGTTTGCCGTCAGCCAATTCCTCTTCCACCAGAAACCGCGGCAACAGCGCCACGCCGCAGCCGACCTGCGCGGCGCGGATGCACATGTAGAAGGTCTCGAAGCGCGGCCCGTGGTAGCTGTGTTCGGTGTGGTAACCCTGACTGTCGAACCAGTCGTGCCAGGCCTGCGGTCGGGAGGCGTTTTGCAGCAGGACCAGGTCGGTGAGTTGGGTGGGATCGGTGAACGGTGTAGCCGGCAGGCTGCCCGGTGCACACACGGGAACCAGCTCTTCGCCGAACAGCTTCAGGCATTCGGTGCGGGGCCGGGAACCCTGGCCGAAATAGAACGCCAGATCGCTGCGACCTTGCAGCAGGTCATCGGCTTCCTGCTCGCTGCACAGGTCCAGATGGATCGACGGGTGACGCAGGCGCCAACCTTTCAAGCGGGGCACCAGCCAGCGGGCGCCGAAGGTTGGAGGGGTGGAGACGCGCAGGACTTCGGTTTCCCCGCCGTAGGAACGCAGGTAGTGGGTCGACATCTCGACTTGCGTGAGGATTTTTCGTACTTCGACCAGGTACAAATCACCGGCCGGGGTCATTTGCAGGCGTCGGCGCACCCGGCGGAACAGCAGGTGTTGCAGCAATTCTTCCAGTTGCGCGACCTGTTTGCTGACCGCGCTCTGGGTCAGGTTCAGCTCTTCGGCGGCCCGTGTGAAGCTCAAATGCCGGGTCACGGCCTCGAAACACTGCAGCGCGGTGATCGACGGCAGGTAACGTTTATTCAGCATGGGTTGTCCTTTTTCTTGTTTCTTTCTGGCCAGCAATTCGCAGCATGAATAAACGGAATGATATCTCTCTTAAAGGTCGTTTGTTGGGTAACCTCCGGCGAGCTAAAACTACAGGTCTGATCAGTCGTGATTTTCCGGCTGCACGTTTTGTGTTTTTTGCTCGAGGAGTGACCCATGGTTGCCGCATTGCTTGATCGTCTTGGTGTGAACCCGGCCCTGTACCAGAACGGCAAAGTGCCGGTGCATTCGCCGATCGATGGCAGCAAGATCGCCTCTGTGAACTGGGAAGGCGCCGCTGAAGTCGAGCAACACATCAGTCGCGCAGATCATGCGTTCGAATTGTGGCGCAAGGTCCCGGCCCCGCGCCGTGGCGAGCTGGTGCGTCAACTGGGCGACATCCTGCGCGAATACAAGGCCGACCTCGGCGAGCTGGTGTCCTGGGAAGCCGGCAAGATCACTCAGGAAGGCCTGGGTGAAGTTCAGGAAATGATCGACATCTGCGACTTCGCCGTCGGCCTGTCCCGTCAGTTGTACGGTTTGACCATCGCCTCCGAGCGCCCTGGCCACCACATGCGCGAAACCTGGCACCCGCTGGGCATCGTTGGCGTGATCAGCGCGTTCAACTTCCCGGTAGCGGTCTGGGCCTGGAACACCACGCTGGCGCTGGTCTGCGGCAACCCGGTGATCTGGAAGCCGTCGGAGAAAACCCCGCTGACCGCACTGGCCTGCCAGGCGCTGTTCGACCGTGTACTGAAAAACTTCAGTGACGCACCTCCGCACCTGAGCCAAGTGATCATCGGTGGCCGCGATGCCGGCGAAGCGCTGGTCGATGACCCGCGTGTCGCGCTGATCAGCGCCACCGGCAGCACCCGCATGGGCCGCGAAGTGGCGCCGAAAATCGCCGCACGATTCGCCCGCAGCATTCTGGAACTGGGTGGCAACAACGCGATGATCCTCGGCCCAAGTGCCGATCTGGACATGGCCGTTCGCGCGATCCTGTTCAGCGCCGTCGGCACCGCCGGTCAGCGTTGCACCACCCTGCGTCGCCTGATCGCTCACGAATCGGTGAAAGAAGAAATCGTTACCCGCCTGAAAGCCGCTTACTCGAAAGTGCGTATCGGCAATCCGCTGGAAGGCAACCTGATCGGCCCGCTGATCGATAAACACAGTTTCGACAACATGCAGGACGCGCTGGAACAAGCCTTGAGCGAAGGCGGCCGGGTCTTCGGCGGCAAGCGTCAGCTGGAAGACAAATACCCGAACGCTTACTACGTCTCGCCGGCCATCGTTGAAATGCCGGAGCAGAGCGACGTGGTCTGCCACGAAACCTTCGCGCCGATCCTGTACGTGGTCGGTTACAAGGACTTCGACGAAGCCCTGCGCCTGAACAACGCCGTGCCACAAGGCCTGTCCTCGTGCATCTTCACCACCGACGTACGTGAAGCCGAGCAGTTCATGTCGGCGGTCGGCAGCGACTGCGGCATCGCCAACGTCAACATCGGCCCGAGCGGCGCGGAAATCGGCGGTGCGTTTGGTGGCGAGAAAGAGACGGGCGGTGGTCGTGAGTCTGGCTCCGATGCATGGCGCGGGTACATGCGCCGCCAGACCAACACCGTGAACTACTCGCTGGAGTTGCCGTTGGCGCAGGGCATCACGTTCGACTGATGGGCCCCTTCGCGGGCAAGCCTCGCTCCTACAGGATTGTGCGTGTGCGACGTTTTTGACACGGCACTAAACCTGTAGGAGCGAGGCTTGCCCGCGAAGCTTCTGCTTTTGTTGTTTGTTAGGTTTCTGTTGGAGTCTGGCAATGCCGTTACGCGAAGAGTGTCTGTGGGAAAAACTGACGCCGCAAAGACCTGATAACGCGGCGCTCAAGGGCGAGGTGAAGGTCGATGTGTGCGTCATCGGCGCCGGTTTCACCGGTCTGTCGGCGGCGGTGCATCTGCTGGAACAAGGCAAAACGGTGTGCGTGCTGGAAGCCCATCGCGCCGGCCATGGCGGTTCGGGTCGCAACGTCGGACTGGTCAACGCCGGCATGTGGATTCCGCCGGACGACATCGAAGCCGGGTTCGGCGAAGCGGTCGGCAGTCAGCTCAATCGCATGCTGGGGGCGGCACCTTCATTGGTGTTCAGCCTTGTGGACAAGTACAACATCGATTGCCAGTTGCGCCGCGAAGGCACGCTGCACATGGCGCATAACGCCCGTGGTGAAGCGGATTTGCGCAGTCGTGAAGAACAATGGAAGCGTCGCGGCGCTCCGGTCGAACTGCTGACCGGTCAAGCCTGCGAACAGGCAACCGGTACCCAAAAGATCGCGGCCGCACTGCTTGATCGGCGTGCTGGCACGATCAACCCGATGGCATACACCACGGGGTTGGCCAAAGCGGCCATCGGCCTCGGCGGTCAGCTGTTCGATCATTCTCCCGTGATCCGGCTCGAACGTCAGGGTCAGAAGTGGTCAGTGCAGACCGCACAGGGTTCGGTGCTCGCCGAGCAGGTGGTCATCGCTTCCAACGCTTACACCGAAGGCGATTGGACCGAGCTTCGGCGCAATTTCTTCCCCGGTTACTACTATCAGGTGGCTTCGGTGCCGCTGACTGAAGACGCTGCACAGCAAATCCTGCCCGGTGGCCAGGGTTCCTGGGACACACGCCAGGTGCTCAGCAGCATTCGCCGCGATAAAGACGGTCGCCTGTTACTCGGCAGTCTGGGTAATGGCAATCAGAAGCCAACCTGGTTCCTCAAGGCCTGGGCCGATCGGGTTCAGCAGCACTATTTCCCTTACCTCAAACCGGTGGAATGGGAGTGCACCTGGACGGGTTGCATCGCCTTCACCCCCGATCATTTGATGCGTCTGTTCGAGCCAGCGCCCGGTTTAGTGGCAGTCACTGGCTACAACGGTCGGGGCGTGACGACGGGCACCGTAGTCGGCAAAGCCTTTGCCGATTATTTGTGTAACGGAAATCCTCAGGCACTGCCGATTCCTTTCGCTCCCATGCAGCCACTGGCTGGGGTGGGACTGCGTAGCTGTCTGTATGAAGCGGGATTTTCGCTGTATCACGCGGGCCAGTGCTTGCGGATCGTGATTTGATTGTTGAAATTTGTTGCGGGGAGCGGCGCTTTTCGGCGCAGCGACTAGCCTGTAAAAGGTGCGGGTTGTAGCAGTACCGCACCAGCAGTGTGCACTTCGGTGACGCACGTTGTTACAGGCTGGTTGCACGTCGTTTGGCGCCGCGGTTGCAATGATGGCGCATGCGGGTTGCGCCTTTAAAAATAAATGGTTTCACCTTCAGCGGTTTAGACGGTTGCACGCCCAATGAAAATGGGCTCGAAACAGTCGAAAAAACAATAAAGCAGCGACTTTTTTCAGAATAAAAAACCGATGGCACGGCCCTTGCTCTGAGCATTCAGAGAAGTCGCAGTGCCAACTAAAAAAAACCTTGGAGCACCACCTCATGTCCCAGACGTTTTACAAGAAAGGCTTTCTGGCCCTCGCAGTGGCAACTGCGTTGGGTGTTTCTGCGTTTGCACAGGCTGACGTAAAAATCGGTGTGGCAGGTCCAATGACGGGCGCCAACGCGGCATTTGGCGAGCAGTACATGAAGGGTGCACAGGCAGCGGCCGATGCCATCAACGCATCGGGCGGCGTTAACGGGGAAAAAATCGTACTGGTCAAGGGCGATGACGCCTGCGAACCGAAACAGGCTGTGACGGTCGCCAAGGACCTGACCAACCAGAAAGTGGCGGGCGTGGTCGGTCACTTCTGCTCCTCGTCGACCATCCCGGCTTCCGAGATCTACGACGAAGCAGGCATCATCGCAATCACTCCGGGTTCCACCAACCCACAGGTGACCGAGCGCGGCCTGAGCGCCATGTTCCGTATGTGCGGCCGTGACGACCAGCAAGGTATCGTGGCCGGCGACTACATCGTCGACGTGCTCAAGGGCAAGAAAGTCGTGGTTCTGCACGACAAAGACACCTACGGTCAAGGTCTGGCGGATGCCACCAAGGCTCAGTTGTCCAAGCGCGGCGTAACGCCGGTTCTGTACGAAGGTCTGACCCGTGGCGAGAAAGACTTCAGCGCCGTGGTGACCAAGATCCGTGCAGCCGGTGCCGATGTCGTCTATTTCGGCGGCCTGCACCCGGAAGCCGGTCCATTGGTTCGCCAACTGCGTGAGCAAGGCCTCAAGGACGTCAAATTCATGTCCGATGATGGCATCGTGACTGACGAACTCGTGACCACCGCCGGCGGCCCACAGAACGTTGATGGCGTGTACATGACCTTCGGCGCCGACCCACGCCTGCTGCCAGACAGCAAGACCGTGGTAGACACCTTCCGCAAGGCCGGCACCGAGCCAGAAGGCTACACCCTGTACGCCTACGCTTCGGTTCAAACCCTGGCGGCTGCGTTCAACGGCGCCAAGTCCAACAGCGGCGAAAAAGCGGCCGAATGGCTGAAGAAAAACCCGGTTAAAACCGTGATGGGCGAGAAGACCTGGGACGCCAAGGGCGACCTGAAAGTCTCCGACTACGTGGTTTATCAGTGGGACAAGGATGGCAAATACCACCAACTGGAAAAACAGAAGTGATATGAGCGTGTAACCGGCCTGTGGCGAGGGAGCTTGCTCCCGCTGGACTGCGTAGCAGTCCTTTTTGGGGACGCTTCGCGACCCGGCGGGAGCAAGCTCCCTCGCCACAGAGACAGTGCTCACCCTCAGCTGACTGGCATTTTCCAGAAGGCACATCTGTCTTTTCTCGTAGAGCTGCACACAACCGTGTTGCGCGGGTGGCTGAACCCCGGTCCGTCGCACCGGTTTCTGTGCAGTCTCTCAAATGCGTGAGATTGCGTTATGGATGGTATTTTCCTGCAGCAACTGGTCAACGGCCTGACCCTCGGGTCGGTCTATGGCCTGATCGCCATCGGCTACACAATGGTCTATGGCATCATCGGCATGATCAACTTCGCCCATGGTGAGGTTTACATGATCTCCGCTTACCTCGCGGCGATCAGTCTGGCTCTGCTGGCATACTTCGGTATTGAATCCTTCCCTCTGCTGATGCTTGGCACACTGGTCTTCACCATCATCGTCACGGCGGTGTATGGCTGGGTCATCGAGCGTGTCGCCTACAAACCCCTGCGAAACTCCACCCGACTGGCACCGCTGATCAGCGCCATCGGTATTTCGCTGATCCTGCAAAATTATGCACAGATCGCCCAGGGCGCCCGCCAACAAGGCGTACCGACCCTGCTGACCGGTGCATGGCGAGTGGAAGTCGGAAGCGGCTTCGTCCAGCTCACCTACACCAAGATCTTCATTCTGGTCGCTGCATTCGCCGGCATGGCCCTGCTGACCTACGTCATCAAGTACACCAAGCTCGGCCGCATGTGCCGCGCCACCCAGCAAGACCGCAAGATGGCCTCGATCCTGGGGATCAACACCGATCGCGTAATTTCCTACGTATTCATCATCGGTGCGGCAATGGCGGCCCTGGCCGGCGTGCTGATCACCATGAACTACGGCACGTTCGACTTCTACGCAGGCTTCGTCATCGGCATCAAGGCGTTCACCGCAGCGGTACTCGGCGGGATCGGTTCGCTGCCTGGCGCGATGCTCGGCGGGATCATCCTCGGGATTTCCGAGTCGCTGTTCTCGGGTCTGGTCAACTCGGACTACAAAGACGTTTTCAGCTTCTCGCTGCTCGTTCTCGTTCTGGTCTTTCGGCCCCAAGGCCTGCTCGGCCGTCCTCTTGTGTCGAAGGTGTAAGCGATGTCTTCAACCACTAAAAAAACCATTGATCTCAAAAGAAGCCTGGTTGACGCGATTCTTGCCGGTCTGGTCGCCCTCATTGTGTTCGGCCCGATTGTTGGCGTAGTCCTCGACGGCTACGGCTTCAATCTGGAAACGACCCGAGTGGCGTGGATTGTCGCCATTGTCATGGCCGGCCGCTTTGCCCTGAGCCTGTTCCTGCAAACGCCCAAAGGACTGAGAATTCTCGAAGGCTTTGAAAGCACCGGTTCAGGGGTTCATGTACTGCCACCCGATTACAAATCACGGTTGCGCTGGATCATCCCGCTGATGATCGTCATCGCCGTGGTGTTCCCGTTTTTCTCCAATTCCTACCTGCTGGGCGTGGTTATCCTCGGGTTGATCTACGTGCTGCTGGGGCTTGGTTTGAACATCGTGGTCGGCCTGGCCGGCCTGCTCGATCTCGGCTACGTGGCGTTCTACGCCATCGGGGCCTATGGACTGGCGCTCGGTTATCAATACCTGGGGCTGGGTTTCTGGACGGTGCTGCCACTGGCGGCGATCACGGCGGGGCTGGCCGGTTGCATCCTCGGCTTCCCGGTGTTGCGCCTGCACGGTGACTACCTGGCGATCGTGACCCTGGGCTTCGGTGAAATCATCCGCTTGATCCTCAACAACTGGCTGACCCTGACCGGTGGCCCGAACGGCATGGCGGCGCCGCTGCCAACCTTCTTCGGCCTCGAGTTCGGCAAACGCGCGAAGGACGGAGGCGTTCCGTTCCACGAGTTTTTCGGTATCGCCTACAACCCGGACGTGAAGTACTACTTCATCTACGCGGTGTTGTTCCTTGTGGTGCTGGCCGTGCTGTACATCAAGCACCGTCTGACCCGCATGCCGGTCGGTCGCGCCTGGGAAGCCTTGCGTGAAGATGAAATCGCCTGTCGCTCCATGGGGCTGAACCACGTACTGGTCAAGCTTTCGGCGTTCACCATCGGTGCGTCGACGGCCGGTCTCGCGGGCGTGTTCTTCGCCACTTACCAAGGGTTCGTCAACCCGACCTCGTTCACCTTCTTTGAATCGGCCCTGATCCTCGCCATCGTGGTACTCGGCGGCATGGGCTCGACCATTGGCGTGGTCATCGCAGCCTTTGTGCTGACCGTGGCCCCGGAACTGCTGCGTGGCTTCGCGGAATACCGCGTGCTGCTGTTCGGCATCCTGATGGTGTTGATGATGATCTGGCGACCGCGCGGCCTGATTCGGATCAGCCGTACCGGTGTGACCCCGCGTAAAGGAGTAGCGCCATGAGCGAAGTCGTACTCTCGGTCGAGAAGCTGATGATGCACTTCGGCGGCATCAAGGCGTTGAACGATGTCAGCCTGAAGGTCAAGCGCAACTCGATCTTCGCCCTGATCGGCCCCAACGGCGCCGGCAAGACCACCGTGTTCAACTGCCTGACCGGGTTCTACAAGGCCTCGGGCGGCAAGATTGAACTCAACGTGCGTGGCGAGCGGACCGATGTCATCAAAATGCTCGGTGAACCGTTCAAAGCGACCGATTTTGTATCGCCGAAAAGCTTCCTCAGCCGGCTCCACTACAAGATGTTTGGCGGTACCCACCTGGTGAACCGTGCCGGCCTGGCGCGGACCTTCCAGAACATTCGCCTGTTCAAGGAAATGTCGGTGCTGGAAAACCTGCTGGTGGCCCAACACATGTGGGTCAACCGCAGCATGCTGGCGGGCATCCTCAACACCAAGGGCTACCGCAAGGCCGAAAGCGATGCGCTGGACCACGCCTTCTACTGGCTGGAAGTGGTGGACCTGGTGGACTGCGCCAACCGTCTGGCCGGTGAACTGTCCTACGGTCAGCAACGCCGTCTGGAAATCGCCCGGGCCATGTGCACCCGGCCGCAGATCATCTGTCTCGACGAACCGGCCGCCGGCCTCAACCCTCAGGAAACCGAAGCGCTGAGCGCGATGATCCGGCTGCTGCGCGACGAGCATGATCTGACCGTGGTGCTGATCGAACACGACATGGGCATGGTTATGAGCATTTCCGACCACATCGTGGTGCTGGACCACGGCGTCGTCATCGCCGAGGGTGGACCCGATGCGATACGCAATGATCCGAAAGTGATTGCGGCCTATCTGGGCGCCGATGAAGAGGAAGTGGTGCTATGAGCCAACCGATCCTCGAACTCAAAGACCTGGACGTGTTTTACGGCCCGATCCAGGCCCTGAAAAAAGTCTCGATGCACATCAACGAAGGGGAAACCGTCAGCCTCATCGGCTCCAACGGAGCGGGCAAGTCGACGCTGCTGATGTCGATCTTCGGTCAGCCGCGCGCGGCAGACGGGCAGATCATCTATCAGGGCGTGGACATCACCCACAAGTCGTCGCACTACATTGCGTCCAACGGCATTGCGCAATCACCCGAAGGCCGGCGCGTGTTCCCCGACATGACCGTCGAGGAAAACCTGCTGATGGGCACCATTCCGATCGGCGACAAATACGCCAAGGAAGACATGCAGCGCATGTTCGAGCTGTTTCCGCGGCTCGAAGAGCGGCGCACCCAGCGCGCCATGACCATGTCCGGTGGTGAACAGCAAATGCTCGCCATCGCCCGTGCGCTGATGAGTCGACCCAAGCTGCTGCTGCTCGACGAGCCGAGTCTGGGTCTGGCGCCGATCGTGGTGAAACAGATCTTTGCCACCCTGCGGGAACTGGCCAAGACCGGCATGACCATCTTCCTGGTCGAGCAGAACGCCAACCACGCGCTAAAGCTGTCGGACCGGGCGTATGTCATGGTCAACGGCGAGATCCGCATTACAGGCACCGGCAAGGAATTGCTGGTGAATGAAGAGGTGCGTAACGCTTATCTCGGCGGGCATTGATTTTTCCGCTGCAACAAAAGAAGCCCCGACGAGCAATCGCCGGGGCTTTTTTACATCTCCAATACGCCACAAATCCCTGTGGGAGCGAGCCTGCTCGCGATGGCGGTGGGTCAGTCACCGCAATGCTGATTGTGCCGCCGCTATCGCGAGCAGGCTCGCTCCCACAGGTGTCTGTGGTGTGCTTTCTGGAAATTGTGGAAAACAAATTCACCAAGCTCTTAAAGCGCGACATAAAGCCGCTGCAAATAGTTGTTTTGTCACGGTTTTGACTTGTCCCCGTTTGCTGTGGAGCTGGCTGTGAATAACGTGGGAGTAGCTGGCTGAAGGCCTTTAGAAACGTGGCTTGCAGAGATGTGGTTGTTTTTTGATCAGGCTCTTTTACTGAACCGGCGCTCTACTTTGTCAACCTTTTTATCAGTACCGAAAATGGTCTGAAAGGGTTGAGGGCGGCCTGTGGATAAGTCTGTGGTTAAACTCTGGAAAGACTTGGCTGAGGGCCGTAGTTACTGGCTCGGCGCCATCGCTGGTTTACCGGGGCGATCGTGCAAAATGCCACGGGCTACACAGTGAGCACTCCAGGGTCAAGCAAAAAACTTTGTAATCTGCCCGCAAAGCCTTGTGCACAGCGGCTTTCAGCTTTTTCACTTGCCCCCGGAAACTGTGGACCTGCCTGTGGATAACGTGCGGGTATATGGCTGCAGGCCACGGGGGATATGGCGTTGCTGGCATTGATCGTTTTTCGTACAGTTTTTGTTGTGGTTGCCGCTGTCGGCAAGGCCGGGCATGCTGCCAGCTGATTTTCTATTCCAATGGCTGCCTGTCAGCCAAAGCAAGGAGAACACGATGTCCAACACCCTGTTTATTACCGGCGCGACTTCCGGTTTTGGTGAAGCTTGTGCCCGTCGTTTTGCCGAGGCTGGCTGGAAACTGGTGCTGACAGGTCGTCGTGAAGAACGCCTCAATGCCCTGTGCGCCGAGTTGTCAAAGCAGACCGAGGTCCATGGCCTGGTGCTCGACGTGCGTGATCGCAAGGCCATGGAGGAGGCGATTGCCAACCTGCCGCCGTCCTTCGCCAAGCTGCGCGGGCTGATCAACAACGCCGGCCTGGCGCTCGGCGTGGACCCGGCGCCGAAGTGCAACCTTGATGATTGGGACACCATGGTCGACACCAACATCAAGGGCCTGATGTACAGCACTCGTCTGCTGCTGCCGCGCCTGATTGCCCACGGTCGTGGCGCCAGCATCGTCAACCTCGGTTCCATCGCCGGCAACTACCCGTATCCGGGCAGCCACGTGTATGGCGCGAGCAAGGCGTTCGTCAAACAGTTTTCGCTGAACCTGCGCTGTGACCTGCAGGGCACGGGCGTGCGTGTCAGCAACATTGAGCCGGGCCTGTGCGAGAGCGAATTCTCGCTGGTGCGCTTTGCCGGTGATCAGGAGCGGTACAACGCGACCTACGCCGGTGCCGAGCCGATCCAGCCGCAAGACATCGCCGACACCATTTTCTGGGTGCTCAATGCGCCGGCCCACATCAACATCAACAGCCTCGAGCTGATGCCGGTGAGCCAGACGTGGAGCGGGTTTGCGATTGAGCGTAATGGTGGCAAAGCATAATTGTGGCGAGGGAGCTTGCTCCCGCTGGGCCGCGAAGCGGCCCCGCTTATCCCTAAAAAGAAGGGGACTGCTGCGCAGTCCAGCGGGAGCAAGCTCCCTCGCCACAGAGGATTTAGCCGAGATAATCGGCCAATCCGCGATAGCAGGTCGCCAAGTGATAAGGCGTGGTCGAAGGCATGTCCTGACGGCTCACTTCACCGCTCTCATCGCGACACTCATGCCAGCCGCCCGCATGCAGAGAGCGCTGTTGCAGCGCCTGCAATTGGCGCAGCACCGGAGCCTCGCTGTCCGGACGCAAGGTCAGCGCACGCAAGTATTCAGCCTGAGCCCAGATGCGTTGGGTGCCATCCTTCGATTGCCCGTCCAGCGTGAGCATTGCCCGCACCGCCCCACTCGATTGATCGACACCCAACTGCTCGGTGTACGCAAAAGCGCGTTCCAGGGAGGCGTGCAGTCTGGAACCACGCAACAACGGCGAAGATTCCAGCAGGAAATACCACTCGAACTGATGCCCCGGTTCAAACCAGTTATCCACAGCGCCTAGCGGTTTTTCCATCAGCACACCGTGCTGCGGATCGATAAAGCGCTTCTGCATGGCGGTGCATAACTCGACGAGCACACGCTGCACGGCGAGGTCTTCACGCACCGACAGCGTGGCGAGGAACGCTTCGGCCAGGTGCATTAGCGGGTTTTGCAACGGCCCGGTATTCAGTGACGACCAGTTACGTTCAAGGCAAGCTTCGTACAGGCCGTCGCCCGTGGCGAAACGCTGCGCAACCACTTCCAGCACGGCGTTGAGCACCGATTCCACCAGCGGCTCGCGAACCTTGTCCCAGTAATGGGCGCAGGCGAAGAGAATGAAGGCGTGGGTGTAGAGATCCTTGCGATGATCCAGCGGCGCGCCTTGCGGATTGATGCTGTAGAACCAGCCACCGTGTTCGGCGTCATGGAAATGTTGCTGCAACGAGCGGAACAATGCCGCAGCACGCTCTTCGGCGCCCGGCACCTGGCCGATCAGGCTGGAAAACAGATACAGCTGCCGCGCGCAGGCCATGGCCCGGTAGCGTTGAGGTGGCAAAGGTTGATGCCCGGCGTCCAACGCCTCGTAGGGCAGGGCCAACTCGGCATTCCAGCCGGGGCCTTGCCAGAGCGGCACGATCACGTCCTGGAAATGCGCTTGCACAGTGGCAAACAGAGCAGTCAAGTCAGGCTGGGAGGCGGAGCGGGAAACAGGTGGCATTGGCTGGCGTCGTCACGGCAGGGTCGATTGCGCGACATGTTAACAGGCCTGAGAGTTGCGGTGTCTGTCAGGCCGTCTTCGCGGGCAAGCCTCGCTCCTACAGGGTTTGTGTCGAGTCACAATGATGCAGACGAAAAATAACCCTGTAGGAGCGAGGCTTGCCCGCGAAGAGGCCATCACTGGCGGTAAAGAATCAACCCGCCAACAACCAAACCCCAGTCGCCGCCGAAGCCGCACCCGCCAATCGAACCAACGGCGCCGCCGCCTGCGGCAACACTCGAACCACCGCATAACCCGCCGCGTGCAAGGCCGCTGTCGCCGCCACAAACCCTGCGGCATACGCCCACGGACTCGACATGTCCGGCAATTCCAGCCCATGCGCCACGCCATGGAACAACGCAAATAACGCCGTCGCACCCATCGCCAAACCCAATGGCGGACGCACCGCCAGTGCCACCGCCAGGCCCAGCGCCAGCACCGACGCCGCAATCCCGCTTTCCAGCGCCGGCAGGTTCAGCCCTTCAAAGCCCAGCAGTCCGCCGATCAGCATGGT
Organism: Pseudomonas hormoni; assembly: GCF_018502625.1. Classification (NCBI taxonomy): domain Bacteria; kingdom Pseudomonadati; phylum Pseudomonadota; class Gammaproteobacteria; order Pseudomonadales; family Pseudomonadaceae; genus Pseudomonas; species Pseudomonas hormoni. The sequence continues at coordinate 6,353,818 of NZ_CP075566.1, forward strand.
GCCGACAAACGTGCACGGCAGCGCCCAACGCGCCGCGCCTTTCTGCTGTGCCGCCCACAACCCGACCGCAACCATCGCCAGCAAGTGATCGAGGCCGCCAATCGGGTGGCTGATGCCGGCGATCAAACCATTGTCGCCGTGGCCGGGGTGGGCAAAGGCGATGGCCGGGGTCAGCAGCAGGGCCATGGCGCCGAGAATGCGTTTAAGTGACATGGATAAGCTTCCTTGTTGATAAGTTTGGTCGTGATCAAGCTGCGGTCAGCAGGCCCTGGCGTTCGATGAAAGCGATGATTTCTTCCAGCCCCAGCCCGGTTTTCTGGTTGCTGAAGACAAAAGGTTTGCCGTTGCGCATGCGCGTGGTGTCGCTGTCCATCATCTCCAGCGACGCGCCGACCAAGGGGGCGAGGTCGACCTTGTTGATCACCAGCAGATCGGATTTACAAATCCCCGGCCCGCCCTTGCGCGGCAGCTTGTCGCCGGCCGAGACGTCAATCACGTAGATCGTCAGGTCCGACAGTTCCGGGCTGAAGGTGGCCGACAGATTGTCGCCACCGGACTCCACCAGGATCAGGTCCAGCCCCGGAAAGCGGCGGTTCAGTTGATCCACGGCTTCGAGGTTAATCGAGGCGTCTTCGCGGATCGCCGTGTGCGGGCAGCCGCCGGTTTCCACGCCGATGATTCGCTCCGGCGCCAGGGCTTCGTTGCGCACCAGAAAATCAGCGTCTTCGCGGGTGTAGATGTCATTGGTCACGACGGCGAGGTTGTAGCGGTCGCGCAGCGCCAGGCACAGGGCCAGCGTCAGAGCGGTTTTGCCGGAACCGACCGGGCCGCCGATGCCGACGCGCAGAGGTTGTGTGTTCATGTGATTCTCCAGAATAAAAGGCCCTAGGAACGGAACAGACGGCTGTACTGGCGCTCATGGGCCATGCACGCCAGGGACAGGCCGAAAGCGGCGCTGCCATAGTGTTCGGGGTTGATTCGTGTGGCGTTTTGTTGGGCTTCCTGCAATAGCGGCAGCAATTCGCTGGTCAGGCGTTGCGCGGCTTGCTGGCCCAGCGGCAAAGTTTTCATCAGCACCGCCAGCTGGTTTTCCAGCCAGCTCCACAGCCAGGCCGCCAACGCGTCCTGCGGACTGATGCGCCAGGCGCGCGCGGCCAGCGCCCAGCCGAGTGCCAGGTGCGGTTCGGGACGTTGTTCGAGAAAGCTGCGGGCCGGTGCATCGAGTTCCGGTAAACCGTTGAGCAGCTGCTGCAAGGAATACCCCATCTGCCGGCTTTCCTGATGCAACTCGCGGGTTTCCCGGCTGGCGCGGTGTTCTTCGCAGCGTTGTAGTAATTCGCCCCAGTTTTCTTCGGCGGCGGCCACGCAATGGGCGAGCAACAGCGGCGCTTCGAAGCGCGCCAGGTTCAGCAGCAATTGATCGCTGATCCAGCGCCGGGCGCTGTCGGAATCATTCACCCGACCGTTATCCACCACCATTTCCAGACCCTGGGAATAGCTGTAGCCGCCAATCGGCAGTTGCGGACTGGCCAGGCGCAGCAGCGCCCAGGCCGGGTTCATAGACGTACGCCGAACTGGTGCAGTTTCGGCGGGTAGTTGAAGTCCTCGTCGCCATGCCGCGAATGGTGATGGCCACCGCCATAGGCACCATGCTCCGGCTGGAACGGCGCTTCGATGTTTTCGACCTTGGCATCAAGTTGTTCGAGCATCGCCTTGAGCACGTAATCATCGAGCAGGCGCAACCAGCCATCGCCAACTTGCAGGGCGACGTGGCGATTGCCAAGGTGATAAGCCGCGCGGGTCAGTTCGAAAGCGTTGGCGCAGGTGACGTGCAGCAGTTGTTCGGGGCGGGCGCAGACGCGGACGATGCGACCGTCCTCGGCTTCCAGGCATTCGCCGTCATACAGCGGCGACTGACCGCGCTCCAGAAACAACCCGACGTCTTCACCCTCGGCACTGAAACAGCGCAGGCGGCTTTTGCTCCGGGCTTCGAAGGTCAGGTGCAACTCGGCGGCCCAGACGGGTTGAGGGTCGATTCTGCGATGAATCACCAGCATCGGAAGGCTTCCAGCAATGGACATTGCTGTGGTTAGAGCAAGGGGCTTGCCAATCGGGGGATGTGTAGGAAATGCCTGTCCGAAGCGTAGGGCGAGGTGCGGCGGGGTGGGAGTTTTGGGTGAAGTTGGTGCGAGGGTTTTGGTATGCGCACCAAGTTGATGCGGTAGTGCTTTTTGTGGGAGCTTGCTCGCGATTGCGCTGAATCAGTGATTTCAATTGCGATTGTGCAGCCGTCATCGCGAGCAGGCTCGCACAGGGTTACTCGGTACTTCCGAGCCCTTGCCAGTGCTTGAGGCCGATAAAGATAAACCGCAACTGCTGGGTAATCTTCGCCTGTGGCGTCAGGTGCTCGGGCAATGCTTCTGCCGGCGGATCAATGATGTCCGGCAAGGTCGCGAACACACTTTTAACAATCAGGTCAGCCATGACACTCAGGCCGGCGATGTCGAGATGTTGCAGCTTCGGCATCAATGACAAGTCGGCCGCGAGGTCCGAGCTGATGTCTTCGCGCAGCCGTCCGATGGCCAGACGCACCGGCAGCGAACCGCCGTACTGCTCACGGGCCAGAAACAGGAACTGCGAACGATTGGCCGATACCACGTCGAGAAAGATCCGCACCGAGGCATCGATGATGCCGCCCATCACGAACTCGTTGTGGCGCACCAGGCGGATGGTTTCGCGGAAGGTCTGACCGACTTCGCTCACCAGCACCAGGCCCAGTTCATCCATATCGGCAAAATGCCGGTAGAAACCGGTGGGAACGATGCCGGCGGTTTTCGCCACTTCGCGCAGGCTCAGGCTGCCGAATCCTCGGCCGCATTCCATCAAATGGCGGGCAGCGTCCATCAGGGCGTTGCGGGTTTGTTGTTTCTGTTCGGCGCGGGGCAGCATCGCAAGGGTGTTTTTCTGGACAAGACAGCGGCGCACTCTAGCAAATCGGCTTTGCTGGCGTCGAACGACTATCGGGGAGCAACTAAAAGAGGGGGCAGGCGGGAAAGGGGGCTTCTATAAAATCAAAAGCCCAATCCGGGGATTGGGCTTTTTTTCAGGGCCGCCATGGGCTTAGCTCAAAGCGCTGTTGCGTTCGATCGCGCGGTCACCACCACCTTCAGCGAGGGTTTGACCTTGTGGAGTGCGGTCGGAGCCATCAGCTGCCAGGGTTTGACCTTGTGGGGTGCGATCGGAACCGTCAGCGGCCAGGGTTTGACCTTGTGGGGTGCGATCGGAACCGTCAGCAGCCAGGGTTTGACCTTGTGGAGTGCGATCGGAACCGTCAGCTGCCAGGGTTTGACCTTGTGGAGTGCGATCGGAACCGTCAGCGGCCAGGGTTTGACCTTGTGGAGTGCGGTCGGAACCGTCAGCGGCCAGGGTTTGACCTTGTGGAGTACGGTCCGAGCCATCCTGAGTGATCAGGCCTTTTTCTTTCAGGCGATCGTTACCCCCTTCGGCAACGGTCTGGCTGAACACAGAGTGGCTCGATTTAACTTGTGGGGTTGCCTGATCTGCAGCTGGCAGAGCGAAAGCGGTGCTGGCCAGCAGGGAGAGGGAAAGGCTAAGCAGTAATTGGCGTTTCATGATTGGGTGCTCCGTAGGAGGGCGATAAAGTGGGTACGAGGGCAATGCTACTCTCGATAAGTCGATATAAAAGTTCATAAACGCAATGGTAATAATCAACGGAATTGATTGTTCCGTGCGAAGGCTCTAGAACGGGCCTTCCCGGCGGTTGTTTTTGCACAGAAGTGGGTATTTTCGACTCACTTGCGCCACGCAAAAGTGCGGGGCGGTAACGCCGGATTTGCGAGAGCAGGGTGTCCCCGACCGATTATTTGAGCGTTAAGCGCATTTTTCGGTTAAACCTGCGCGCCGTTTCCCAGTCCTAGCTTCATGGCAGGCCGGTTCTGGCCTAACGTTTCACACGTGCGTCGCAGTCAGGGCGCTCAGTCGTATTCAGGAGCCCTGTGCAATGACGCGCACCCCCAAGATTTTTGCCTGGACCTTTGCCAGCCTGGTTGTTCTGCTGGCGATACTGGTTCTGATCATCGTGTTCTTCGATTGGAATCGGATCAAACCGACCATCAACAACAAAGTCTCCGAAGAACTGCATCGACCGTTTGCCATCAATGGCAACCTCGCGGTGGTCTGGCGGCGCGAGCTTGACGAGGGCGGCTGGCGGGCGTGGGTGCCGTGGCCGCATGTGGTCGCAGAGGACCTGAGCCTGGGCAACCCGGACTGGTCGAAGCAGCCGCAGATGGTCACGCTCAAACGCGTCGAGCTGCGCCTGTCGCCGCTGGCCTTGCTGGCTCAACGCGTAACGATCCCGCGCATTGACTTGACCGAACCGAACGCAAACCTCCAGCGTCTGGCCGATGGCCGCGCAAACTGGACGTTCAAGTTCGACCCGAAAGACCCGAACGCCGAGCCTTCCAGCTGGGTGGTGGACATCGGCGCAATCGGCTTCGACAAGGGCCACGTCACCCTTGACGACCAGAGCTTGAAAACGCAGCTCGACCTGATCATCGACCCACTGGGCAAACCGATTCCGTTCAGCGAAATCGTCGGCGAGAAAGCGGCGAAAACCGCGCAGGAGAAAGGCGCTGCACCTCAGGATTACGCGTTTGCGCTGAAGGTCAAAGGCCAGTATCACGGCCAGAGACTCGCTGGTGACGGCAAGGTCGGCGGTTTGCTGGCCCTGCAGGATTCGGCCCGACCGTTCCCGCTCCAGGCCCAGGTAAAGATCGCCGACACCAGTGTCGAACTCGCGGGCACGCTGACTGATCCACTCAACCTTGGCGCGCTGGACCTGCGCCTGAAACTGGCCGGCAGCAGCCTGGGCAACCTGTATCCGTTGACCGGCGTGACCCTGCCGGATACACCGCCCTACGCCACCGACGGCCACTTGATCGCCAAGCTGCACGAGGCGGGCGGCGCGGTGTTCCGTTATGAAGAGTTCAACGGAAAGATCGGCGAGAGCGACATTCATGGCAGCCTGGCCTACGTCGCCAGCCAGCCACGGCCGAAACTCAGTGGTTCACTGGTCTCCAATCAGCTGCTGTTTGCCGACCTTGCGCCCTTGATCGGCGCCGACTCCAACGCCAAACAAAAGGCCCGTGGCGGTGAAAGCAAGCAACCGGCGGACAAGGTGCTGCCGGTCGAAGAGTTCAAGACCGAGCGCTGGCGTGACATGGACGCCGATGTCGAATTCACCGGCAAACGAATCGTCCACAGTGCAAAACTGCCGTTCAATGACCTTTATACCCACCTGGTATTGACCGATGGCGTGCTCAGCCTCGAGCCCCTGCGTTTCGGTGTGGCCGGCGGCAAGCTGGATGCGCAGATTCGCCTGAACGGTCGCACCGAGCCGTTGGAAGGCAGTGCCAAACTCACCGCGCGGGGGTTCAAACTCAAGCAGTTGTTCCCGACCTTCGAACCGATGAAGACCAGTTTCGGCGAGCTTAATGGCGACGCCGACATCAGCGGTCGTGGCAACTCGGTAGCGAAACTGCTGGGCACGGCCAATGGCAATCTGAAGATGCTGATCAACGACGGTGCGATCAGTCGCGAGTTGATGGAGTTGGCCGGACTCAACGTCGGCAACTATGTGGTCGGCAAGATCTTTGGCGACAAGGAAGTGAAGATCAATTGCGCAGCCGCCGACTTCGACATCAAGACTGGCCTGGCCACCACGCGGCTGTTCGTCTTCGATACCGAGAACGCGATCATCTACATCGATGGCACGGCGAACATGGCGACTGAGCAACTGGACCTGACGGTGACGCCGGAATCCAAGGGCTGGCGCCTGATTTCGTTGCGGTCGCCGCTGTATGTGCGGGGCAAGTTCATCAAGCCGGATGCCGGCGTCAAGGCGGTGCCGCTGATATTGCGCGGTGCGGGGATGGTGGCGTTGGGTGTGATTGCGGCACCGGCGGCGGGGTTGCTGGCGCTGGTGGCGCCGAGTGGTGGCGAGCCGAATCAGTGTGCGCCATTGTTGCAGCAGATGAAGGCGGGCAAGGCGCCAGTGACCGTTAAGCCAACCAAGTAAATCTTCGGCGTCTATCAAGATGCCTTCGCGGGCAAGCCTCGCTCCTACAGGATTTGTGTGATCTCTGTAGGAGCGAGGCTTGCCCGCGAAGGCGGTTTGTAAGGCGCTACAGATCCTTCAGAATGTCCGCCATATCATCCGCATGTTCTTCTTCCTGAGCCAGGATGTCTTCGAAGATGCGTCGGGTGGTCGGGTCTTTTTCGCCGATGTACTGGATGATTTCGCGGTAGCTGTCGATGGCGATGCGCTCGGCGACCAGGTCTTCGTAGACCATCTCTTTGAGTGAGTTGCCGGCCACGTACTGTGCGTGGGAGTTTTTCGACAGCAGGTCAGGGTTGAACTCAGGCTCACCGCCCAGTTGCACGATGCGCTCGGCCAATCGGTCGGCATGCGCGGCTTCCTGGTTCGCGTGCTCAAGGAACTCCTCGGCGGCGACGTGGGCTTTCAGGCCGTTGGCCATGAAATAGTGACGCTTGTAGCGCAATACGCAGACCAGTTCGGTGGCCAGCGATTCGTTGAGCAGACGCAGCACTTCGTCGAGGTCGGCGCTGTAGCTTTCGGTCACTGCGCCATTTTCGACGTTCTGGCGGGCACGTGCGCGAAGGGTCGTTACATCAGACAAATGCATGTCACTCATCTCGTTCTCCTTGGAGGCTAATCCGGGATTGCGTCACTTTCTGCGGAAGTGATCACTCCTTAGGTGTGAGTGATGAGCGCAGCGAAAAGTTTGATGTCATTTGCCAATCGAAAAAATCGCAGGTTCCTAAACCGGAATGCGTTCTCGTGCGGGCTGCGATCTTGGCAGTAGCCCGGACAATGCGGCTTCTTCCTGCAGCCAGGCAAAGAATGCACGCACGGGCGGATGGCGCTCGCGCCCCGGAACGCAAAGCGCGCTGTAGCCGGCGCCCTCCACCTGAATGTCACTTCGGTAAGCCACCAGCAAACCGCTGGCCACACTCTCCGACACCAGAATGTTGCTCGCCAGCACCAGGCCTTGCCCGGCGATGGCGGCTTGCAGGGCGTAATGTTCTTCGTCGTATTCCCGGACGGCCGGTTGCTCCGCCAGCCAGATTTCGCTGGATTGCGCGCACCACGCTTCCCAGCCATGGGCGTACAGCTTCGAGTTGTGCCAGCGCACGCTGATCAGCGTCGGCGTGCGCTTCGCCGCGAGCGCGACCTGCTCGGGCGAGCCATAAACGCCGAACGATTCATCGAACAGGCACAGGCCATAAAGGTTTGGATAGTCATCGAGGCTGTAGCGCACCACCAGATCGACGCTGGCGTCCTGATGCAAATCGATCACTTCGCAATGGGTGTCCAGGCGCAGGCTGATGGTCGGATTCCGGGCGTAAAAGCGCCCCAATCGCGGAACCAGCCACAGCGCGGCAAACGCGGCAGTGGTGGAAATCGTCAGGCTCGCGCCGCTGCGTTGCGGGCGCAGGGTGTCGACGCTCTGGGCCACTTCCAGAAAAGCACCGTGCAGGCTGTGGAACAGACGCTCTCCGCATTCGGTCAGGCGAACCTGCCGTGGCAGTCGCTCAAACAGCGGCACACCGAGCCAGCTTTCCAGCGAACGAATCTGATGGGAAATCGCCGTTGGCGTGACGGACAGTTCTTCGGCGGCGGCCTTGAAGCTCAACAGGCGAGAGGCCGATTCGAAGGCGCGCAGGGCGGTCAACGGCAGCGAGGCAAACATTGATGACTCCATGGATGAAATGAATTCATCCAGACTGATTTTTACTCATTTGAGGCGAGACCGCGGCGAGCTCAACCTGAACGCCACACGCCGTTTGAGTTTAGTCCTCAGGAGATTCAGATGAACAGAGTTCTTGCCATTCACGCCAGTCCACGGGGCGAACGTTCCCACTCCCGTCGCTTGGCCGAAGTGTTTCTCAGCGCCTGGCAGGCGCGCCATCCGCAATCGCGACTGACCCGTCGAGAAGTCGGTCGGGCGTTGATTCCACCGGTCAACGAAGCCTTTGTGGTCGCCGCGTTTTACCCAGAGCCCGAGGCACGGCCGCTGTCGATGCAGGCTGATCTCGCGTTCAGCGATCAACTGGTGGGTGAATTGCTGGGCCACGATTTGCTGGTGATCTCCACGCCCATGCACAACTTCAGCGTGCCCAGCGGCCTCAAGGCGTGGATTGATCAGGTGGTGCGGCTCGGGTTGACCTTCAATCACACGCTGGACAACGGCGTCGCCCAATACGAGCCGCTGGTGCAGGGCAAGAAAGCGCTGATCGTCACCAGCCGTGGCGGATTCGGCTTCGGTCCCGGGGGTGAACTCGAAGCCCTGAACCATGCCGATACGTTGCTGCGCACGGCGTTGGGTTTCATCGGCATTACCGACGTCACCGTGGTCGCCGCCGAGGGCGAAGAGTCCGCCGAGCGCACCTTTGAGGTCTCCGTCGCCGAGGCCGAGCAGCGTTTGCTGACGCTGGCCAGGGAGTTCTAGATGGCCTGGGTGTTTTTGCTGATCGCCGCCGGGTTCGAAGTCACCTTCGCCATGGGCATGAAGTACGCCGAAGGCTTCACGCGGCTCTGGCCGTCGCTGATCACTGTGGTGGCGGCGGTGGGCGGGATCTACTTCCTGACCCTGGCCATGCGCGAATTACCAGTGAGCATCGCCTACCCGATCTGGACCGCCATCGGTTCTCTGGGCACGGTGTTTCTCGGGTTTGCGCTGCTCGGCGAAAGCCTGACAGCGGTCAAACTGGTGTCGGTCGGGTTGATCGTGGCGGGGGTGGCAGGGCTGAAATAGAACGGATGTCATAGACTGGTCGTCGAGTTGTCATTTTTGATAACGATGCTTGGCTGATGTCTTGCATTCAGCCTTGCGTCACCTCACCGATCACAAGGACGTCCGCCCATGTCGCAAGGTTCTGCCACGCGTTATCCGTTGGTGCTGGTCCCGGGAATGCTCGGGTTTATCCGTCTGGTGCTGTATCCGTACTGGTACGGGATTGTCGCGGCGTTGCGCCAAGGGGGGGCGACGGTGATTGCGGTGCAGGTTTCGCCGCTCCACTCGACCGAGGTGCGCGGCGAGCAATTGCTGGCGCGCATCGACGAGATCCTGCGGGAAACCGGCGCCGAGAAAGTCAACCTGATCGGCCACAGCCAAGGCTCGCTGACCGCCCGTTACGCCGCCGCGAAACGCCCGGATCGCGTGGCGTCTGTCACGTCAGTGGCAGGCCCCAATCACGGCTCGGAACTGGCGGATTACCTGCACAAACACTATCCGGCGGACAGCGTGAAGGGGCGGTTGCTCGCCTTTTTTCTCTGGATCATCGGCGCGTTAATGAGCCTGCTGGAAACCGGCTATCGCGGGCCGAAGCTGCCGGTGGATATTCACGCCTCCCATGAATCCCTCACGACTGCCGGGGTGACGCTGTTCAATCAGCGTTATCCACAGGGCTTGCCGGAAACCTGGGGCGGGCACGGGCCGGAAGAGGTCAACGGCGTGCGCTATTACTCGTGGTCCGGCACCTTGCAGCCGGGCAAGACTGATCGCGGGCGTAATCTGTTCGACGGGACCAACCGCAGTTGTCGGCTGTTTGCCAAAACCTTCGTGCGCGAAGCCGGGCATTGCGACGGGATGGTCGGGCGTTACAGCTCGCATCTGGGGACGGTGATTGGCGATGAGTATCCGCTGGACCACTTTGACATCGTCAACCAGTCGCTGGGATTGGTGGGGAAGGGCGCGGAACCGATACGGTTGTTTGTCGAGCATGCGGCGCGGTTGAAAGCGGCGGGGGTTTAACCCGATTGTGGCGAGGGAGCTTGCTCCCGCTGGGCTGCGCAGCAGACCCATTTTTTGCGACCGCTTCGCGCTCGAGCGGGAGCAAGCTCCCTCGCCACAGTTTGATTACGCGCGGCCTAGCACCGTGGTCCAGCGCTCCGAAACAATCACCCCACCCAACGTCAACACCCCGCCGACCAGGTGATACATCGCCAATTGCTCATGCAGCACCACCGCGGCAATCAGCGCCGTCAGCAACGGCAACAGATTGAAAAATTGCGTGGTCCGGCTCGGCCCCAGACGCACCACTGCCTGCATCCACGCCAGCGGCGCAACCATCGAAGCCAGCAGGCAGGCATACAGCACCAGCGGAATGTTCTGCAGCGTCGGGCCGATTTTCGGCGACACGGCGAACAGCGGAAACAGCACCACCACCGCCACCCACACCTGCAGATACAACAACACCAGCGGCGGCAAACGCAGCTGCCACTTTTTCAGCAGGGTGCTGTAGATCGCGTAGGCCAGCGTGGCGATCAGCATCATCGCATCGCCCAGATTCACCCCGTGCTCCAGCAAAGCACCGAGGCTGCCGGACGACACCACCACCAACACTCCTGCAAACGACATCACGGCACCGGCCAGCGCTCCCGCCGTCAGACGCTGGCCGAGGCTCACGATCGCCATGGCCAGCGACATCAACGGCATCAGCGACAGGATGATTCCCATGTTGGTGGCAGATGTCAGCGTCGCCGCGAAATACGCCAGGCTCTGATACACCGCCATTCCGAGCACGCCGAGGATGAAAATCTTCCCCAGGTTCGGACGAATGGCCGACCAATGGGCGATGACGGGTTTGAGCATGAACGGCGTGAACAACAATCCGGCCAGCAGCCAGCGGTAAAAACCGATCTCGGCGGGGAAGATCGCTCCGGCCGACATTTTGGTGATCACGGTGTTGCCGGCCCAAATGAAAATGGCCAGCAGGGGATAAGCGTATTGCATCAGGAACAACCAGAACATTAATGAGGCGCCATTATCCGCTGTCTGGATGAAAGCCTATACTTCGATCCAGACAACCCGCCCCGGATGACGGACAGCATGGCCAGTAAACACATCGACCTGCTGGATTTCAGCGAACTGCCTTCGCCGGTGTACTTCCGGTATGCCGACTTCAATACCCACGAATATGCCTCGGCCCATCGTCACCCCTGGGGCACGCTGGAGTATTCGGCCAACGGTGTCCTGCACATGGAAATCGGCAGCAGCCGGTTCATGTCGCCACCGCAATACGCCGTGTGGGTGCCACCGCAGATCGAGCACAGTTTTTACAGCAATCAGCCGATCAACTACCGCGCGGTTTGCCTCGCGCCGGCGCTCTGCCAGGAACTGCCACAGCAGGCCTGCACCCTGGCGATCAGCGACATTCTCAAAGCGATCCTCAAGGACTTCGCCGCCCGTGATGTGAAGATTCCCGAGCAGGACCCTGACAAGCGTCTGGCCCAGGTGCTGGTGGATCAACTGCAACAGGCGCCGGTGCATCAGTGCTACTTGCCCTATGCCAGCAGCCCTGGCTTGTTGGCGATCCTCGAAGCCCTGCAAGCCGAGCCCGGCAATAACCAGCCGCTGGCACATTGGGCAGGACAGGTGCATGTCAGCGAAAGGACGTTGGCCCGCCAGTTCGTTCGCGAACTGGGCATGAGCTTCGGCGAGTGGCGCCAGCGTCTGCGATTTCTCGCGGCCATCGAAGCCCTGGAGCGCTCACAGACTGTGCAGGAAATTGCCTTCGACCTGGGTTACAGCAGCAGCTCGGCCTTTATCGCCATGTTTCAGCGTCAGGCGGGATGCACCCCGGAACATTATCGGCGCCATAGGGTGTTCTGATTATTTGATTGTTAGGGATGTTTCTTACACGCTTATCCGAAAGCGACTTCATTAAAGCAAAAGGTTCTCGCTGTAGGCTCCTGCTACTTTATAAATATGCAGGGGTTGGTAAATGAGTGGCTTAGTGCGAATTGGCGTTAATTCAAGTGTTATCGAGCAAGACCGGGGAATTCATCATGAGTTTATAAAAAGCGCTATTCCAGACTGGCTGAGTCAAACTTCCTTGCCGCGGGTCCGTGACTTAAAGAACAGTCCTAAAGTTATCCCTGAATGGGTCAAGAGCGCCGTGCCCCACGAGCACGCTGCTCTGAAACTCGCAGCAGAGACGTGGTGGCACGCGCAAAACGCCGTGGACAAGCTGTTCGACGGGTTGCAGGACATACACTCCTTTGCTGAGCCGTTGTTGCGCAAGGCATTAAAAGAACAATTCGGAAGGGATGAAGATGTTCGTGAAACCCATCTGAGAATTTATTATCTGATCAAATTTCCAACTGGAAAACTTAACGTGGGAGGCGCAGTTCATTCCAGGACGGTCTCTTTGTTAGAGGCGGCCATACATAATTTTTCCAGGCATGAAGAACTCTTGGCTGACTCGGCATTCATTAGCAAGCCCGACGCAAAAGGTCATTTCGAAATTAAAGGGTTCAACAATGAAATCACGATTGATCAATTCAAGGCGTTGTGCCGAAAACTGGATATTGGTGCCCGATACAACCAGCATCTGAGGAAATACTTACGGCCCAGGGACGGCGTGGCTCAAGTAACGCTGGAGCGCAAAATCGTCAGCAGCCAGAAAAATACTCTGAAAACCGCTGTCCACGTCGCGCTGATGAAAAAAGACATTACCGAAGCCGGGTATCTGACGGTGAGAGGCATGCTCGACGGCAGTAAAAACATGAAGCTTGACGGGCTCCAGGTACGCTTTTATCACTTGACGATCCTGGATACCCGCCTGACCGGCATCGTGCTCATCGCCCCCGACCTGGACGCCTCCAATGCCGAGACACGGCGCGTCATCGCGTACGTGCCCCATGATCCGGAACATCCCCTGAAAGAGTACGTTTCACCAAAGGCGTTCGCTCTGGAACTGACCCGACAACTGCGTGACAACGATCCGGCCTCTTCCCCTTCCGCAATGAGTTATCAGCAGTTCTTCAGCCGTTTTGTGGGGCACGGTGAGCGCGGTCATTTCTTTGCCGCGCTGAACGCGAAATTGTCGCTGGTGACCTATCACGGAGAAGAGTGGGGCGCGAACCTCCCCGCCTGGCGCGAAACGCCTGCGGACAACCCGCGCCTGCACTTCAACGTCGTGCTGTTTGACGAGGATGTCGAACATCGCTTCAACGGCGACGTGTGGGTTTATCTCTTCCAGGAGCAGTTGAACAAGATACTCAGCGATGGTCGCAGGCTGGCTATCTCCACTGAGGATGCAGACCTTTCCGAACGTTGGGAATGGATCGACAACCTCGGGAAAATACTCGCCGACATCCTGAATGTCGCGCTGACGGTGGCAGCGCTTTTTGTGCCCGGGGTCGGCGAGTTGATGATGGGTTACATGATTTATCAACTTGCCACTGAGGTCGTGGAGGGCGTCGTCGATCTCGCCGAGGGCTTGTATGAGGAATCGGCGGAGCATCTGATCGGTTTCGTTGAAAGCCTGATTCAACTGGGACTGTTCGGGACGGGTGTCGCGATTGGCAAGGAAGTATTGCTTCCAAGGTTGTCAGCGCTGATCGAAGGCTCCAGCCTCGTTACGCTACCCAATGGCGAGCAACGGTTATGGACGCAGAATCTGGACCCCTATCGACAACAGAATCCGGGCTTCAAGGCTGATTCAAAACCCGACGCTTCCGGTTTGTACCCGCATCAGGGCAAACATTTTCTGCGCATCGATACCGATCATTTCGAGCTCGGGAAAGACCCGCAAACCGGTAAACACCGGATTCGGCACCCTTCGCGCTCCGACGCCTACCAGCCGCGGGTCGAGAGTAATGGCGATGGCATTTTCGTGATGGAAGGCGAGCAGCCTCGTACCTGGGATGACCAGACGCTGATGAAGCGGCTCGGCTGGTCGGCCGAGGGGCTGGAGGACGTTTACGCTGACATTCGCACGGTTAGCCGTGCCGATGCCGGGGCGATTCGGCGCATGTATGCCAACAATGAATCCGTCATTCCCTTGCTCAAGGATACGGTTGCCCGGTTCAGGGTCGATCGCGAAATTCGCACGTTCATCGAAAACATCGGCAGCTCCCGCGCGCAGGATTACCTGAAGGCCGATCCCGTCTTTCAGTTCGAGTTGCTGGATGGCGTGTGGCCGGGCGAGGCGATAGAACTGGCGGGGGGGGATGGCCAGGTGCTGAAGGTCATAGGCCGCACGAGTTCGACACCGGTGCGAGTGTCCCTCAGGCGATTGATCGATGGCGATCTGCTTAAAACACTGCTGTCGCATCTGGATGACGCTGAAATCAAAACGTTGATGAACGATGAGTTAGGCGTTCCCCCCAGCGTGCCCGAGGTGAACGCCAAATACCTGAGAAGCGCGCTCGCACGACGGGCCAGCGAGCGAAAATCGTCACTGTTCAATACTCGTTATCGCAGCATCGAGCGGGCGACGACTGCCGAAGCGCAAGTGATTCAGGGGCAGTTGAAGCACTTGCCGGGTGGTGTCGCACAGGAACTGGTGGCCATCGCCACGCCCGCGGAGCTGAAAGAGATCAGGTTCGGCAGAGTTCCGGAGCGACTTTTGAACCAGGGCCGTTGGGCACTTCAGGAGATACGGGTCAGCCGTGCCTACGAAGGTTTTTATCTGGAGTCGATCGAGAACACGGACACCGTCAGGCTGGCGATACATTCCCTGGAGAACCTGCCCGGCTGGAATTCTGATGTAAGCATCGAGCTTCAGGAGTACAGCTATGGTGGTCGTCGACTCGATCGTATCGGCAGAGCTGACGCCACGATTCACCGTACGGTAGTCGAAAGCGAAAGCGGTACTTATCAGCCCTACGACGATGAAGGCAACGCACTTCATTCAGCCAGCGACTTCTACACCTCGATCCTGCAGGCGCTTCCGGATGCCGAGCGTAACGGGCTGAACATTCACATCGGCGAAGGGCTGAAATTGAAAGAGGCGCTGCGTGACAACGCGCTGAAACCCTACCGGTTGACGAAGGTCCTGGCCGATCTGCCGGTGCTTCAACCCGCGACCTATGACCCGACAGTAATGCGTCTGCGTGGCGGTAATCCGGATACGGTGGGTGAAGTGACGCAATTGAGGAACATCGCCAATGACTGGCCGGAACCTGTCGAGGCGGCATTCCACCCGTCTGTTCCCGAGTATGAAAAGTACAACTATCTACGGGGCTTGAAGTTGATGCATGAAACTTGCCCGGATAGCTACTTTGAATCCCTTTGGAAAGCGCTGGGCGAAGCAAACGCCGACAGCTGGGAAGCCAATCAGAAAGTCGTGAACAGTATCGAGGCGTTGCCAGACCTGCAAAAACTGATGCTGCCCGAGCAGTACAACTCGCTGGTCGAGCGGCTGTTTACCGATGACCGTCTGGTGCCGCTCACGGACGCCGAGCGAAACCTGGGTGCCAACGCACGGAATCTGGAGCAGACCGGACGGATCGATGAGTACCAATCCCTGCAACGCGCCGTCAGAGAAAACCCTGTGCAGCCTGTCGAGGCGCTGGTTGAACTGCGCAACGCGTTTTCCGATGAAGGAATGTCGTCCCCGGAACCGGTCGAAGTTTCCCCCCAGGTGATGGCCGATCTGCAACTGGCTCAACGCGCGATTTACCGCTCCAAGGAATTGATTCCACTGTCGGGTAATCAGCTGCCGAGCATCTGGCAGCGCGGTGGTTCGGCTATCGCGAAAATCAAGGGCCTGCGGCAGCTGGATCTACACGAGGGTGGCTTCACGGCCAAATTGACTGTCGCCGAACACGCCCGCAAAGCCATCGAAATCAAGGGCGGAAACTGTTCGGAAAACTCGAAAGTGACCTTTTCGATTCTTGCCAGCCAGCCAAGAACTTCCCGGGTCCATATCGTCCGGGCTACGGATTTTGATCATCAGTATGTGGTCATCGGCAATGATTTGAGCAATCCCGCCGAGCTGGTTGTCGCGGACTCCTGGCCCGAATTCCCCGCGGCACATACGGCCGACAAGGGCTACTTTACGTTTGAGTTGCCGGCCGTAGAAACACTGGAACCGGGACCTGCCGTCGCTGATTACGAGTTCATCCACGATACCCCGCCGGGGCAGGCGACACTGCCGCAGGTGTCGAAAGAAAACACCCTCCGGCAAATAAAGATAAACAAGCTCCATCAGAAAGGCGCGTACGCCCAGTTCACCTCCATGAAAGCGCTGGGCTCTACCTACAGTGTCCCAGGCGAGGTTCCTGTGTCGTTCGAGCACTTGCCTGTTTCCGTCATCGAGCAGCGAATGGCGGCTTACGATGAGTACCTCGACGCGTTCAAGGAGTTTTTGCCCGAGGAGGCGGAATAAATCCAGTAGGGGGGCAAGGCATTGCTCCCTGCTCCTGCCCAGGAAGCAGGAAGGTGTAACAGGCTTTGTCTACACTCCAGAACGAGGTCGTGCCCCTCGGTGCGGCAACAAGGAGAAAACTCCATGAAGATGTTGCGTGTCCCTTTGTTGATGATCGGTTTGTTGCTCTGTTCCCAGGGCTTCGCTGCCACGGCCCAACAGAACAAGATGACCACCTGCAACGCCGACGCTACCGCAAAAAGTCTCAAGGGTGATGAGCGCAAAGCCTTCATGAGTACGTGCCTTAAAGCGGCGCCAGCTGCTAATGACGCGAAAGCCCTGACTCCTCAGCAGGAGAAGATGAAAACCTGTAATGCCGATGCGGCGACCAAAGCTCTCAAGGGTGATGAGCGCAAGGCGTTCATGAGCGATTGCCTGAAGAAAAAATAAGCACTGGACTGGGGGGCTGTGGGGAGCTCATCGCTAGCAGGCTAGCTCCCACACTTGGAATGCATTCCCCTGTGGGAGCTAGCCTGCTAGCGATGAGGCCGGCAAGGTCACTACAAAAAACCTCCGAGCCCCCGACCAAGGTCGCCCCACACAATCCCTAGTGCTGGCACCCGAACGCTGGCAGACTGCCAATCCTTTTACGCCGTTTGTTTTGAGGCTGTATGCCAACGTTTTCTCAACGCCAAGTTTTGCTGCTGATCAGTTGGGTCATCATCTTTGGTGGTTTGCTGCTGGTGATCCCGCTGCGCTTGCTGCCGAGCCTGCTCGCCGGTTTGCTGGTGTTCGAACTGGTCAACATGCTCACCCCGCAATTGCAGCGGCTGATCGAAGGGCGGCGTGCACGCTGGCTGGCGGTGGCGTTGCTGGGGACGCTGGTGGTAAGTGTGCTGGCGCTGATCTTTGCCGGCGCCATCAGCTTTCTGCTGCACGAGGCGGAAAACCCCGGGGCTTCCCTCGATAAATTCATGGGCGTGGTCGACCGTGCGCGCGGGCAATTGCCGCCGTTCATCGACGCCTACCTGCCTGCCAGTGCTGCCGAGTTCCGCGTGGCCATCGGCGAGTGGATGAGCAAACACCTCAGCGACTTGCAGCTCGTCGGCAAAGACGCGGCGCACATGTTCGTGACGCTGCTGATCGGCATGGTGCTGGGGGCGATCATTGCCCTGCAACGTGTGCCGGACGTGACCAAGCGCAAGCCGCTGGCCGCCGCACTGTTCGATCGTTTGCACCTGCTGGTGCAGGCCTTCCGCAATATCGTGTTCGCCCAGATCAAGATTTCCCTGCTCAACACCTTCTTCACCGGGATTTTCCTTGCGGTGGTCCTGCCGATGTTCGGCATCAAGCTGCCGCTGACCAAGACCCTGATCGTGCTGACCTTCCTGCTCGGCCTGCTACCGGTGATCGGCAACCTGATGTCGAACACGCTGATCACCATCGTCGGTTTGTCGCTGTCGATCTGGGTCGCGGTGGCGGCGTTGGGTTATCTGATTGTTATCCACAAGCTCGAATACTTCCTCAACGCGCGCATTGTCGGCGGGCAGATCAGTGCCAAGTCGTGGGAGTTGCTACTGGCAATGCTGGTGTTCGAGGCCGCGTTCGGCCTGCCTGGGGTGGTGGCGGGGCCGATTTATTACGCGTATCTGAAGAGTGAGTTGAAGCAGGTGGGGATGGTTTGATCGGATGTTGTTCGACCTGTGGCGAGGGCGCTTGCTCCCGCGGACCGGTCCGCGCTCGGGCGTAGCAGTCCCCTGCTTTTCAGGGATAAGCGGGGCCGCTTCGCGGCCCAGCGGGAGCAAGCTCCCTCGCCACAAGGTGTCAGGTCAGTCCATCGGGCCGTAACGCTTGGCCGCTTCGATCGCCAGGCCGCTGCCGATACTGCCAAAGATGTTCCCTTCCACATGCCGCGCCTTCGGCAACATCGCCGACACACTGTTGCGCAACGCCGGAATCCCGCTCGAACCGCCGGTGAAGAATACCGTATCCACCTGATCGACCCGCACGTTGGCGTCGTTGAGCAACTGGGTCACGCTGTTGCGCACGCGTTCCAGCAGGTTGTCGATGGCCGATTCGAACAGCGCCCGGCTCAGCTCGACGCTCAGGCCCGGTTCGATGCGGTCCAGCGGCACATGGCGGCTGTCGGCGTGGGTCAGCTGGATCTTGGTTTCTTCCACTTCCATCGCCAACCAGTGCCCGGCGCGTTGCTCGATCAGCTTGAACAGACGGTCGATGCCGCCGGTGTCTTCGATGTCGTAACGCATGCTGCCCAGGGCCAGGGTCGACTTCTGCGAGTACACCGAGTTGATCGTGTGCCAGGTCGCCAGGTTCATGTGGTGACTGGTCGGCATGTACGCGCCGCTCTTCATCCGGCTGCCATAGCCGAACAGCGGCATCAGGCCTTGCAGGCTCAGTTGCTTGTCGAAATCGGTCCCGCCGATATGCACGCCGCCGGTGGCGAGGATGTCATCGTGACGGTTGTCGTGGTTGCGGCGCTCGGGCGACAGGCGCACCAGCGAGAAGTCCGACGTACCACCGCCGATGTCGACGATCAGTACCAACTCTTCCTTTTCGATGGTCG
Source organism: Pseudomonas hormoni (assembly GCF_018502625.1). NCBI lineage: Bacteria > Pseudomonadati > Pseudomonadota > Gammaproteobacteria > Pseudomonadales > Pseudomonadaceae > Pseudomonas > Pseudomonas hormoni. The sequence continues at coordinate 6,372,605 of NZ_CP075566.1, forward strand.
ACTCATAGTCGAACGCCGCCGCAATCGGCTCGTACTGGAACGACACATCCTTGAAGCCGATGGCGCGGGCCACGTCCACCAAGGTGTTTTCCGCTTCCTGGTCGGCCATTTCGTCGTCATCGACGAAGAATACCGGGCGCCCCAGCACCACTTCGTCGAACTCGCGACCGGCGGCTGTTTCGGCGCGCTTCTTCAGCTGACCGATAAACAAACCGAGCAGGTCCTTGAACGGCATCGCCGTGCCGAGCACGCTGGTGTCGTGCTTGATCAGCTTGGAGCCCAGCAGGCTCTTGAGCGAGCGCATCAACCGGCCTTCGTAACCTTCCAGGTACTCGTGCAGCGCCAGCCGGCCGTACACCGGGCGGCGTTCTTCCATGTTGAAGAACACCACCGACGGCAGGGTGATCTTGTCGTCCTCCAGCGCGATCAGCGTTTCCATGCCGGGGCGCAGCCAGCCGACGGTGGAGTTGGACGTGCCGAAGTCGATACCACAGGCACGGGCTGGAGATGCGTTTTTCATGTCTTTCAGGTTCCGGTTAAAAAACGGCCGCGCAGTGTATGTCAGTGCGGCGCAGATTCGAAGGCCGACTATCCGCTAAATCTCGGGCAATAGCGCCTTGATAAGCTGGCGGGATGCCCCAAACTTGTCTGCATTGAGCCTGGCAGCCATCGGACGGTCGCAAGAACCGCCTTCTGCTGCCGATAAACTTCTGATGCGCTGCCCGGTCAACACTTGAGATCGGTCAAACCTCGTGCGGCAAAAAAGAGCATGCTGTGGCAGGTGGCGCGATTTTGATAATGGATGGTGATTCCCACGATGGACTTCAAAGACTATTACAAGATTCTCGGTGTGGAACCGACCGCGGACGATAAGACGATCAAGGCGGCTTATCGCAAGCTGGCGCGCAAATACCACCCCGATGTCAGCAAGGAAAAGGACGCCGAGTCCAAGTTCAAGGACGCGTCGGAAGCCTATGAAGCGCTAAAAAGCGCCGACAAGCGCGCCGAATACGACGACTTGCGCAAATACGGCCAGCACGGCCAACCATTCCAGGGCCCGCCGGGTTGGCAGGGGCGTGGTGCGGGTGGTTTCGGTGGCGGTCAGGACTCGGGCGACTTCTCGGACTTCTTCAGTTCGATCTTCGGTAACCGTGGCCCTGGTTTTGGTGGTGGAGAGTCGCGTCGCAGTGCCGGACGTCGAGGGCAAGACGTGGAAATGGAACTTGGGATTTTTCTGGAAGAAACCCTCTCGAACGAATCGAAAAAGGTCACCTTCCAGGTGCCGCAGTACAACGCGGCCGGCCAGCACGTCAGTAACACCAGCAAAAGCCTGAACGTGAAGATCCCGGCCGGCGTCACCGACGGCGAGCGCATCCGCCTCAAGGGCCAGGGCGCACCGGGCATCGGTGGCGGGGCCAATGGCGACCTGTACCTGACCATCCGGTTTGCGCCGCACCCGAAATTCGATGTCGAAGGGGAGAACCTGATCATCACCTTGCCGCTGGCGCCATGGGAATTGGCGTTGGGTACCGAAGTGGCTGTGCCTACACTGACAGGCAAGATCAACCTCAAGGTGCCGGCCGGCAGCCAGAACGGCCAGCGCATGCGCGCCAAGGGCCACGGTTTGCTGAACAAGGCCGGGCAACGCGGTTATCTGTTCGTGCAGCTCAAGGCAGTCATGCCGAAAGCCTCAAGCGATGAGGTCAAGGCGTTGTGGCAGGAGCTGGCTAAAAAAGCCGCGTTCGACCCGAGAGAAAACTTCTGATCCAAGAGACGGAGTAGCCCATCATGAGCAACCCCCTGATCGTTCAACTGGACATGGCAGAATTCTGTGAGGCGACCGACCTGTCGGACGTCTACGTGATCGAAATCGTCGAGCACGGCATCCTCGAACCTCAGGGCAAGCAGCCCAAGGATTGGCGTTTCAACGATTATGAGTTGGCGCTGGCCAAGCGCGCCGCCAAGCTGCGGCGCGATCTGGAACTGGAGTGGGAAGGCGTCGCGCTGGCGCTGGACCTGTTGGAAGAGGTCCAGCAACTGCGGGCGGAGAATCGGATGCTCAAGCAGCGGTTGGGGCGGTTGGTGGTTGAATAGCGTTGAGCACTGAACCTGTGGCGAGGGAGCTTGCTCCCGCTGGACTGCGTAGCAGTCCCCTTCTTTTCAGGGATAAGTGGGGCCGCTTCGCAGCCCAGCGGGAGCAAGCTCCCTCGCCACAAAAGCCTTTTCCCTTCAACAACCCAGGATGTTTCTGGGCAACACCACCGTAAACAGCGTCCCGTCGGTTTCGTTCGAGCTGACCTCGATGGTCCCGCCGTGGGCATTCACCACCTCCTTGACGATAAACAATCCCAGGCCAAGGCTGGTGGAGGGGGCGCCGAGTTCCTCGTCGGCGGTGCGCACCAGCGGATCGAAGATCGTGCCAATCGCGTCCTCGGGAATCGGTATGCCGTAGTTATGCACCGTGAGGCGAACCGCATCGGGTTCGCCGCTGAGGGTGACTGTAACATCCCGTTTGTTCGAACCATGCTGCAACGCATTGCCGATCAGGTTCTGCAACAGCTGGGCCAGCCGCCCGGCATCCCAGACACCGCGGGTGTTTCCTGTTACGTTCACCCTCGGATCGCACTCCGGGTTACCCGCGCGGGCTTCGGCGATCGCGGCGTGCATCGCGTCAGCCATGTCCATGGGCGCGGGCTCGATGGGCAGGCTCTTGCCCAGGCGACTGCGCACCAACTCCAACAAATCGCTGACCATCACCGCCATATTTCGCGCGCCGCGCTTGATATTGTTCGCGCACGTCAATGCATCGCCTTCGAGGGGCGCTTTGCGCAGCAGCATTTCGGTGGACATGCTCACCGCTTGCAGCGGTGCGCGCAGGTCATGGCCGAGGATGGCGAGGAAAATGTCCCGCGAGCGGTTGACCTGCTCGGCATAGGCCGCCGTCGACTCGGCCAGGGCTTCGTCGATGGCCTCGTTGAAGCGGATCATGTCCTGAAAGTACTGGAGATCCGGCGACTCAAGGGCGTCGACCCACAGGCGAATCACGCAGGCGCGCAAGTGACGGAACTCGGACGTCATCTGCACCAGATCGAAACCGACGGTGTGGCGCAGTTCACCATGGCTGGCGGCGGCAGTATTCAGGCTTGGCGTTTTTTCCAGGCATTCTCCCTTGGCCTTGGCCATTTGCTCGCTGGCGCTTTGCGCCTTGCACATATCAGATGCCGAGGCCAGCAGGATCGACTTCGCATGATCGCGCAACGTTGCGCGGTCCAGTGACTGCTCGGCGCTGATGTCTTTGGCGAATTTTTCCCATTCATCAACGATACGATCCACATGGCGCACGATGAATTCAGATAAGCGCATGAACGGACACCTTGCTGGGTATTGATAACCCGCAAGTGTGGTGCATCTTTGTACCTTTTGACAGGCGTGTTGAACACCGTCGGTAAGGAGGCACGCATGAAGTGCGCAAGTACGTGCGGTATATAATTGTTTTTGTCTCTTCAATAGTTGGGTGGTTGTTGTGTTTTTTGTCCTGTTATGAGCAAGTATTTGATTTTTTGTTTTTAATCCTGATCAGTAATCTAAAGGTCTAATTATTAAGGTCAGGTAGTCATGGACATGTCTATTGCAATATCAACTCCGGATTTAGGCCGGTCTTTAAGTGAAAATAAAGGCGTGCATTATGAAAAGATCAAATCGCTCATCCCTGACGCGATAAAAAATGCGCCGGACCACAGGTTGAAGTCCTTGAAAGAGAACGTGGCCGTTCCGGAAAGTTATCGATTACTGTCCTCTGTAAAGCGACAGGATCTGAAAGAGCTTTTGCAGTTGCATTGGCGTTTGCAGGCTGACGTAGATTCGACATTGAAGTCCCTCCAGCAGAATATCCAGGCGTTTGCCAAGCCGCTGTTGACGAATGCTATCAAAAAGAAATTCAACCTTGATCTGGACGTTGAAACAACAATCCTCAAACTTTACGTGCCCGACAAAATCATATTCGGCATCGACCGTGGTGCTACTCGCTCCAGGCATGCTTCATTGCTGGATGCCGCGTTGCATAACTTCGAAGAGCCCGAGACCGGGGAAGGATTTTTTCGCAACGGGTCGGGCGTCTATACGCTTGACGACACGGGGGCGCCGAAGCTGCATGCCATTACCACCGAGCAATTTGCTGCCCTCTGCCGGACGCTGGATATCGGTGCGCAGTACCAGAAACACATTCAATCGCTGCTGACGCCTGCCGATTCCGAGGAGCGGAAGAGGTTGAGGGATCAATCGGTTGCCGTCGAGAAATCGGCATTGAAAGTTGCTGCAAAGACTGCGCTCATGACGTCGGATGTCGGGCTCAATGGCTTGCGGGTCATCAAGGATCTAGTGAGCGGCAAACTCGATGGAAAATATCATGACAAAAATTTGCAAGTTCATCGATTGAGAATGATGGGCTTCAAGTTGTCCGGTGTTGTGCTTTTTAGTGCGATTGCGAAAAAAAGCGACATAGAGCAAAGCCTGCTGAGTCTTATTCCGGAAGACACACATTTTTTATACGACTGGTCCAAGCGAATACCAGGTCTCAATGACAGTGTTTATGAAAAATACAAGTCGATCTCCGATGTTTTTGCCAACGGTCCTGGTGCATTGACGGAAGAATATACACGCCGGTCGGATTTCTACGACCAGAGTCGTTTGACAGGCCCATTGATTGCTTACGTGCCTGACGACCCCATACATCCTTTGAAAGAATATCCGTCACTGACAGCGTTCATGAAAGAGCTGGTCACTCAGCTGCAAGATACACAGTATCAGCAGTTCTTCAGCCGGTTTGTTGCTCAAAAGGATAAACCGAAGTTTTTCAAACGGGTCAACGAGCGGCTGAAGGAAATCACCTGGCATCAACGTGAACCGCTCAACATGGGCCCATGGTGGCGGGAGACCCCGGTCGAAAACCCCAACGCCGATCCGATCACCGTGCCGATCGCGGATAACCTTTGGGAGTATCTGTATCGCGAGAAGCGCGACAAGGCGATTGCCGATGCACGGCTCATTGCGGTGCCCACGGGGGACGAAGATGCCAAAACCCGCTGGAACAGGCTGATCAGCTATCTGGATATCGGCTGGAACATCTTGAATTTCGCGGCGATGCTGGTGCCCGGCATGGGCGAGGTGGTGCTGGGCGTGATGGTCGCCCAACTGATGGCTGAGTTCGCCGAAGGGGTCGAGGACTGGAGCCAGGGTGACAAGGATGAAGCCTCTGCCCATATCAACAGCGTCATCATCAACTTTGCCCAACTGGCGCTGATGGGCGCAGGCCACGTATTGCCCACCGGTGCGGCGCTGATCAAGCCATCGCCATTTGTAGATAACCTCAAGCCCGTTTCTATGCCCGACGGTTCCACACGCCTGTGGAACCCCGACCTTGCCCCTTACGAGCACAGGATCACGCTGCCCGAGACCTCGAGCCCCGACGAACTGGGTTTGCATCAGCACAACGGGAGCGACGTGCTTCAGTTGGACGACAAGCATTACGTGGTCACGAAGGACCTGCAAACCGGTGACCATCGCCTGCAGCATCCGACCCGGTCCGCGGCCTATGCGCCGCAGGTTGAGCACAATGGGGCCGGCGCCTGGAGAACCGAACTCGAGCGCCCCATCGAATGGGAAAAAGCTCGGGTTCTGCGTCGTCTCAACCCACTGGCCAGCACCGTCAGCGATACGACACTGGAGCAGGTTCTCAGCGTCAGCGGTGTTGACGAAAAGGTCCTGCGTCGCCTCCATGTCGAGCACGAACTGCCGCCGCCCCTGTTGATCGATACGCTCAAGCGCTTTGATCTCTACGCCAGGGCAGGCCGGCTCGGCGAACAGATTCGTAACGGGGTGATCAGCGAAGAACTGGCCGGACACCTGCCCGAATTGATGACTGAACTGCCGCGATGGCCGGAATCCAAAGCCATCACCCTCACCGATCCGTTCCCGGTCGGCAGCGAGCCCATGACCTATGGCAACGTGGGTGCGACATCTGCCGACACACTGATGGTGGGTTTGGCCGAGCTACAGGCCGGTCAGCTTGAGACTCGGCTGCTGGCGTTTCTGGACGAACCTGAAACAGAGGGCTTGCTCGGCAAAGCGATCTCCACCGACAAAGCAGTACGTGTTCAAGCGATGCGCGATCAATTGGCGATACAGGCCGACAAACGCACGCGGCACATTTTCGAGGCGCGATATAAATGTGCGGAGTACTCGACCGATGCCCGCGTGGGCAGGCTTCAAGGCGACTATCCCGATCTGCCGGTTGGTATGGCCGAACAGCTGTTGGCGGATGCCGATGCTGAAGACCTGCGTTTCCTCAAAGAAAAAAAACGGATCCCGTTGGGATTGCGTCAGCAGCTCCAGGCCGCGAGTAACAAGGTGCGTCTGGCTCGCGCCTACGAAGGTCTCTATCTGGAACAACTGAGCACTGTCGATACCCGTCGGCTCGAACTGGGTTCGGTTCAGACGCTGCCGGGCTGGTCGTCGAACCTGCGCATTGAAATTCGTGAGCTGTCGTTCAATGGCAAGTTGCAGGCCAGCGTCGGTGCTGAAGATGCAGCGGTTCGCAAGGTGTTGATCCTAGATGAAGACGGTCGCTACAACGCTCGTGATCAACACGGGCAGCATCTGCATGGCGCAGACGATTTTTACAACTCATTGCTGTACGCCCTGCCCGACTCGGAACGTCAGGCATTGGGCTACGAGATCTTTCAGGGCGACAAACTCAGGGGCGCGATACAGCGTTCGCCGCTCGGTCGCGAACAATTCGAGCAGGTTTTGCTGGACCATCCGGTACGCAAGCCGGCCTATGATCCGCAGACGATGCGTTTGCGCGGCGGTATGCAAGGCTATGCCATGCACCCGCCCGGCTGGCGCGCTCTTCAGGGACGACTCCGTTCGTTGTATCCCGCTTTCACCGAGGAGGAGGTTGAGTCGATGCTCAACGGATTTGGTGACAGCCTCGCCGAGCAGCGCGTGCAGGCGCTCGAAAACGAGTTCGACGAGTTCAATCATTCGTTTCAGCGCTGGATGAATTCGTCGACGAAAGCCTTTCGTTTCAGCCCGGCGGGCGTCGCGGAGTGGAACTCCCGAAACGAGGTGTACAAAGCGCTTCGAAAATGTTGGCAGCGGACCGGGCCCCGGGGTGTCGATGCTCCAGGGATTATCCAGCCCCAGGCGCTGGTGCTGGAGGGCTTGCCCCTCGATCAACACCTTGCCGGCATGCCCGTGCTGACCGCCAATTTTGACCATGTCACGGAATTGAACCTGCGCGGAGCAAAGTTGCAAACCAGTCAGCAGCATTTCCTGGCACCGTTCCGTCAGTTGCGTGGCTTGAATCTGGTCTCAAACCAGCTGACCACGTTACCCAAGGTGATCAGCGACATGCGGTTTCTGCGCAATCTTCTGCTCACGGACAACCGGATCGTGTTGACGCCAGAGAGCGTCGCAAGGCTACGGACGATGCGCCGACTGAGAGCGTTGAAGCTCGATCGCAATCTACTCACAAGGGTGCCGGACATCAGCCAGATGCCGGACCTGTTGATACTGACCCTGGACAGCACCGGGATTGATCGATGGCCGATCGGGCTCTTCGCAAAACCACGACCACGCAACCTGTTCCTGGACCTGCGCTACAACCCTATCCGTGAGTTGCCGACGGTAGCCCCCGGCTCGATGAGTGCCGAGCTGATCGCTCGTACAAATGTGAGTCGTGAACCTCGTTGGCTGTCCGCCGCGAACCTGGAGCGGCTCAAACTGTATATCGAGTCGGTCGGCCTTGACCCTGATCGCCCTTATCCGCCACGGGGGACCGTGGACTCTTCGTATTGGGATGAAGGGCTGACACAGGACGACTGGAATGCCCGCCAGCCCATCTGGGATGCGGTAGAAGACGAGTTCGGCTCCGAACCTTTTTTCAACGAACTGAGAAAGCTCACCGAGTCGGCCGATTTCAGGAATTCTACTGCGGGCTACAAGGCTGACCTCACGGCCAAGGTCTGGCGCATGCTCAGCGCAATGGAAGAAAACACGGTATTGCGCGAGAAAATTCTCAGCGAGGCTGTCGTCTCTACAACGTGCGCTGATGCCGGCGTTCAGTTTTTCAACGCCATGGGCGTGGAGGTGCTGGTCCATGAAGCGTATTCACTGATCAGTACTGATCTTGTCGAGGCTGAGTTGGTGGCGCTGGCCCGCGGCAAGTCGAGGCTCGATGAGCTCGGGGCCGTTGCCCGTAGTCGAGTGGCGGAGCGGTTGGCGGCCGGTGAAAAATTCCGTCGCCAGGAGGGTGGCGTCGTCACTGGCACCATTGATGAAGTGGAGGTTCACCTGGCCTACATGACGGATCTGGCACTGAGTCTGGACCTGCCCTGGCAGTCTCGCGGGATGTTGTTCCGGAAAATAGCCGGTGTGACCCAGGCGATGATCGAAAACGCCTATAAGCGGGTCCTTGCGCTGGAAGAGGGCGAACTGCTCGCGCCGCGGATTCTTGAGCAGCCCTTCTGGAAAAGCTACCTCGAGGAAACCTACCGAAAGGAGTTCGACGATGTATTGAGCGGCCTCAAGGATGGCGATGAGGTCACGCAATTCAATGCCATGCAGGAGTTGGCCAGAACGTTGACTCAACAAGCCATCGATCGGGCAAAACTGCAAAGGGTCGAAATTCCGTTAACCGTCGAGGATTGAAACGAAGGCCGACAGGTGCGCAATCGCCCGCCGGCCTTTTTAATATGCCGTGGTTCAGAACAGAAAATACCGTTGCGCCATCGGCAACACATCGGCCGGTTCGCACCACAGCAGCACCCCGTCGGCCTTGACCTGGTAAGTCTGAGGATCGACGTCGATGTCCGGCAGGTAGTCGTTGTGAATCAGGTCGGTTTTCTGCACGTCGCGGCAACCTTTGACCACTGCGATTTTCTTCTTCAAACCCAGGGCTTCAGGAAGCCCGGCCTCCTGCGCGGCCTGGCTGATGAAGGTCAGGCTGGTGGCGTGCAGCGAACCGCCGTAACTGGCGAACATCGGGCGGTAGTGCACCGGTTGCGGCGTCGGGATCGAGGCGTTGGCGTCGCCCATCAGGCTGGCCGCGATGGCGCCGCCCTTGAGAATCAGCGTCGGTTTCACGCCAAAAAACGCCGGGCGCCACAGCACCAGATCGGCCCATTTTCCCACTTCCACCGAGCCCACTTCATGGCTGATGCCATGAGTGATCGCCGGGTTGATGGTGTACTTGGCGATGTAGCGTTTGGCGCGGAAGTTGTCGTTGCCTGCACCATCACCGGGTAGCGGGCCGCGCTGTTTTTTCATCTTGTCGGCGGTCTGCCAGGTGCGCGTGATGACTTCCCCGACGCGGCCCATGGCCTGGCTGTCGGAGCTGATCATCGAGAATGCGCCGAGGTCGTGGAGGATGTCTTCGGCGGCAATCGTCTCGCGACGGATGCGGCTTTCGGCGAAGGCCACGTCTTCGGCGATGCTCGGGTCGAGGTGGTGGCAGACCATCAGCATGTCGAGGTGTTCGTCGATGGTGTTGCGGGTGAAGGGCCGGGTCGGGTTGGTGGAACTCGGCAGCACGTTGGCAAAGCCGCAAGCCTTGATGATGTCCGGAGCATGACCGCCGCCCGCGCCTTCGGTGTGATAGGTGTGGATGGTGCGGCCCTTGAACGCGGCGAGGGTGGTTTCGACGAAACCGGACTCGTTGAGGGTGTCGGTGTGGATTGCCACCTGCACGTCGTACTGATCGGCGACGCTGAGGCAGTTGTCGATGCTCGCCGGCGTGGTGCCCCAGTCTTCATGCAGCTTGAGGCCGATGGCGCCGGCCTTGACCTGTTCGATCAGTGGCTCGGGCAGGCTGGCGTTGCCCTTGCCGGTGAGGCCGATGTTCATCGGGAACGCGTCCGCGGCCTGGAGCATCCGCGCCAGGTGCCATGGCCCGGAAGTGCAGGTGGTGGCGTTGGTGCCAGTGGCAGGTCCGGTGCCACCGCCGATCATGGTGGTGACACCGCTCATCAAGGCTTCTTCGATCTGCTGCGGGCAGATGAAGTGGATGTGCGTGTCGATGCCGCCGGCGGTGAGGATCATGCCTTCGCCGGCGATCACTTCGGTGCTGGCGCCGATGGCGATGGTGACGTTGGGCTGCACATCCGGATTGCCGGCCTTGCCGATACCGGCGATGCGTCCATCCTTGAGGCCGACGTCAGCCTTGATGATGCCCCAGTGGTCGATGATCAGTGCGTTGGTGATCACGGTATCGACGACCTCTGCGGCCAGTAACTGGCTCTGACCCTGGCCGTCGCGGATGACTTTGCCGCCGCCGAATTTCACTTCTTCGCCATAGGTGGTGAAGTCTTTTTCTACTTCTATCCACAGCTCGGTGTCGGCCAGGCGGACCTTGTCACCGACGGTGGGGCCGAACATGTCGGCGTAGGCTTGTCTCGAAATCTTCATATGTTTGCCTTGGAAAGTGCGGCAGTCCGCTGTCCATTGTGGCGAGGGAGCTTGCTCCCGCTCGGCTGCGCAGCAGTCGTAAAAATCTGCCGTCTCGGTTTATTCAGATAAATCGCATTAGCTGTATTGCGAGCGCTTCGCGCTCGAGCGGGAGCAAGCTCCCTCGCCACAGGGGCGGTGTTAATCCAGGTCACCCATGATCCTGCCGGCAAACCCGAACACCCGACGATGCCCGGCCAGGTCAACCAGCTCGACCTCGCGGCTCTGCCCCGGTTCGAAGCGCACGGCGGTGCCGGCGGGGATGTTCAGGCGCATGCCGCGGCTGGCGGCGCGGTCGAAGGTCAGGGCGTCGTTGGTTTCGAAAAAGTGGTAGTGCGAGCCAACCTGGATCGGCCGGTCGCCGCTGTTGGCCACTTTCAGGCTGACGGTGCGACGTCCGACGTTGAGCTCGATGTCGCCGGGCTGGATCTTGAATTCACCGGGAATCATCAATGGGCTCCCTGAAGGATTTTGTAGTAAAGGGCCGTCGGTTTGTACCGACCGCTCGGGTCGCAGGCGTAGTCGGGGATTTCGCCGGCGCGGTTGTAACCCAGCGCCTTGTAGAAGTCCTCGGCGGGGGAGCCGGCTTCGGTGTCGAGGTACAGCATGCCGCGCTTGTGCTGGAGCGCGGCCTGTTCCAGGGCACTCATCAACTGTTGGCCCAATCCTCGGCGGCGCGCGTGTTCACGCACCAGCAGTTTCTGCACTTCGGCGCGGTTCAACCCGTTGGCTTTCTGGCACAGGGTCAGTTGCACGCTGGCCTGCACCTGTTCGTCCTTGACCACCACCCACAGCAGCACGTTGCCCTTGTTGAGGTTGTCCTGGACTTCATCGAAATAGGCGCGGGCCTGAGTGGCATCCAGATCGGCCATGAAACCGACACTGGCGCCATAGCCCACGGCGTCGAGCAGCAGATCAATCAAACCCTGGCGATAGTGCGCAAAGCTTTCAACATTGACGCGGCGCAATTGGGCGGCGTTCATCGGGCGTTACTCCTTGCTGGCGGGCGGCGGTTCGGCGCCAGGGTTGAGGGTCAGTTGCATGAAGGTCAGGTCCAGCCAGCGCCCGAACTTGGTGCCCACCTGAGGCATTTGCCCGGTGGTCACGAAACCGACGCGTTCATGCAGGCGGATGGAAGCGGCATTGCCGCTTTCGATGGCAGCGACCATCACATGCTTGTCACAGCCTTTGGCGCGTTCGATCAGCACGTCCATCAATTGCGGGCCGAGACCATTGCCGCGCTGGTCGCTGCGCACATAGACCGAGTGCTCGACGGTGTGGCGGAAACCATCGAACGGTCGCCAGTCACCAAATGAAGCGTAGCCGAGTACGCTGTTATCGCCGTCGACGATCACCAGGATCGGATAGCCCTGGGCTTGCCGGGCGCTGAACCAGGCTTGACGGTTGCCGAGGTCGACGGCCTGTTCGTTCCAGATCGCCGTGGTGCTCCGCACGGCGTCGTTGTAGATGTCGCGGATCGCCGGCAGGTCGGCGTGCACCGCATCGCGGATGTGATAAGTCATGGCGCGGCCTTAGGCGATGGGTTGGTGGACGGTGACCAGTTTGGTGCCGTCGGGGAAGGTGGCTTCGACCTGGATCTCCGGGATCATTTCCGGAATGCCTTCCATCACTTGTTCGCGGCTGAGCAGGGTGGTGCCGAAGTGCATCAGCTCGGCCACGGTCTGGCCGTCACGGGCACCCTCGAGCAGCGCCGCGGAAATGTAGGCCATGGCTTCCGGGTAATTGAGTTTCACGCCGCGCGCCAAACGCCGCTCGGCCACGAGGCCGGCGGTGAAAATCAGCAGCTTGTCTTTTTCGCGTGGGGTCAGGTCCATCGTTGGAATCCATCTGGGCAGATAAAAATTCGGATCTGTAAACACATTCCCTGTAGGAGCGAGGCTTGCCCGCGAAGCTTTTGGCGGCTTCAAGGTCCTCTTCGCGGGCAAGCCTCGCTCCTACAGGGGGATTTGTGTTCAGGTGCTCCATATTCTGGGTGGGGCTGCTTCTCGGCCTAACAACGCCGGCCGGAGCAACCGCCACAAATCGATCATCCATCCTCGCGCCAACAGCGCCTCACTGGCCAGGCACCGGGCAACGATCAGCCCCGGCAACTGCGTCAAATCCCCGCGCACATCGTTGGGCAGCGAGCGGCACTTCTCCAGCAACTCACTCTCAACCTCCCCCGTCACCAGCAACGTCGCAAACACCGGTTGCCCGTCCAGCCCGATCGGCGAATCGAGCAAGCCGTCATCCCCGACAATGCGCTGGCGTTCATGCCAGAGCAACCGGCCGTCGCGGCGGATGTCCAGCTGCGCCTGAAAATGCCCGAGGTCAAAACGCTCGCCACTGGCCGGGCGGCCCAGCGCCACGACGTCCCAGTAGAACAACCGCGCATCGCCTTCCAGGTCAATGGACGTGCTGAGCTCTGCCTGGGCGGCGCTGAAGATAATCGTCTCTTGCGGCAGCCACTCCAGTGTCGCGCCGCTGGCTACTTTCAGATCAAGTTTCTGATAGGCCGGTCCGGCCGCGCGATACCACTTGGCAGCGCCGGGGCTGGTGATCTGCGCCCACGCCCCGCGGCCGACGCTGGCGCTGATGTCGAGCCGGTCGCCGCCGGCAATCCCGCCGGGCGGATGCACGATGATGTGCTGGCACACTTCGGGCCCTTCGGCATACAGATGCTTCTGCACCCGCAACGGACCTTTGTGCCGGCGCTGAACCGGGCGCGTGCTGTCGCCGAATCGGGCATAGCCCAGTTCGAGCTCGGCATGCCAGCTAGGCGTGAACAGCGTTGTGTGGGCAGGTAAATTCATGGTTTTCAGTTATCGTCAGGACGCTGCAGATTAAATCGTAACCAGACCGCGTACACCCTCGGCTTCCATATTTTCTCCGCGACCCTGCTGCACGATCTCGCCGCGTGACATCACCAGGTATTGATCGGCCAGTTCGGCGGCGAAGTCGTAGAACTGCTCCACCAGCAGAATCGCCATGTCACCGCGCGCCGCGAGCTTCTTGATCACCGCGCCGATCTCCTTGATCACCGATGGTTGAATGCCTTCGGTCGGCTCGTCGAGGATCAGCAGCCGTGGTCGGCTGGCCAATGCGCGGCCAATCGCCAACTGCTGCTGTTGGCCACCGGACAAGTCACCGCCGCGCCGTTGTTTCATTTGCAGCAGTACCGGGAACAGCTCGTAGATGAATGCCGGGACTTCCTTCGCTTCACTGCCAGGAAACCGCGACAGGCCCATCAGCAGGTTTTCTTCCACGGTCAATCGGCCGAAGATCTCCCGGCCCTGAGGCACGTAAGCGATCCCGGCGTGCACCCGCTGGTGCGGCTTGAACGTGGTGATCGGCTTGCCTTCCCAGTTCACCGCGCCTTCCTTGGCCGGCAGCAAGCCCATCAGGCATTTGAGCAGGGTGGTCTTGCCCACACCGTTGCGCCCGAGCAGGCAGGTGACTTCACCGACCTTCACGTCGAACGACAGGCCGCGCAGGATGTGGCTACCGCCGTAGTACTGATGCAGCTTGTCGACTTGCAGCATTCTCAAATTCCTTGTGGTTCACACCGAACCCTGTGGGAGCTGGCTTGCCAGCGATGAGGCCGGCACATCCGAAAATGATGTTGACTGACCCACCGCTATCGCTGGCAAGCCAGCTCCCACAGGTTCTGTGTTCGCAGATCTAGCGACCGAGATAAACCTCGATCACCCGCTCATTTTCCTGCACCTGTTCCAGCGACCCTTCGGCCAGCACGCTGCCCTGATGCAACACGGTGACGTGGTCGGCGATGGAGCCCACAAAGCCCATGTCATGCTCCACCACCATCAACGAATGCTTGCCCGCCAGGCTTTTGAACAGCTCGGCGGTGAACTCGGTTTCGGCGTCGGTCATGCCCGCCACCGGTTCGTCGAGCAGCAGCAATTGCGGGTCTTGCATCAGCAACATGCCGATCTCCAGAAACTGCTTCTGACCGTGGGACAACAAGCCCGCCGGGCGATTGACCGAGGTGGTCAGGCGGATGGTCTCCAGCACTTCGCTGATGCGATCCTTCTGTTCGCCACTCAAGCGAGCCCGCAAGCTGGCCCACACTGACTTGTCGGTTTTCTGCGCCAGCTCCAGGTTCTCGAACACGCTCAGGGCTTCGAACACCGTCGGCTTCTGGAACTTGCGGCCGATGCCGGCCTGGGCAATCTGCACTTCGCTCATTTGCGTCAGGTCGAGGGTTTCACCGAACCAGGCTTTGCCGTGACTGGGGCGAGTCTTGCCGGTGATCACGTCCATCAATGTGGTTTTGCCCGCGCCGTTGGGGCCGATGATGCAGCGCAATTCCCCGACACCGATGTACAGGTTCAGCGCGTTCAGCGCCTTGAAACCATCGAAGCTGACACTGATGTCTTCCAGCGTCAGGATGGTGCCGTGGCGGGTATCCAGCCCGGGGCCGACGCGTTGGCCGAGGCCGATGGCGTCGCGGCTGCTGCCGGCGTCCTTGTTCGGATTTGGTGGATAAAACGCCGGTTCGAGCATGAATTCAGCCGTCGCAGTCACTCTCATGATTCACCCCTTTTCTTCAGCAGGCCGATCACACCTTTGGGCAGGTACAAGGTCACGACGATAAACAATGCGCCGAGGAAGAACAGCCAGTATTCCGGGAACGCCACGGTGAACCAGCTCTTCATGCCGTTGACCACGCCAGCGCCGAGCAACGGCCCGATGAGCGTACCGCGACCACCGAGGGCGACCCACACCGCGGCCTCAATGGAGTTGGTCGGCGACATTTCGCTCGGGTTGATGATGCCTACTTGCGGCACATAGAGCGCGCCAGCCAAACCGCACAACACCGCGCTCAACACCCAGACAAACAGCTTGAAACCGCGCGGATCGTAGCCGCAGAACATCAGGCGGTTTTCCGCATCGCGCAACGCGGTCAGCACCCGACCAAACTTGCTTTGCGCCAGGCGCCAACCGATGAACAGACTTACCACGAGCAATAGCACCGTGGCGAAAAACAGCACCGCGCGCGTCCCCGGTTCCGTGATGCCAAAGCCGAGAATGGTGCGGAAATTGGTGAAGCCGTTGTTGCCGCCGAAGCCGGTTTCGTTGCGGAAGAACAACAGCATCCCGGCGAAGGTCAGGGCCTGGGTCATGATCGAGAAATACACGCCTTTGATCCGCGAACGGAAGGCGAAGAACCCGAACACCAGCGCCAGCAAACCCGGCGCCAATACCACCAGGCACATCGACCAGAGGAAGCTGCTGGTGCCGGTCCAGTACCACGGCAATTCGGTCCACGACAGGAACGTCATGAACGCCGGCAAACCATCGCCCGAGGCCTGGCGCATCAGGTACATGCCCATCGCATAACCGCCCAGGGCGAAGAACAATCCGTGCCCGAGGGACAGCAGGCCGGCGTATCCCCAGACCAGATCCAGCGCCAGGGCGACAATGGCATAGCAAAGAATCTTGCCCACCAGCGTCAGCGTGTAGGCCGAGACATGAAACGTGCTGTCCGACGACAACAACGACAGCAGCGGCAACGCCAGCAGCAGAACAAGGATCACCGCACCGACGGCGATCGTGACTTTGGGACCGGCCTTTTGCGTGGCCGTGAGCATGAGGGGCTGGTTCATCAGTCGATCACCCGTCCTTTCAGTGCGAAGAGACCTTGCGGACGTTTCTGGATGAACAGAATGATCAGCGCGAGGATCAGAATCTTGCCGAGCACGGCGCCGATCTGCGGTTCGAGAATCTTGTTGGCAATGCCGAGGCCGAACGCGGCGAGCACGCTACCGGCCAACTGACCAACACCGCCGAGCACCACCACCAGGAACGAGTCGATGATGTAACTCTGGCCGAGGTCCGGGCCGACGTTGCCGATCTGGCTGAGCGCTACGCCACCGAGGCCGGCAATACCCGAGCCGAGGCCGAAGGCAAGCATGTCGACACGTCCGGTGGGCACGCCGCAGCAGGCTGCCATGTTGCGATTCTGAGTGACGGCGCGCACGTTCAGACCCAGGCGCGTCTTGTTCAGCAGCAACCAGGTCAGCACCACCACAAACAGCGCGAACGCGATGATCACAATGCGGTTGTACGGCAGCACCAGATTCGGCAGCACCTGAATCCCGCCGGATAACCACGCGGGGTTAGCCACTTCAACGTTCTGCGCGCCGAACACCAATCGCACCAGCTGAATCAGCATCAGGCTGATGCCCCACGTCGCGAGCAGGGTTTCCAGCGGGCGACCGTAGAGGTGACGAATCACCGTGCGTTCCAGGGCCATGCCGATTGCGGCGGTGACGAAAAACGCCACCGGCAACGCGATCAGCGGATAGAACTCGATGGCCTGCGGGGCGAAGCGCTGGAACATCAGTTGCACCACGTACGTCGAGTAGGCGCCGAGCATCAGCATCTCGCCGTGGGCCATGTTGATCACACCGAGCAGGCCGAAAGTGATCGCTAGCCCCAGGGCCGCGAGCAGCAGGATCGAACCGAGGGACATGCCACTGAACGCCTGGCCGAGCATTTCGCCGATCAGCAGTTTGCGTTTGACCTGGGCCAGGCTGGTTTCGGCGGCGGTGCGCACGGCGGCGTCCGCTTCGACACCCGGTTGCAGCAGGCTTTCGAGGCGGGTGCGGGCCAGTGGGTCGCCGGTTTCACCGAGCAGGCGCACCGCGGCGAGGCGCACGGCCGGGTCGGTGTCCACCAGTTGCAGATTGGCCAGGGCCAGGCTCAGGGCTGCATGAACGCTTTCGTCCTGTTCGCCCGCCAGTTGCTGATCGAGGAATTTCAGTTGCGCGGGTTTGGCGCTTTTCTGCAATTGCTGCGCGGCAGCCAGACGGGTTTTGGCGTCGGCGGCGAGCAGTTGGTGGCTGGCCAGCGCGGTGTCGATCAGACCCCGCAGGCGATTGTTCAGGCGCAGGTTTTTGGGTTGGCCGTCGACCGTCAACTCGCCTTGTTGCAGGGCATTGATCAGTTCGATACGCGCCGGATCAGGCTGCGCGGCCCAGGATTCGAGGAGCTTGGCTTGCTGCACGGGATTGGCGGCGACGAAGTCTTCGGCGTCACCCGAATGCGCGGCCATCGGCAGCAAAAAAGCGATGGCGAGGAATAGACGGTAAAGGGCAGTGGGCATGTCATTGGCCTTACGCGGACTAATTGTGGGAGCAAACTTATGTGGCGAGGGAGCTTGCTCCCGCTGGACTGCGCAGCAGTCCCCTTCTTTTCAGGTCAGTAAGGGGGCCGCTTCGCGGCCCAGCGGGAGCAAGCTCCCTCGCCACAAAAGCTCCGCCCACAGGAGTTGTGTCGGACCTGAACTGTGTGCTCAAGCCCGATATCCAATGGCTTAGTTGCTCTTCACCGCATACTCCGGCTTCTTGTCGTTACCCGGAATGAACGGGCTCCATGGCTGGGCACGGATCGGCCCTTCGGTCTGCCACACTACGTTGAACTGACCGTCCGCCTGGATCTCGCCGATCATCACCGGCTTGTGCAAGTGGTGGTTGGTCTTGTCCATGGTCAGGGTGTAGCCGGACGGCGCGGCAAATGTCTGGCCGGCGAGGGCTTCGCGGACTTTGTCGACGTCGGTCGACTTGGCTTTTTCCGCCGCTTGCGCCCACATGTGGATGCCGACGTAAGTAGCTTCCATCGGGTCGTTGGTCACCGCTTTGTCGGCGCCCGGCAGGTTGTGTTTCTTCGCGTAGGCTTTCCAGTCGGCGACGAATTTCTTGTTCGCCGGGTTCTCCACCGACTCGAAGTAGTTCCACGCCGCGAGGTTGCCCACCAGCGGTTTGGTGTCGATGCCGCGCAATTCTTCTTCACCGACCGAGAACGCCACGACCGGAACGTCGGTGGCTTTCAGGCCCTGGTTGGCCAGCTCTTTATAGAACGGCACGTTGGAGTCGCCGTTGACCGTCGAGATGACGGCGGTCTTGCCACCGGCCGAGAATTTTTTGATGTTGGCCACGATGGTTTGATAGTCGCTGTGGCCGAACGGGGTGTAGACCTCTTCGATGTCCTTGTCGGCCACGCCTTTGGAGTGCAGGAACGAACGCAGGATCTTGTTGGTGGTGCGCGGGTAGACGTAGTCGGTGCCGAGCAGGAAGTAGCGCTTGGCGCTGCCGCCTTCTTCGCTCATCAGGTATTCCACGGCCGGGATAGCCTGCTGGTTCGGCGCGGCGCCGGTGTAGAACACGTTTGGCGACATCTCTTCGCCTTCGTATTGCACCGGGTAGAACAGCAAGCCGTTAAGTTCTTCGAATACCGGCAATACCGATTTACGCGACACGGAAGTCCAGCAGCCGAATACTACGGCAACCTTGTCCTGAGTCAGCAACTGCCGGCCCTTTTCCGCGAACAGCGGCCAGTTCGACGCCGGGTCCACGACCACCGGTTCCAGCATCTTGCCATTCACGCCGCCCTTGGCGTTGATCTCGTCGATGGTCATCAACGCCATGTCTTTCAAAGACGTTTCGGAGATTGCCATGGTGCCGGACAACGAATGCAGAATACCGACCTTGATGGTCTCGGCGGCCTGGACGGTCCAGGTCAAGCCCATCGCGGCAATGCTTGCCGAAAGTGTGAAAGCCTTGATCAAGCTGCGACGCTTCATTGTGCGATCTCCATGAACTTATGAATTTTCTTGGTTGGCAGATGCGGACTACTGAAGGCTGTTTTGCAAGGGCTGTGCCCAGTCGGAAAAAGGCAGGGAAATGTCGTGTTAGAGCGGGTGCGCGGTTGGGGTGGCGCACCATGAAGGATCGCGTCTGGCGCGTTGGTGCGAAGGGGTGCGCCACATTGGGGCGATAAAATGAGTAGATGTATGTAGTACGCGAAATCCGTGACCGACGACAAACCTGTAGGAGCTGAGCTTGCTCGCGATGGCGGTGGGTCAGTCATCGTGATGTTGAATGTGCCACCGCCATCGCGAGCAAGCTCAGCTCCTACAATGGATCAGCGGCGGCGCATGAGGCCTATGAAGAACAAGCCACCGATGGCAGCGGTGGCGACACCGATAGGCAGGTCTTCGGGAGCAATGAGCGTGCGAGCGGCGACATCAACCCAAACGAGAAAAATGCTGCCGAGCAACACGCACACCGGCAACAATCGTCGATGCTCTGCCCCGACCAATCGGCGTGCAATGTGCGGCACCATCAATCCGACAAACCCGATGGACCCGCTGATCGACACCAGCACCCCCGTCATCAACGAGGCAATCAAAAACACCCGCAAGCGCACGGTGCGGGCGTTGAGCCCGAGGGTCACTGCAGTCTGTTCACCCGCCATCAACGCATTCAACGGTCGCGCCATGCCCAGCAATAAAACCAACCCAAGCAACACGCTCGCCGCCGGCACCGCGAGCAATTCCCAGCGCGCCAGTCCGAGCCCGCCTAGCATCCAGAACATCACCGCTGAACTGGCACGGTGATCGCCGAGAAACAGCAACAGATTAGCGATCGCCATCATCACGAACGACACCGCCACGCCGCACAACAGCAGCCGATCACTGTCCAGCCGACCATTGCGGTTGGCGATCATCAGCACGATCAGCATGCTCACCAGCGCACCGATAAAGGCGGCGATGGGCAAGGTCAGCAGGCCGACAATTTCACCGACATGCAGCACCACGATCACAGCGCCAAGCGTCGCGCCGGACGTCACCCCGAGCAAATGCGGATCGGCCAACGGATTGCGTGTCACCGCTTGCAGCACCGCGCCGATCAACGCCAGGCCCGCGCCCACCAACGCGCCGAGCAACATGCGCGGCACGCGGATCAACCACACGATATGTTCCTGCCCAGCCGTCCAGTTCACCTCACCGAAACCGAACGCCTTGTGCAGCACTATCTTCCACACCACATCCACCGGCACCCGCGCCGGGCCAAAGCCCAGCGATACCACGCACGACACCAGCAACAACGCGCCGAGGACGATCAGCAACAAAGCGTAGCGACGATTGATCATTCGCCGTGGAAACCCTTGGCCAGGGTTTCGACCGCCAGCACGTTATCGATGCCCGGCGTGGCCTGCACATACGGGATCACAATGAAGCGCTGGTGCTTGATCGCGTCCACCGATTGCAGCGCCTTGTTGCTGCGCAGGAATTGCTCCTTCTGTTCGGCGGTGACCTCGCCGTAGTCGACGATCACGATCACCTGCGGATTGCGCTCGACCACGTTTTCCCAATTCACGCGGGTCCAGCTCGCTTCGGTGTCATCCAGAATGTTGCGTCCGCCAGCAGCGTCGATCAGCGCTTGCGGCATGCCAAGGCGGCCGGAGGTCATGGCGCGGTCTTCGCCACTGTCATAGAGGAACACGCGCGGTTTGTTGGCCGGCAGATCCTTGCGCACGTCCGCAACTTGCGCCTGCATTTGGGCGATCAAGGCATTGGCACGATCCTGCACGTCGAAGATTTTGCCGAGGTTGCGCAGGTCGTTGTAGGTGTCTTCCAGAGTCGCCGCCGGGCGCTTCATTACGAAGGCGCAAGACTCGGTCAGCTCGTAGACATTGATGCCCAGCGGCTGCAACGTTTGCGGCGTGAGATCACCGCCGACACGCATGCCGTAGTCCCAACCGGCAAAGAAGAAATCGACGTTGGCGTTGAGCAGGGTTTCCACCGACGGGTACTTCGCTGCCAGCTCCGGCAGGCCGTCGAGGATGGTCTGCATCTCGGGCGTGACCGATTTCCAGCCGGTGACGCCGCTGTAGCCGGCCATGCTCGGCTTGAGGCCGAGGGCGAGCATCATCTGCGTCATGTTGATGTCGTGGCTGACCGCGTGTTTCGGCGCTTGAGTGAAGGTCACCTCGCGGTTGCAGCTCTGGACCGTCAGCGGATATTTCGTCGCCTCGGCAAACGCTTGGGCACTGCACAGCATCAGAGCAACGCACAGCAGGGAACGCAAAGTAGTCATGGTTGGGTGATCCAGGTGATTCGTGGGTAGCCGTGCAGAGGGTGTTCATCGATCAGCGCTTCGACGCCGAACACATCACGCAGCAGCGGGGCGGTCAGGACTTCTTTCGGTGTGCCGCTGGCGACGATGCGGCCGTGATTGATCACGTACAGCCGGTCGCAGAAAGCGGCGGCAAGATTGAGGTCGTGGATGCTGGCGAGTGTGCCGATCTTCAGGCGCTTGACCAGTTGCAACAGTTCAAGCTGATAGCGTGGGTCGAGATGATTGGTCGGCTCATCGAGGATCAACACTTGCGGCTGTTGGGCCAGGGCGCGGGCGAGGATCACCCGCTGTTTTTCACCGCCGGAGAGGGTGGCGAAGGCATGATCCTCGAAGCCTTTGAGTCCGACCGATTCGAGGGACTGGATCGCGAGGTTGCGGTCTTCGATGGTGTCACCGTCGAACAGGCCTTTGTGCGGTGTACGCCCCATGGCGACCACTTCATCGACGGTCAGGCCGAAGGCGTCGGGGAATTCCTGCAACACCACGGCAATGCGTTGCGCGCACCAACGGGAGGATTGCTTCCAGACGTTGTGATGATCGAGCCGGACCTCACCGCTCTCCGGTTTGCTGAAGCGATAAGCGCACCGCAACAGGCTGGTCTTGCCGCTGCCGTTGGGGCCGATCAACCCGACGAACTCACCGGCGGCCACGTGCAATGAGGCATCACGCAACTGGAACTGGTGATGACAGTGGCCGTGGCCCAGGGGTGTCCAGGCGAGGTTTGTGAGGTTCAGCGAGGTCATTGCATTCCTGATTGATCGTTTTAAATTTGCACACCACCTGTGGCGAGGGAGCTTGCTCCCGCTCGACTGCGCAGCGGTCGCAAAACCAGGCAGCGCGATAAGTCATAGGGCATCGCATCGCCTGGCTTGGGGTCGCTTCGCAACCCAGCGGGAGCAAGCTCCCTCGCCACAAAAGCTTCCGAACTTCTAGAAGGTGTAATCAGCCGTGACGAAAAACGACCGCGGCTCCCCCAGAATCCACTGCTGCCCCTCATTGTATTGGCTTTGCGCATACTGCCGGTCAAACAGATTCTTCACCTGCAACCCCAGTGTTGTATTGCGCAGTGCTTGCCAGGACAGCGTGGCATCGACCACGGTGTAGCTCGGCAGCTCGTTCCGGTTGGCCATGTCGGCATAACGGGCATCGACATAACGCACGCCAGCGCCCGCCTTCAGGTCCTCGCTGATCGCTTTGCTCAGCCACAGATTCGCCGTGCGCCGAGGCACGTCCACCGGACGATTGCCATTGCGCGACACCGGCACACCACCGACCACTTCTTCAAAGTCGTCGTACTTCGCCTTGACGATGGCGGCGTTGGCCTGCAGCTGCCAGGCGTACGGCAGTTGCAGATCGAGGCTGGCTTCCAGGCCGTTGGACGATTGCTGGCCGACCTGCTGCTTGAGCGTCGGGTTGCCCGGATCGTCGGTCAGCAGTTTCTTTTTGACGATGCGATAAGCCGCCAGCGTCCACTCGCCACGCTGGTCCCAAAACATCTGCTTCACGCCGATTTCGGTTTGCTTCGCGGTGGCCAGGTCGTATTGCTGCTGGCTCGGGCTCAGGGAAATGAGGCCGCCGACACCGTCGGTGCTGGTGGCGTACTGGCCGTAGAACGAGGTGTCCGGGGTCACGGCAAACACCAAGCCGGCCTTCCAGTTGTTGCCGGTCAGGGTCTTGTCGCTTTGGCGGCCATCGACCTGATTGTCGTAATCAACGTGCACGTAATCGCGGCGCACGCCGGTCACCAACGACCAGCGCTCGCTCAGTTGTGTACGGTTTTCGGCGAAGGCTGACATCTGTTTGGTGGTGGACTGGAACTGGTCGCGGTACGGATTGGCGCTTTCAAAACTGCCACGTTGCGGGTGATACAGATCAATCGGCTGGCCATCGGGCAGCACGTCATTGAACGGCGAGTTACTGTCGAGCTGAAAGCGGATGCGGTTGTAATCGACGCCGGTCACGGTCTGGCTGTCGAGGCCGAACAGCGAGTGCTTGAAGGTGAAGGTCTGACGGTCACCGACCTGTTCCTGCTGGTGGCCGATGCCGTAGTAACCGCTGCGACTGAGTTGCTGGGTGTCGCGGTCGAAGTTGTAGTTCTCGGCGTTCTGCCAGCGGCGTTGGGCCTTGAGGTAATACAGCTCGTTACTGGCGCTGACGGTGTCGGAGATTTTCCAGTCGCTGGTCAGGCGCGTCCACTGATCGTTGTAGTGTTGCTTGTCGTTGCTGACGTTGTAGTTCTTGTCCCGCAGGCTTTCCTTGAAGCGGCCATTGATCAGCGGCGTGCCGAAATAGTTCATCGGGTTCTGGTCGCCGTAATCGTGGGCGAGGGTAAACGCCAGATCGTCCGTAGCCTGCCAGCGCAGGGCGGCGCTGATGAAGTCGCTGGAGGAATCGCCACGGTCGACCCAGCCGTTGCTGCGCAGGCGATTGAGGTTCAAGCGATAGCTCAGGGTGTCGCTCAGGGAACCGCCGCTGTCGAAGGCTTGTTGCTGAGTGTCGTAGGAGCCGTAGCCGAGACGGACGTGGTTTTCGATCTCGCCTTCGAACGGCTTCTTCGGGATCACGTTGATCACCGCGCCCGTCGCGCCTTCGCCATACAACACCGATGCCGGCCCGCGCAGCACATCAATACGCTCCACCGACCAGGTGTCGACCGGGAAGGTGACGGTGCCCATGCCGGTGTACATCCGGTTGCCGTCATACAGCTGCATCACCGAACTTTGTCCGGTAAATCCTCGGGCGGACAACGACGTGCCGCCATCGCCCGGCGTGCCGGTGCGGCTGATCCCGGTGCTGCGTGCCACGGCGTCCTGAACGCTGCGATCACCGCGCGCGCGAACCTGTTCGCCGCTCAGGCTTTCCACACTGGCAGGGGTTTCCAATGCCGTGAGGTTCAGGCGTGAGCCGGCGGTGGTCGAGCTGTTCAGGCTGACGGTTTGGTCGTCGTTGGCGTCGGCGGTGATGGTGCCGGTGGGCAACGTCAACGGCTGCGCGTGGGCACTGTTGTTCAGGGCGAGCAGGCAGAGGCTGGACAAGAGGTACTTGTTCATCGGGACGGTGAATCACTTCTTCAAAAGAAAACCCGCAGCCATGGCTGCGGGTTGGGCGGTGCATTTGCGTTATACAGTAACACTAAAAATGACCGTGCGATAAGCGCCCGAAGTCTACAGATCCCTCTAAATCGCGCATCTCGCCTGTTTCATGATGAAGATGAGGCTGATTCAGTTTGTCGGTTGAAGCGCGAAAACAGCACGCGATCCAACAGCCAGACCATCACCAACGAAGCGCCCACCAACGGAAACGCCACTGCCAGCACCAGCATGATCGCCACGCCGGTTTTCCATTTCGGCAGATCGTGACGCAGCGGTGGAACACCGAACTTGCCTTGTGGCCGACGCTTCCACCAGATCACCACGCCGCTGACAGCGCTGAGCAGAATCATCAGGCAGATCAGCAGCACGATGATCTGGTTGAACACGCCGAACATCTTGCCTTCGTGCAGCATCACGCCGATTTCCGTGGCGCGGGCGACGGTGCCGTATTGCTCGAAGCGCACATCGGCGAGGACGTTGCCGGTGTATTGATCGACGTGCAGCGTAGCGTCGTTGCGCGGGTCGTCAGCGAATACCGCGATGGTGAACACGCCGGTGGCGGTTTTCGGGAAGGTGATGCTGTAACCCGGCTCGACCTTGCGTTGCACGGCGATGTTCTGCACATCTTGCAGGCTGATGGTCGGCGCCGCAGGGCCGGCTTGCGCGCTGCCGTGGGCCATGTGTTCGGCGTGGTCACCGGACATCGGCATCGGCGTGTTTTCCATCGCCCATGGCACGGTCTGGCGGGTGGCGGTATTGAGGCTGCGGGCCTCGACGTCGGACTTGGGCACGTTGTCCCACATCGCGGCCGGAAACACGTTCCATACTTGCGCATATTTCTGGCCCCAGAACCCGGTCCAGGTCATGCCGCTGAGCAGCATCACCAACAGCAGCGCGGCGCCCCAGAAACCGGTGACGGCATGCAGGTCGCGCCACAGCGCGCGACCGCGATAGCTCAGGCGCGGCCAAAGGATTCCCGCTGCCTGACCGCGTGGCCACCAGAGGAAAACTCCCGATACCACCAGCACCACACCCCAACCAGCGGCGAGTTCGACCAGTCGATCACCGACCGTGCCGATCATCAATTCACCGTGGATCGCACGGGCAACGGCTTGCAGATTCTTCTTCGCGTCTTGCTCGCCGAGAATGTCGCCGTGATACGGATCGACAAAAACATTCAACTCATTGCCGCCATTGAGCACGACAAACTGCGCGCTGCGTTCGGCGTTGATCGGCGGCAGGTACTGCTTGATCGTTGCTTGTGGATAAGCCTCTTTTACCCGCTTGAGCAAGTCGTCGGCCGGAACGCTGTGATGACCGGCCGGGACGTTCATCAGGCTGCCGTACATCAACGGATCGAGTTGCGGTTTGAACAGGTAAATGACGCCGGTCAGGGCCAGCATCACCATGAATGGCGCGACGAACAGACCGGCATAGAAATGCCAGCGCCAGGCCAGGTTGTAGAAATTCGGTTTGGGCTGTTTCATCGGTTGTGCTCCGCTGGGCTTGGGTCTTTTGTTGTTGTCTGGTGACTGCTGCGCAGTCATTCGCGAGCAGGCTCGCTCCTACGGGTTCGGTGTGTTTCTTGTAGGAGCGAGGCTTGCCCGCGAAGTTTTTAGAAACTCATGTCCACCTTGGTCCAGAGCGTGCGCCCCGGTTCTTTAATGGCCTGCGGGTCATTGGCCGGATAGCCAAAACCGGCGTTGCCGGCCAGGTTCAAATGCTCGGCGTACGCCTTGCCGAACAGGTTGTCGACGCCGCTGCTGACCTTCCAGTTCTTGTTGATCCGGTACGCACCGTTGAGCGAAAACACGCCGAATCCCGAGGTCTTGTCGAAGTCCTTGCCGACCACGTTGCCCTTGTTCTGGTCAATGCGGTTTTGCGCCGCGACCACTCGCCACAAGGCGCCAGCGCTCCAGTTGTCTTCGCTGTAGGTCAGGCCGAAACGTGCGTCCAGCGGTGGCATTTGCGGTAACGCGTTGCCGTCGCTGCTGTTCTTGCCCCAGGCGTAGGCGAGGGTCGCATCGGCCTTCCAGTTCGACGTCAGCTTGTAAGCCGCACCGAGTTCACCACCCATGATCCGCGCGTCGATGTTCTCGGCTTGCGAGGTCATGCCCATCATTCCCGGCGTGTAGTTGAACAGGATGTAATCGCGCACCTGCCCGACATAACCCGAGGCCCAGGCTTCGAGATCTTCGGTCTTGTATTGCAGGCCGAAGTCGAGCTGGGTGGTTTTCTCGGGCTTGATCGAATCGAAGGCATTCACCGAGCCGGCGGGGCCGGAGTTGGGTGAAAACAGCTCCCAGTAATCCGGGAAACGCTGGGTGTGACCGAGGCCGGCATACAGCGTGGTCGGGGTGTCGGCCAGATCATGCTCGTAACGGACGAAGCCGCTTGGCAGGGTGTCGGCGCGGGTGTCGTCGGCGGTCGGGTTGGGCCGGGTCATCATCCCGGAGCCTGTGGTCTGGCGAAAATCCCTGGCCGAAGCGCGGTCCAGTCGTGCGCCGGTAATCAGCCGGTCACGGTCGGCGGCGTACCAAGTCAATTCGCTGAACACGCCGTAGTTGTGGAAGTCGGCATCCTTGTTGCGAGGCAGATCCTTGTAGGTATCGATGCCCATGGCACTGCGCTTGCGGTGTTCGTTGGTCTGCGCGTCGATGCCGCTGATCAATTGCACATCGGCCCAGCGCCAGGTGCCTTTGATCCGCGCACCGAGGGTTCGACGATCGACACTGGAGGCCATCGGCCCAGCCATCATCCCGGTGCCGGACGGCGTGCGCAGGGTGTAGTTGTCCATCACGTGGTCGGCGTAGTTGAAGTAGATCTGCGCTTCGACTTTATCCAGCACATCACCGATGTTCGACTTCTCGAAACGCAGGCCGAGGCTTTCACGTTTGAACTGCGCACCGTCCATACCGCGTCCGGCGTAACGGGCTTCGCCATCGCCCTTGCCGGCGGTGAGTTCCAGAAGCGTGTCGGCGTCCGGGGTCCAGCCAACGGCGACGTCACCGTTCCACTTGTCGTAGCGCGATGCCACGGTGTCGTTGTTGCCGTCCCGGTAATCGTCGGAATGCGCGGTGTTGCCGATCACTCGCACGTAACCCAACGGGCCGCCAGCGGCAGCATCCACCACTTTATCGAAGCGGCCGTTGGAACCGGCCAATACGCTGGCATTCACTCGGGTGCCGAGTTCACCGAAGCTTTCCGGCTCACGGTCGAACAGGATGGTGCCGGCCGACGCGCCCGGCCCCCACAGTACGGTTTGCGGGCCTTTGATGACGGTGAGTTTGTCGTAGGTTTCCGGGGAAATGTAGGAGGTCGGCGCGTCCATCCGGCCGGGGCAAGCGCCGAGCAACTGGCCGCCATTGGTGAGGATGTTCAGCCGTGAGCCGAACATCCCGCGCAGCACCGGGTCACCGTTGGTGCCGCCGTTGCGTACCAGGGCGAAGCCGGGAATGGTCTTCAGATAGTCGCCGCCGTCGCTGGCCGGCACCGGTTGGCGCGGGTCCTTGGGGTTGGTGACGATGGTCAGCGGCGAACTCGGCGCGATGGCGGTGATCACCGTCGGGCTCAGTTCTTCATGGTGGCCGGCGTGCTCGTCGGCCAGCGCCATAGGGGTCAGCAGTGCGCCGCAAATTACGGCTGTGGCGTGCCTGAAACGAGCGCGCGTTTCGTTCAGGGCAAAAGTGGCTTGGGCAGCGCTCAAGCGGGTGTCAGCAGAAAACCTGGACATGACAATTTCCATCGAACAGTCGTAAACGACACGGCCGGCAGCCGACGCAACTCCTTGTGGGAGTGAGCCTGTGTGGCGAGCGAGCTTGCTCCCGCTGGGCTGCGTAGCGGCCCCTTTTGTGAGTGCTGCGCACTCAAGCGCGAGCGAACTCGCTCGCCACACTGGCTCGCTCCCACAGGTTGCTCTGGCTATCTTCAGAACCGTGTGAGATCGGGTAGGTGTTTACGCGACGATGGGCGGTGCGCGGGTGCGGGCGCCGGGGAAGAAGGTTTGCCGGGCGTGGCCCAGGCGAGTGGCAGGTGTGGTGAAGGTAGTGGCAGTTGGCGTATCGAATGCAATGAAGGACTGGCCACCCGTCAGTGCCGGGCAATTGAACAGCAGGCTGCAATAGCCGCACTTTTCCCAGATGGCGTGATGAGGTGTCTTGGGTGGGCAGTGCACGGCGGCGGCTTGCGCGCCGTGGTCGCCGTGCTCCATTGCCGGCATGTCCATGGGCATGTCCATCGACATGTTCATGGATGCTTCCATCAGAGCGGAGGCGCGCTGATCCATCGGCATCGACTGAGAAATCAGCGGGCCGATGAAGATCATCAACATGGCGAACAGGCTGATCCAGCTGCCGCGGGTCAGGCTCAAGGGCTGACGGCGGGAGGCGGATGACCTGGCGCTAAGCGGGCGCATGGGCGTATTCAGCTCTGGCGATTACGGGTTGTGCGCATGCACTTGCACGCCGTCCGGCGCTTTTTTCTGCACCGTGACCTCGACGGTCACATCACCGGATTTCTCGAAATGCATCGTCAGCGGGAAGCGCTTGCCGTCGCTCAGCAGGCTGCGGTCTTTCAGTTCCAGCAGCATGACGTGATACGCCATCGGTGCAAACGTGACGTCGCCACCGCCTGGAATCTCGACGCTCGGCACCTGCTGCATTTTCATCAAATCGTTCTGCATCACGTGCTCATGCAATTGGGCAATGCCTGCAATCGGCGAGTCGACGCTGAGCAGTTTGTCCGCGGTTGTACCGTTGTTTTGAATCACGAAATAAGCCGCAACGGTCGGCGCATTCGGTGGCAATTCCTGCGACCACGGATGAGCGATCTCCAGTTCGCCAGCCTTGTATTCATGGGCATTGGCAAAGCAGGCAGGCAGCAGCAACGCAGCCAGAACGATGAGTTTGTTCAACATGGCAGTTCTCCAGAGCGATTCAAGACGCAGGTCAATTGCGAGAAGGAATCACACCAGAGGGGAAGCGCGGGGGTTGAGATTCGGCCATTGCTGGCGTGGTGTGGGCGTATCGAGAGCGTCAGCGGGCAGGCTTCGATTGGCATCGAAACGCGCGAAGTACAACGGCGGCACATGCCCGGGCAACGCCACCAGCGGCGCTGAGCCGGAGCAGCACCAGCAATGCTGCATGTTGGAATGATCGTCGTTCTGTGGCGCTTGCTGTTCAAGCGTCCCCAGAGAAATCGCCACCATCTTCGTGCCGGTGGACGAACAGAAACTACCCCACAACACCTGTTCGGCGGGTGATTTCGCCGACTGCGCCATCGCTCCGGTCATCGGCATGGCGAGCATGTTGAACAGCACTGCGAAGCAGGCTATCCAGGCAATTGCGAGCCGTTGTCGGGACATGGGGACAGATCCGGTTGGGTGGGCGATCAGGCGCGGCTATTTAGCCTGATCAGTGCCGATAAGTAAAAACGCGGCGTGCGGTTTGGTGTCGCAGCGCGGTCAGATCGCAGTGGCGTGCAGACGCAGACCCAAGGCTTTCATAACCTTCATGATAGTCGCGAATTCCGGATTGCCAGTGCTGCTCAATGCTTTGTACAAGCTTTCACGACCAAGGCCGGCATCACGTGCAACCTGTGTCATGCCCTGTGCTCTGGCTATATCGTTGAGTGCCGCGCGTATCAGTACTCCATCGCCGGCATCTTCTTCAAAGCATGCATCCAGATAAGCCGCCATTTCTTCTGGCGATTTGAGAAATTCGGCGGCATCGAAACGGGTGAATTGCTCGGCCATGATCTACTCCTCATTACCGATGTTTTGCGCCATTTGAATAGCGCGTTTGATATCGCGTTTTTGAGTCGACTTGTCGCCCCCCACCAGAAGCAGGTAAACCACTTCGCCTCGGCGAGTGAAGTACATCCTGTAGCCCGGACCATGATGAACACGCATTTCATAGACAGATTCGCCTACAGGTTCGCAATCACCAAAATTTCCATGTTCGGCAGCTCGGAGTCTGGCGATGATCCGGGCTTTTCCAATGGTGTCTCTCATTGAGTCGAGCCAATCGGCAAATGCGCTGGATCGTTCGAAGTCGATCATGCTGGATCGTATTCCTTGGGATACATATTGGCAAGCAACCCTTTTTCGAGTCGTGGTTGGTCGTTCCCCAAGAATCGAGTTGTTGTGCTTGGTAGGATCAAAGGAATGGGAATATAGGATTGGAGCTATTACAGGTACAGTCGGCTCTTTCCTGAAGTGTTGCGGGCAAAGTCACAAGGAACTGCAGGTCTCAGGAAACGTCCGACACAGATAAGGCAATTAGCAGGTCACCCACGCTCCCAAACTCCCGATCCACCCCCGGCAACACCGGCCGCTTCAACACCAACACCGGCACCCCCTGTTCCCGCGCCACTTCCAGTTTCGGCTCGGTGGCAGTGCTGCCGCTGTTCTTGCTGATCAGCACATCAATCTGCCGACGTTCAAACAGCTCACGCTCATCGTCGATCAGAAACGGTCCGCGTGCGCCGATCACTTCGCAGCGCTCGTTGCCCGGATAAACATCCAGTGCGCGCAACGTCCAGAATTGCTCCGGCGGAATTTCATGCAGATGTTGCAAGGGTTCACGGCCGAGGGTGAACAGCGGTCGGCGGAACGGTTTCAGTGCGTCGATCAACCCGGCCCAGTCGCTGACTTCGCGCCAGTCATCCCCGGCTTGTGGTTGCCAGGCCGGACGCCTGAGTGCCCAGGAGGGAATGCCGGTCAGCTGCGCGGCGGTCGCTGCGTTCTGGCTGATTTGTGCCGCGTACGGATGCGTCGCGTCCAGCAGCAGATCAATTCCTTCGTCGCGGATGAACTGCGCCAGTCCCTCAGCACCGCCATAGCCGCCGACGCGAATCTGGCAATTCAGATCGGTCGGTACTCGACCGACGCCAGCCAGGCTGTAGATGTGTTCCGGCCCAAGCGTACGGGCGATCGCCAGTGCTTCCGTCACGCCGCCGAGCAGCAAGATGCGCTTCATTGAAAAGCTCCCGCATGGCCGACGATCCCGCCCTGGCGATCGATGGCAAACACTTCAACCTGAACCTGCGCCGGCACCACACTGCGCGCAAACGCCAGCGCGTGCCCGCACACCGCATCGCCAAGCGCGATGCCGGCCGCGCTGGCCATCGCCAACGCTTGCTGACTGGTGTTGGCTTCGCGGATCGCTTGCTGCAACGCTTGATCCGCGCCGATCGCCGCGGCCCATTCGGCCAGTTGCAGCAGGTCGATGCTCGAATGCCGACTGTGCAGATCCATGTGCCCGGCCGCCAGTTTACTGATCTTGCCGAAGCCGCCGCACAGGCTGAGTTTATCCACAGGCACTTTGCGCAGATGCTTGAGTACGGCGCCGACGAAATCGCCCATTTCGATCAAGGCGATTTCAGGCAAGTCGTAGACGCGGCGCATGGTGTCTTCGCTGGCGTTGCCGGTGCACGCGGCGATGTGCAGGTAACCATTGGTTTTCGCCACGTCGATGCCCTGATGGATCGAGGCAATGTAAGCAGCGCAGGAAAACGGCCGGACGATGCCGCTGGTGCCCAGGATCGACAAGCCACCGAGAATGCCCAGCCGTGGATTCATGGTTTTCAATGCCAGCGCCTCGCCGCCCTCTACGTTCACCGTGACCTCGAAACCGCCGTGATAACCGTGTTCCTCAGCGAGCAAGGTCAAGTGGTCGGTGATCATCTTGCGCGGCACCGGGTTGATCGCCGGTTCGCCGACACCCAACACCAGTCCAGGGCGGGTGACCGTGCCCACACCCCGGCCGGCACTGAAACGAATGCCCGGTTCGGCGTTCAATCGGACTTGAGAAAAGAGCAGTGCGCCGTGGGTCACGTCCGGATCGTCGCCGGCATCCTTGATCGTGCCGGCCTCGGCGCCGTCATCCAGGAGCCGACAGAACTCCAGACGCATCTGCACCTGCTTGCCTTTGGGCAGGACGATGTCCACGGCGTCCGCGCGCTCGCCGCCGAGTAGCAGGCGAGCGGCCGCAAGGCTGGTCGCGGTGGCGCAACTGCCCGTCGTGAGGCCGCTGCGCAGCGATGCGGGTTGTTCGGCGGTTTCGTCACGCATCGAAAGGTTTGACCACGTCCAGCAAGGTTATCGGCAGCGCCTGGCGCCAGGTGTCGAAGTCGCCCAGCGGCTGCGCCTGGGCGATGTGGATGCGCGTCAGCTCGCCGCCGTGCCGTTCGCGCCAGGCCATCAGGGTCATTTCACTTTGCAGCGTGACGGCGTTGGCGATCAGCCGGCCACCGGGTTTTAACTGAGCCCAGCAGGTGTCCAGCACACCCTCGCGAGTGACGCCGCCACCAATGAAAATCGCATCCGGGCGCTCGAGCCCGGCGAGGGCCTGCGGTGCCTTGCCGCGTATCAGTTGCAGGCCAGGTACGCCAAGCGCGTCGCGGTTTTGCTCGATCAACAGTTGCCGTCCTTCATCGGCTTCGATGGCCAGTGCCCGGCAACTCGGGTGGGCACGCATCCATTCGATGCCGATCGAGCCGCTGCCGGCGCCGACATCCCACAACAGTTCACCGGGGACCGGGGCCAGGCGCGCGAGGGTGATTGCGCGCACATCGCGTTTGGTCAGTTGGCCGTCGTGCTTGAACGCCGAGTCCGGGAGGCCGGCCAGTCGCGACAGGCGCGGCGCATCGGGTTCGGCGATGCATTCGATGGCAACCAGATTCAGATCGGCGATCACCGGATCGGCCCAATCGCAGGCGACGCCATCAATGCGCCGCTCGGCTTCACCGCCCACATGTTCCAGCACGGTAAGGCGACTCGGCCCGAATCCGCGCTCGCGCAACAGCGCAGCAATCGCCGCCGGGCTTTGACCGTCGTTGCTGAGCACCAGCAGGCGAATGCCGCTGAATAACTGCGCGTTGAGCGCCGAAATCGGGCGGGCGACGACCGACAGCGTGACCACCTCCTGCGATGGCCAGCCCATTCGCGCGGCGGCCAGCGAGCAGGAGGAGGGCGCCGGCAGGATCAGCATTTCATCGCTGGGCAGTTGCCGGGCGAGACTGGCGCCGACGCCGAAGAACATCGGGTCGCCGCTGGCGAGCACGCAGACCGGTTCTCCACGCAGGGCCAGCAACGCATCGAGGGAGAATGGACTCGGCCACACTCGGCGTTCGCCACGGATACACGCCGGGAGCAGATCCAGTTGTCGCTGGCTGCCGAAGATCTTCGACGCGGCCAACAGCGCATGCCGGGCATTCTTGCCCAGGCCTTTGAAGCCATCCTCACCAATGCCTGTCACGGTCAGCCAGCGTGCCATGTGTGTGCTCTGTTCATCTGTATAAAGCGGCACATGATACGCGTCGGCAGTGAATGCGAGTAATGGAATGTTTTAAGTTAGGTGTTCCAAGCGGTAGATGGTGGTTTCCAAGTTGTATAGCCTGAACTTTCTCACATGACTGATTAATGGTTTAAAAGGAATTAACTATGAAGTTTAAGAAAGCAGGGTGCCTGGACTTGACGGCATACTCGGAAGCGTTCGAACGTGACTTTCCGGTAAAGAAGACAAAGGCTGTTCAGAGAATTGCAACGCTGGATTCGCCTGGGGCTGCCGGATCGTTGTTGGGCGGCAATCTGATCAGCACGGCAAGGGGCGTATCTCGTCAGGACAAACGAGACGTCAACGCCAGCGTGCGGTATGCGCAGTGGTTTGCGAGTCAGGAGCGCGATCGTCAAACCGATCCCCAGGGTTGGTTTTCCCTGTTTGCCATCACGCTTTTGAGTATGGGCTGGGAGTACGAAGATGAAAGCGTTGTCGAGAAGTATTACAAAAGCTTCTCCGGTCAACTAAGTCAGGCTTATTTGAATGCGATATCTGCTGTTAACAGTCCCATGGCGAAAGTTACCAGAGATATGTTTAATGCGTTATCGGCTAATCCATCAGCCCTTTGGTCATTGTCCAAAGGAAGCCTGCGTGGCAAGGAGTTTGCGATTGCGCCCGCTCAATATGACAGCCAGGGGCGATTGTCATTGGGTTTGAATGATTACTCGTTGTGGGCGCGAGTCCAGCGCGAAGAGTTTCTGTTCTGGAACTGGAACGAGAACAGCGTAACGCTCACGCATCGTGCCGTGCCATTCACTCTGAACAGAGAAAGGTTTGCCGAGGTCCGTCAAACGTTAAATGACCGACTCGACATTATCGCTGACGCCATATTCGAGTTTTATTCGGAGCGTCTGTGAGGGGCGCCGCATGATGGATTGAGGGAGGATGCGTTTGCGACACGCGGTCTTAGGATGCCGTACGGCAAAGCAGGCATAATACCGCTCGCTTCCATCCGGAGGCGCTTCCACTTTTGATCCGGTCGTCCCTTTGAACAAACACTCTGTGCCCCTCGCGTTACGCCCCTCGGCTTGTCCGGGGCTGCTGCGTATCGTCCAGGCCAGGGATGGGGGTATCTGCCGAATAAAACTCGCCGGTGGCGTTGTAAGTGCTGCGCAGGCCTGTGCCATTGCCGATGGTGCGCAGCGTTACGGCAGTTCAGTGATCGAGGCGACTAACCGGGCCAACCTGCAGATTCGTGGCATCGAACATGAGCAGACCGCGCTCATTGAAAGTCTGCTCGCCGCGGGCCTCGGCCCTTCAAATGCGGCGGGCGACGATGTACGCAATCTGATGCTGAGCCCGAGCGCAGGCATCGACTGGCAGATGCTGTTCGACACCCGCGACCTGGCCCAGCAGATCCTTGCGACCCTGCAAGAGCACGAACCCTTCCACAACCTCAGTGCCAAATTCGCCGTGCAGCTTGATGGGGGGGAAGGCTTGGCGATGCTCGAACACCCCCATGATCTGTGGTTGTCCGCTGTCGAGCGAGAGGGCGAGTGTTGGTTGGCTTTCGGTTTGGCGGGGTGTCCCACCGACGGGCCAGCTGGTTCGGTTCCGCTGGAAGATGGCCATGCGCTGGTGGTCGCCGTGCTTGAGTTGTTCCTGGAACTGGCGGCGCCCGATCAAACGCGAATGCGCCATTTGCTGAGCGAAATGACGGCCTCCGGGTTCCTCGCGCGGCTGGCCGAGCGGGTGCCATTCAAGTCCGTTGCAGCCTGGCAGCGGTCATTGACCGCAAACGTTCTACACATTGGCGCCCATCCGCAGGCGCAAGCCGATCATGTCTATGTCGGCGCCGTACCGCCGCTGGGGCGGCTCGATTGCGCGATGCTCCGGGGTGCCGCTCAGTTGGCGCAGGAATACGGCGACGCAACGCTGCGCT
Organism: Pseudomonas hormoni; assembly: GCF_018502625.1. Lineage (NCBI taxonomy): Bacteria > Pseudomonadati > Pseudomonadota > Gammaproteobacteria > Pseudomonadales > Pseudomonadaceae > Pseudomonas > Pseudomonas hormoni. The sequence continues at coordinate 6,408,366 of NZ_CP075566.1, forward strand.
TCACCCCGTGGCAAAGCCTGCTGCTGCCGAACATTTGCCACGAAAATGCAGATGAAGTCATCCGGCGCCTGAATCAGCTGGGCCTGCTGTGCGACGCCGATCAGCCCTTGTCACGGTTGATCGCCTGCACCGGCTCCAGTGGCTGCGGCAAAGGCCTGGCCGACACCAAGGGCGACGCCCTGCAACTGGCCGCGCTGCTGCAGCGTCATGGCCAGGTGCTGAACGTGCATCTGTCCGGCTGCTCGCGTTCCTGTGCCGCCGCGCATATCGCGCCGGTCACTTTATTGGCGATCAGCCCCGGTCATTACGACCTCTATTTTCGCGAAGCGGGGCAGCCGGGTTTCGGCGCCCTGCACGCACGCAACCTTACTATTGAAGCGGTCGCAGCCTTGCTCGACGCCCGCTCACGGAGCCCCTTTGATGCTTGATTACATCCGCGACGGTCAGGAGATCTATCGCAATTCCTTCGCGATCATTCGCGCCGAGGCCAACCTCGAACGAATCCCGGCGGATCTGGAAAAACTCGCGGTGCGGGTGATTCACGCCTGCGGCATGGTCGATGCGATTGACGGTCTGCAGTTCTCTGAAGGTGCGGGCAAGGCCGGGCGCGATGCGCTGGCCGCCGGTGCGCCGATTCTGTGTGATGCGCGGATGGTGTCAGAAGGCGTGACCCGCACACGCTTGCCGGCGAACAACGAAGTGATCTGCACCCTGCGCGATGAAAGCGTTCCGGAGCTGGCGCGCGAGTTGGGCAATACTCGTTCCGCCGCCGCACTGGAACTGTGGCGCCCGCACCTGGAAGGCAGCGTAGTGGTGATCGGCAACGCGCCGACCGCGCTGTTCTATCTGCTGGAAATGCTCGATGCCGGCGCCCCGAAACCGGCGCTGATCCTCGGCTTCCCGGTAGGCTTCGTCGGCGCCGCCGAATCCAAGGCCGCGCTCGCGGCGGACAGCCGTGGCGTGCCATTTGTCATCATGCAAGGCCGGCTGGGCGGTAGCGCCATGGCCGCCGCCGCCGTCAATGCCCTCGCCACGGAGATCGAATGATGCAGCAACCTGGACGTTTGATCGGCCTTGGCGTCGGCCCTGGTGATCCGGAACTGATTACCGTCAAGGCCCTGCGCCTGCTGCGCGAATCGCCGGTGGTGGCGTACTTCGTCGCCAAAGGGAAAAAGGGCAATGCGTTCGGCATCATCGAAGCGCATTTGCAGGATGCCCAAACTTTGCTGCCGCTGGTGTATCCAGTGACGACCGAAGCGTTGCCGGCGCCGCTGTCCTATGAACAGGTGATCAGCGATTTCTACGATGCGGCCGGCGAAGAACTCGCCGCTCATCTCGATGCCGGACGTGACGTTGCGGTGATCTGCGAAGGTGATCCCTTCTTCTACGGCTCCTACATGTACCTGCACGATCGTCTGGCAGAACGTTATGAGGCTGAAGTCGTGCCCGGTGTCTGCTCGATGCTCGGCGGCGCTTCGGTACTCGGCGCGCCACTGGTGTACCGCAATCAGAGCTTGTCGGTGTTGTCCGGCGTATTGCCTCACGACGATCTCAAGCGCCGGTTGGCCGATGCCGACGCGGCGGTGATCATGAAGCTGGGGCGTAACTTCCCCAAGGTCCGTCAGGTGCTCGAAGAACTCGGTCTGGCGGAGCGCGCGCTGTATGTCGAACGCGCAACCATGGCCAATCAGAAAATCGTGCCGCTGGATCAGGTCGAGCCAATGTCCTCGCCGTACTTCTCGCTGATCATCGTTCCGGGTGAAAGGTGGCAAGGCTGATGACTCGTCCAGCTCCGGCGATTGTCATCCTCGGCAATGGCAGCCTCGCAACCGCGCGCAACATTCAACGGCTGTACCCCGACGCCGTGATCCATGGTCTGGCCGAACGGGTTGAAGGCGCGGACCGTGTCTATCACGAATTCGGCGCAACCCTGCGCGAACTTTATCAGCAGGACACGCCGATCATTGCCCTGTGCGCGGCCGGTATCGTGATCCGCACACTGGCGCCGTTGCTGCTGGAAAAAGGCGCCGAGCCGCCGGTGCTGGCCGTTGCCGAAGACGGTAGCGCGGTGGTGCCGCTGCTGGGCGGTCTGGGCGGCGTGAACGTGCTGGCGCGGGAAATCGCGGCTGCGCTGAACGTGTCGGCGGCGATCACCACCAGTGGTGAGTTGCGATTCGGCACGTGCCTGCTTAATCCACCCAACGGTTATGCCCTCGGCGACCTGGAACTGGGCAAGCGCTTTGTTTCCGATTTGCTGGCCGGTGAAACAGTGCGTATCGAAGGCGAAGCACCGTGGTTGGCGCAGGCGCAGCTGCCTGAAAACCCGCAAGCGCGGCTGGCCGTTCATGTGGGGCATGCCGAGCGTACGCCGGCGGCGAACGAACTTTTGATTTATCCGCGCAACGTTTTGGTGGCCGTCAGTGCCCCTGTGGCCAATGTGCCCGATGCCATTCGCGATGCTTTGCATCAGGCAAAAATCGCAGTGCAGTCAGTGGCGTGTCTGTTGGCTCCAGACAGCGAAATGTCGAGCGCTGCATTGCGTGAAGCGGCGCTTGAACTGGGTGTGCCATTGCGCTTTGCCTCGGCAGCGGGTGCGGTCAGTGAGCTGGCGCGCAACGCCATCGACTCGTCTGTTTTGATCTTCGGCGATGACGCCATTGCCATCGCGGTGGCCGAGCAGCCTCTGGACCCGTCATCGATCGGCCGTCCTCGAGGGCGTCTGGCGGTGATCGGCCTTGGCCCGGGCGCTGCCGAACTGATGGTGCCCGCGGTCAAGGCTGAACTGGCGCGCGCCAACGATGTGCTGGGCTACGAAACCTATGTACGCATGGCCGGCCCGTTCCGCGCCGATCAAGTGCTGCATTGCACCGATAACCGCGAAGAGATGCAGCGCGCTCGTCATGCGTTCGAGCTGGCGGCGCAGGGGCGTTCGGTAGTGGTGGTTTCGTCGGGCGATCCGGGCGTTTTCGCCATGGCGGCTGCAGTGCTGGAAGCGCTTCACGAGTCTACCGATGCCGCATGGCACAACGTCGATCTGGAGATTTTGCCGGGTGTCTCGGCATCGTTGGCAACAGCGGCGCAGGCGGGTGCACCACTGGGGCATGACTTCTGTGTGTTGTCGCTGTCGGACAACCTCAAGCCTTGGGACATTATCGAGAAGCGTCTCGATCTGGCGTCGCAGGCTGATCTGGCGCTGGCGTTCTACAACCCGATCTCACGCTCCCGTCCCTGGCAGCTTGGCCGGGCGCTGGAAATCGTCGCTCGACACCGTACGCCTCAGACACCAGTCGTTTTGGGGCGCGACATCGGCCGCCCGGGCCAGACGTTGCGAGTGACAACCCTCGGCCAGCTGACCCCGGACCAGGTGGATATGCGCACCATGGTCCTGGTGGGATCTTCCACGACCTGCGTATTTTCGCGGGCAGGTGGCGGTGATTGGGTATACACCCCACGCTGGTACGGAGAAAAACCCTCCTCCTGAAGATTTGCTCTTCGTTGAAAAGCCATGGCAGCCGAGTGTGCTCTCGAGTTGCCATGGCTTTTTTGGGTCGATGAAAAAGATAAATCGGAGTGTGTAGGTTAATTCCTGCTTGAGGAGAGAAACGTTGCCTGGGAATTATATTTGTGGGTAGGGTTTTTTGTTTTTTATATGGGGCGACTTCTTGTTTTAAATATAGATGTTGCAGTTTTGTCGCTGATTACATGCTTGGGAAGTATTTTGGATTACTTCTGAAGTTGAAAGGCATAGTTGAGTGATATAAGTTTTTTGGAGTGACCTTGTTCGGGTCGCTTGATATTTAAATTAAATGGATTTTCAAATGAATAAAATGAATGAAGTTGAATTGAGTGCCTATTTCGATCAGTGCCTTGAGGCGTGCCAGGCTAAACTAAAACTGATCGGTCCAAAGATTCAGTCACGTTCGGCAGCGGCCGTGCAGTTACCCATTGATCGGGATGAATTGAATGCCGCGATCATGGGCAGCGGTATCGTTGGCTTTCTGGAGGGAATGACGCGGCGTAACAAGCGCATCGTAAAAAACACATACGCTTATGCAGATATTGCCTCGAGGCTGTTGTTTCCAAATAAAGTTGATAAGGTCGCCCGTTACGAAGCCTTCAAGAAACTGATGTTCGCCATGGGCTGGACCGAATACAACAGTGCATTTACTTACTACAAGTCCACTACCTCAAAGTTGACGATGGATAATGTAGCGCTGGATATTGTTTACTCCGCTATCGGTGGCGCGGCGGGTCCCGCGGGGGCTGCGTTGAAAGTTGTAGCGGAAAAAACCATTGAGGCACTAAAGAAACAGCCCGATGCGGTCAAGCTGTTCGAACGTCATGCCATTGAAGCCAGTGGCGCAAACTTCGGTGTTTCCGTTTGCAAGCAAGACGATGAAGCTGAAGTTACGATGGCCGTGGGCACGGTGCGTTACGACACATCGGCCAACAATACAAAAGTTATTTTTTTCGACTGGAACAGTTCTGATGTCGAAATCTATCGAGGTAAAGCACTCTTTACCATTCATGAAGAGGACTTGAGGAAAGAAGCGGCGGCCATCAAGTTCCTCGATGATCTCAGAGAGGCTGTTTTCATGGAGTTTTCGCCGGTTTAAATCATGTCGCTTGCCAGAGGCTTCATGCCTCTGGCTTCTGGTCGTCGCTGCCGTCAGGGCACCAGATAACCCTTCACCCCTGTGAAAATGATCTGCGCCGCCAGTGCACACACAAACAACCCCATCAACCGGCTGACAATCTGCAGCCCCTGGTCGCCAAGAATCCGTTCGATGCGGTTCGACAGATAAAGCACCACACCCACCGTGAAACTGGCCAGGGCGATGCTGAGGATGGCGGTGAGTTTGTCGTCCCAGTGCGGCTGGCTCACACCCATCACCAGCAACGCACCGATGGTGCCGGGGCCGACGGTCAGAGGGATGGTCAGTGGCACGATGGTGACGTCCTGCTGCACGTTGTCGGTCTGGACCGCTGACTTGCCTTGGGCCATGCCCAACGCCGAGATGAACAGTACGCTGCCGGCGCCGATGCGAAACGCGTCCACGGTGATGCCGAACACGTTGAAAATCACCCGCCCGAACAGGTACAGCAAGACGCTGGACACCAGCGTGGCCGTCGCCACTTTCCACGCCAGCCGACGTTGTTCCTTGCGTGAATAACCGCGGGTCAGGCTGATGAAACAGGACAACACGAAGAACGGGCTGTAGAGCACCAGCATCTTCAGGTAAACGCTGAACAACACATGGAGCATGGGGCAAGCTCACTGGCGAGGGAAGTCGTGGGGGAGTCTATCAGGCGTCGCCGGGTCTGTCGGCTCAGGACGTTTGAGCCGTCGCCCGGTTCTGTTGATCGCGCTGGGCTACCCAATGCTCGATCAGTTCGCGCAGCTGTGACAGCTCGACCGGCTTGGCCATGTGCCCGTCCATGCCAGCCTGACGCGCACGCTCTTTATGCTCGGCGAGGATGTGCGCAGTCAACGCCACGACAGGGGTGCGAATCCGCTGGTTGCCGACTTCCCAGGCGCGCAGTTGCTGGGTGGCCGAGAAACCGTCGAGGATCGGCATTTCGCAGTCCATCAATACCAGGTCGTAACGCTGGGCTTTCATCGCCTGCAAGGCTTCTTCGCCATTGCTGGCGGTGTCCGGTTGCAGGTTGAGTTTGCCCAGCATGCCGCGAATCACCTTGGTCGAAATGCTGTTGTCTTCGGCGACCAGAATGCGGAAATCGCTGGGCACCTTGACCGGCAGGGTCTGGCCCGCGGGCAGGAGCGGCGAAACGGCGAGGCCCTTGTTGCGCTGGTTCAGTTCATCCGCCAGCGTGGTCTTGAGGGTGTAGCCGGCCACCGGTTTGGCGAGGATGCGCTTGATCCCGGAGTTGCGCGCGATGATCTTGCTCGGCGCATTGCTGATGCCGGTGAGCATGATCAGCAGGATGTCGTGGTTGAGGCTCGGGTCTTCCTTGATCTTGGCCGCCAGTTGCATGCCGGTCATGCCGGGCATGTTCTGGTCGAGCAGGACCACGTCGAAGTAATCGCGCAGGTGCGCCTTGGTACGCAGGAGTGCCAGCGCTTCCTTGCCGGACGGGACAGCGCTGACATTCAGCCCCCAGGCGCTGCACTGTTGCACCAGCACTTTGCGGCAGGTGTCGTTGTCGTCCACCACCAGCACCCGCGCACCCTGCAGCGGGCCATCGAGGTCGGAGGTCGGGTGTTCGAGGCGGTCAGGGTCCAGGGGCAAGGTCAGCCACAAGGTGCTGCCCTGGTTGGCGCCGCTCTTGACGCCGAATTCGCCTTGCATCAAACGAATCAGCTGGCGGGCAATCACCAGCCCGAGGTTGCCGCCCAGTCGGGTGGCCGAGAGGAAGTTCTTGCTGTGCAGTTCGGCGTGCATCAGCGCGTCGCGTTCTTCGGCGTCCATCGGCTCGCCGCTGTCCTGCACGGCAATGCGCAGGCGTGGTTTGGCGCTGCGCTCGTCGAGGGCGACGACGATCAGGATCTCGCCTTCGTCGGTTTTCTTCAGGGCGTTTTCCAGCAGGCTCAGCAAGGTCTGGCGCAGGCGCGTCGGGTCACCGCTGATGACCCGCGGCACTTGCGGCTGGATAAAGCTGATCAGTTCGACGTTCTGCTGTTCGGCCTTGGCGCGGAAGATGCTCAGGCAATCTTCGATCAGCGCATTGAGATCGAACTGCACATCGTCCAGCTCGATCTGCCCGGATTCGAGTTTGGAGATGTCGAGAATCTCGTTGATCAGGGTCAGCAGTTCGTTGCCGGCACTGTGGATGGTTTGCACGTAGTCGCGCTGCTTGACCGACAGCGGTGTGCCCAGTAGCAGCTCGGTCATGCCCAGCACGCCATTCATCGGGGTGCGGATTTCGTGGCTGATTTTTGCCAGGAATTCGGCCTTGGCGTTGATCTCTGCGTTGCTGGCGGCGAGGTCGCGGCTGACACTGAAACGGTCTTCGGTGATGCTGCGCTGGCGTTCACTCAGGGCAATACTCATCAACAGGCCGCTGATGCAGATGAATACCAGCAGGGCGATGATCAGGCCTTGCGGTTCAATCAGCGTCAGCCCCAGCAGAGCCGGCAGGATGATCAGCGTGCCGACGTTGAACACCACCATGGCTGCCACGAACAGCCGTGCGGGGCGATAGCCTTTTTGCCAGTGCCAGGCGCTGACGAACAACATCGTCAGGCCCGCCAGGGCGACCAGCGTGTAGGTGATGATGTTCAGCGGCAGCGTATTGACGAACAGCAGCAACAGGCCGAAGACAGTGATGAGCAGGATTTCGCCAAGCAGCAGTTTGTTCAGCGGATGCGGGCCGAGCGGGGCGAAGAAGCGGTAGGCAAGCATCAGCCCGCACGGTGCGGTGAGCAGCAGGGCGAGGTAGGCGCCCGGTGTCTGCACCGCGTGCCAGTCCGGTAACCACGGTCCCGCGAGGTTCAGCAGCAGCGCCAGGCTGAGCATCAACAACGCTTCGCAACCCGCCAGCCACAGGCTGCTGCGCGACCGGGTGTACGCGTATCGAATCAGGTTGTGCAGGACCAGCATGCCGATGCAGCCGAACAGCAGGCCGTAAATCAGCGTCTGACTCTGATTGGCCGCGGTCATGATTGCTGATTGCAGGGTGATGTAGGGCCGCATCTGGTGTTCGGAAACCAGGCGCAGGTAAACATCGAGGGGTTTGTCGCTTTGCGGCAACGGCAACATGAAGTCGCTGTTGGGTAATGGCCGTTCACCCTGAGGCTGTTCGGTGCCGGTGTTCAACTGATCGATCAGCTTGTCGCCGTCCAGCACATACAGATTGAGGTGCGACAGGTCGGGCGCAAACACCCGCAGTAATTGCTCGTGCTTGCCAGGTGACAGCCTGAAGCGCAGCCAGAGCGCCCCGCCGGGCTCGGCCGCGGTGAGGCGTTCGAGTTCGGTGGGGCTGAATTGGTTGGTGTAGCGAGCGGAACGGATGTCGCTCAGCTGCAGGTCGCCCTGTTCGTCGAGCAATACCGCCCAACCACTGCCTTGCGCGGCCTGGGCCGGGAGCATGCAGAGCAAAGTCAGCAAGGTGACAGTGAAACCTATGGCAATCCTGAGCCAGCGCACGGCGAAATCCCTTCGTAGGTTAATGCCAGAATATAACTATGCGCGGCGCCGGAATAGTCCGGCAAGGGGCTGAAACCCTTGCCCGACCGAATGGATCGATTATTCCTGATTTTCGCCACGCTCGCGGGCAATGGCGCGGTAGCCAATGTCCTTGCGATAGAAACAGCCTTCCCAGTCAATCTTCGCCGCCAGCTTGTAAGCCTGCTGCTGGGCAGTATCGACGCTGGCGCCCATGGCGGTAGCGCAAAGCACACGACCACCGGCCGTCACCACTTGACCGTCTTCCAGTGCCGTACCGGCGTGGAAGACTTTGCCTTCCAGCGCGGCTGCTGCATCCAGACCGTTGATGGCCACGCCTTTAGCGTAGTCGCCAGGATAGCCGCCTGCCGCCAGCACAATGCCGACGCTCGGACGTGGATCCCACTGGGCTTCAACCTTGTCCAGCGCTTGCGCCAGGGCGGCTTCGACCAGCAACACCAGGCTCGACTGCAAACGCAGCATAACCGGTTGGGTCTCAGGGTCGCCGAAACGGCAGTTGAATTCGATGACTTTTGGGTTACCAGCCTTGTCGATCATCAAGCCAGCATAGAGGAAGCCTGTGTAAACGTTGCCTTCCTCGGCCATGCCGCGCACGGTTGGCCAGATCACCAGGTCCATGACGCGCTTGTGCACTTCGCTGGTAACTACCGGTGCCGGGGAGTAAGCACCCATGCCGCCGGTGTTCGGACCGGTGTCGCCGTCGCCGACGCGTTTGTGGTCCTGGCTGGTGGCCATCGGCAGTACGTTCTTGCCGTCGACCATGACGATGAAGCTGGCTTCTTCGCCGTCCAGGAACTCTTCGATGACCACGCGCGAACCGGCGTCGCCGAACGCGTTGCCGGCGAGCATATCGCGCACGGCGTCTTCGGCTTCGGCCAGTGTCATGGCGACGATCACGCCTTTACCGGCGGCCAGGCCATCGGCCTTGATCACGATCGGTGCGCCTTTTTCACGCAGATAAGCCAGGGCTGGCTCGATCTCGGTGAAGTTCTGGTAGTCGGCAGTCGGAATCTTGTGACGTGCCAGGAAATCCTTGGTGAACGCTTTCGAGCCTTCGAGCTGGGCAGCGCCCGCGGTCGGACCGAAGCAATCCAGGCCACGGGAGCGGAACAGATCAACGACGCCAGCCACCAGTGGCACTTCCGGGCCGACGATGGTCAGGGAAACGTTCTTCTCGGCGAAGTCGGCGAGTTGTTCAAGTGCGAGCACATCGATAGCGACGTTTTCGCACTTGGCTTCAATGGCGGTGCCAGCGTTGCCCGGCGCTACGAAAACCTTCTGCACGCGCGGATCCTGAGCCACTTTCCAGGCCAGGGCGTGTTCACGGCCACCGCTGCCAATGATCAAAACATTCATTTCAAAAACCTCGGATGACGCTAATTCTGTTTAAAAGCCTAAAGCGCTTTACGCTGTAGGAGGTCGCAATGAAGCCGGTAGATGCAAGGCGGAGTCGACCTCGATGAGCGGAGTTGCCTCTAGGCAATGAGCATCATCGAGGTCGGATCCAACGCAGCAGATGCCGGCTTCAGTGCGGCCGTTGTCTTGTTAGTGACGGAAGTGGCGCATGCCGGTGAATACCATGGCGATGCCGGCCTCGTCAGCCGCAGCAATCACTTCGTTGTCACGCATCGAGCCGCCTGGCTGAATCACCGCAGTGATGCCGACCTTGGCCGCATTGTCCAGACCGTCGCGGAACGGGAAGAATGCATCGGAAGCCATGACCGAGCCGGCAACCTGCAAACCGGCGTGCTCTGCCTTGATCGCAGCGATACGCGCAGAGTTCACGCGGCTCATCTGGCCGGCGCCGACACCGATGGTCTGACGGTTCTTGGCGTAGACGATGGCGTTGGACTTGACGTACTTGGCGACTTTCCAGGCGAAGATCAGGTCGTTGATTTCCTGTTCGGTCGGTGCACGCTTGGTCACGACTTTCAGGTCATCGGCGCCGATCATGCCGATGTCGCGGCTCTGCACCAGCAGGCCACCGTTGACGCGTTTGTAGTCCCAGGCAGCGGCGCGTTCAGCCGACCACTCGCCGCAGGCCAGCAGGCGCACGTTGGCTTTTGCCGCGACGATCGCGCGGGCTTCTTCGCTGACGCTTGGGGCGATGATCACTTCGACGAACTGACGCTCGACGATGGCCTTGGCGGTTTCAGCATCCAGTTCGCGGTTGAAGGCGATGATGCCGCCGAAGGCGGATTCGGTGTCGGTGGCGTAGGCCAGTTCGTATGCCTGACGGATGCCGCCTTCGGCGTCCGGGCTCACGGCAACGCCGCACGGGTTGGCGTGCTTGACGATCACGCAGGCTGGCTTGACGAAGCTCTTCACGCATTCCAGCGCGGCGTCGGTGTCGGCCACGTTGTTGTACGACAGCTCTTTGCCTTGCAGTTGGGTCGCGGTGGCGATGCCGACTTCGGCTGGCTTGGCTTCCACGTAGAACGCCGCGCTCTGGTGCGGGTTCTCGCCGTAGCGCATTTCCTGAGCCTTGACGAACTGGCTGTTGAAAGTGCGCGGGAACTCGCTGCGACCTTCGGTGCTGAGGGTGTCAGCGGCCTGGTTCACGGTGCCCATGTAGTTGGCGATCATGCCGTCGTAAGCGGCGGTGTGTTCGAAGGCCTTGAGCATCAGGTCGAAACGCTGAGCGTAGGTCAGGCCGCCGGCCTTCAGGCCTTCGAGGACGCTGGCGTAGTCGCTGGCATTCACCACGATGGCCACGTCTTTATGGTTTTTTGCTGCCGAACGGACCATGGTCGGGCCGCCGATGTCGATGTTTTCGATCGCGGTCGGCAGGTCGCAGCCTGGCTTGTTGATGGTGGCTTCGAACGGGTACAGGTTGACCGCGACCAGATCGATCGGCTTGATGCCGTGCTCGTTCATGATGGCATCATCGATACCGCGACGACCGAGGATCCCGCCGTGGATTTTCGGGTGCAGGGTTTTCACCCGACCGTCCATCATTTCTGCGAAACCGGTGTAATCCGCGACTTCCACTGCGGCAACACCGTTATCGCGCAGCAGCTTGAACGTTCCGCCGGTGGAGAGGATCTCGACGCCCAGGGCTTCAAGCTCTTTGGCGAATTCGAGGATCCCGGTCTTGTCGGAAACGCTGATCAAGGCGCGGCGGATCGGCAGGCGGGTAGTCTGGTCGGTCATTTCAATTTCCATCAAAAGCAAAGGAGTCAGCAAAAAAGGCGACCGGTTTTACGCGGGCGCCTTTCTGGTTTGATTGAATGCTTACAGCAAATCGTACTGCTTGAGTTTCTTGCGCAGGGTGCCTCGGTTCAGTCCGAGCAGCTCGCTGGCCTTGGTCTGGTTACCCTTGACGTAGTTCATCACGCACTCGAGCAGGGGCGCCTCGACTTCGGAGAGCACCAGGTTGTACACATCCGTGACGGCAGCGCCCTCAAGGTGGGCGAAATAATTGTGCAGCGCCTTCTCGACACTCCCGCGAAGGGTCTGACCTTCTTCGCTCGGCGTGTTGAGGTGCTGTTTCAAATTCACGTTGTCGCTCACGGGTGTTGTTCCACTCACTAAAGTCTCGGTCATCATCGTCATGCGGCCACCTCTTCTCCGTCCCCTGTCAGGCTCTTGTAACGTTCGGCGAAGAAGCCCTGAACGTTGGCGCATTGTGCTTCCGTATCTTCCAAACGATTGAAGTGGGCGCGAAACTCCCTGGCGCCCGGCAGGGTTGCGAGATACCAGCCCACATGCTTTCGAGCAATGCGTACGCCCATGACATCTCCATAGAAGACGTGCAGCGCAGCCAGATGCTCTAGCAGAATGCGTTCCACCTCGATCAGTTCCAGCGCCGGGAGTTTCTCGCCGGTACGCAGGAAATGGTCGATCTCGCGAAAAATCCATGGCCGCCCCTGGGCAGCCCGTCCAACCAGCAATCCATCGGCACCTGTCGCGTCGAGCACGTACCGGGCCTTCTCCGGTGAATCGATGTCGCCATTGGCGAAGACCGGGATCGACACTGCCTGCTTGATCGCGGCAATGGTGTCGTACTCGGCTTCACCGGTATACAGATCGGCACGGGTGCGGCCATGAACCGCCAACGCCGTGATGCCTGCCTGCTCGGCGATCTTCGCCACCGTCAGACCGTTCTTGTTGTCCCGGTCCCAGCCGGTACGGATTTTCAGGGTAACCGGCACATCAACCGCAGCCACCACGGCCTGCAGGATCTCGGTCACCAATGCTTCATCCTTCAACAGCGCGGAACCGGCAGCCTTGTTGCAGACCTTCTTCGCCGGACAGCCCATGTTGATGTCGATAATCTGTGCGCCCAGTTCGACGTTGGCCCGGGCCGCATCCGCCAGCATCTGCGCATCACCACCGGCGATCTGCACCGAGCGTGGCTCGGGATCGCCTTCGTGGATCATGCGCATGCGCGATTTGCGGGTGTTCCACAAACTCATGTCGCTGGTGACCATTTCCGAGACTACAAGTCCTGCACCCAGTCGCTTGCACAGCTGACGAAAGGGTTGGTCGGTGACACCCGCCATGGGGGCGAGAATCAAGCCGTTGTGCAATGTGTATGGACCGATGCGTACCGCCGACATAGGACTTTCCAGTTGTGGGGCCGGATCATGAGAGTTCGAAAAAGGGTTGGCATGATACCCGCTCTCGATGACTGGATAAAGGCTGAATTGAACAAAATCTGAACAGTTATTCGGTTATCGCCAGCAGTTTGGTCTGAGCCGTCTCTGTCAGAAATGTGCCGTCAAACCCGTAGCACTGAACCGTTTCACTCGGGCGAGTGGAAGCTCAGGCTGTAGTTCACGGCTTTGGCGCCTGGGTCGAGGATATCCAGGGCGATGTGGATCGGCGTTTGCGGGGGCATTTCCGCCATGCCTTCGAGATCGCCGTTGAGGTACTCGCCGGACTTGAAGCGACGGCTGGCGATCAAGTGACCGTTGAGGTCGGCAAAACGCAATTCCAGCAGCGGGAACGGCTGGGAGAACGGCGCGCGGTTGTAGATGATCGCGTCGACCACCAGCGCACCATTGAAATCCGGGTGGCTGCGCACCACCAGGTTGCTGCTCTTGATTTTCGCGATGTCGACTTTGGACGGTACGGTGCAGCCGATTTGTGGGCACAACTGCTGGAACCACGGACGGTACTGATCCTGGCGCGCCAGTTCATCGAAGTGGTAGGCGATGTACTGGCCGACGAGCGCGCCGGCACCGAGCAGAATCAGCAGCAACCAGAGAAACCGTCGACCCCAGGGAGATCGGCGTTTCTGCCAGTCGAGCTGCAGCGGGTCGTCGGTCAGGTCCTGCAGAACCTCGGCACGCATCGCCGGCTCGCTGCGTTCGCGACGCTTGCGCAAGGGTTCGATGGAAGGCAGGTCGTCGTCGAGTTCGTCAACGGCGTCGTTCGCTGACAGGCGTTCGTGGTGAAGCGGGGCGTCGAGTGGGTCGTTCAGGCGCAGTTGCGGCGGCAGAGTCTCGTCGTCCAGTTCCACCGGTTCCAGGGACAGCGAGGGCTCGGTGCGCGAGGGCATGCTCTGCTCGACGGTCGGTTCTGGCGCGATCGTGGCTTCAGCCGCTTCGGCGCGATCGGCCGCCGATTCGCTGAAAAGGCTGTCGGACCAAGGCTCTTCGTCGGGCTCCGTGGTATCCCGGCGGGCACTCAGGCTGTCTTCGCGGTGGCGCCCGAACTCGGTAGTCGGCTGGATTTCCCGCTGTTCGAGCCGGGCGAGTTCTTCGTCCAGGTCCAGGCTGTCCAGGTCGAGTTCAGCGGCAGACCACTGCTTCTGGCTGATGGCCCGCTGTTCCGGCTCCGCAGGCTCGATGATGGCCGGGGCAACCGGCGTGACCGCTTCCTTGCCTGCCTGCTCAAGCAACTGCTTGGCGGCGTTGAACACCTGCAGGCACGAGCCGCAACGAACCACCCCACGGGCCACACTCAATTGAGCATGGCTGACGCGGAAGCTGGTTTGGCAATGCGGGCACTGAGTGACGAAGCTGTCGGTCATGCGGCGATCCGGATTATGCAGGCGCTCATTCTAGCGCCGACGGCCAGTGATGCGCACCCAGCCATCGCGATTGGCGATCGGGTCCAGATCGAAATCCTGGGCGTAGGCGTTGGCAACCTCTTCGCCTTGTTCGGCAAGGATGCCGGACAGTGCCAGACGGCCACCCGGCTTGACCAGGCTGGACAGTTGCGGCGCCAGGGACACCAGCGGGCCGGCGAGAATGTTGGCTACCAGCACGTCGGCCTGAACCTGTGGCAGGTCCTCGGGTAGATACAGCGGGAACAGCTCTTCGGCGATGTTGTTGCGCCCGGCGTTGTCGCGAGAGGCTTCCAGCGCCTGCACGTCGATGTCGGTGCCGACGGCTTGTTTGGCGCCCAGCAGCAGGGCGGCAATCGCCAGGATCCCCGAACCGCAACCGAAGTCCAGCACGTTGCAGTCTTTCAGGTCCTGACCGTCGAGCCATTCCAGGCACAGCGCGGTGGTCGGATGCGTGCCGGTGCCGAATGCGAGGCCCGGGTCCAGCAGAATGTTCACGGCGTCGGGTTCAGGCGCAGCGTGCCAGCTTGGAACGATCCACAGGCGTTGACCGAAGCGCATTGGCTGGAAATCGTCCATCCAGGTGCGTTCCCAGTCCTGGTCTTCGATGACTTCGCTGTGATGCTCGGGCAGCGGGCTGCCGGTCAGCAATTCAAGGTGGGCCAGTACGGTGGCGGCTTCGGTGCCACCTTCGAACAGAGCCAGCAGGTGCGTGTGCGACCACAGCGGGGTGGTGTTGAGTTCCGGCTCGAAGATCGGCTGGTCTTCGGCGTCCATGAAGGTCACCGACACGGCGCCCACTTCAAGGAAAGCGTCTTCGTAGGTTTCGGCTTGTTCTGGGCTGATGGCGAGACGGACTTGCAGCCAAGGCATGGCGGGCACCTTTGAAAAATATTGATTGCAGCCTAGCGGGCTGCGAGAAGCGCGCAAGTTTACGCGAGCGCGACGCAGAAGACGACCGGGTAGGCTGGGTCCAGGTGTAAACGGATGACCTGTGGCGAGGGAGCTTGCTCCCGCTGGAACGCGAAGCGGTCCCAAAATGGCTGAGCCGGGTCTGTCTGAGGCTACTTTGTTGAATGGTTTTGCGGTTGCTGCGCAACCGAGCGGGAACAAGCTCCCTCGCCACAAGGGGCTGCGTAGCAATCTCCAGAAACAACAAAGCCGCCCGATGGCGGCTTTGTTGATCGGGCTAAAGCTTAGTGCTTGTCGCCAGCCAGCTTGTGTTCCAGGTAGTGGATGTTGATCCCACCTTTGCAGAAGCCTTCGTCGCGGACCAGATCGCGGTGCAGCGGGATGTTGGTCTTGATCCCGTCGACAACGATTTCGTCCAGCGCATTGCGCATGCGCGCCAGGGCTTCGTCACGGGTTGCGCCGTAGGTGATCAGCTTGCCGATCAACGAATCGTAGTTCGGCGGTACGGCATAACCGCTGTACAGGTGCGAATCGACGCGAACGCCGTTGCCGCCTGGAGCGTGGAAATGCTTGACCGTGCCTGGGCTCGGCATGAAGGTTTTCGGGTCTTCGGCGTTGATCCGGCATTCCAGTGCATGACCGCGGATAACCACGTCTTCCTGGGTGTACGACAGTTTGTTGCCAGCGGCGATGCTGAGCATCTCCTTGACGATGTCGATGCCGGTGACCATTTCCGAAACCGGGTGCTCAACCTGAACGCGGGTGTTCATTTCGATGAAATAGAACGCGCCGTTCTCATACAGGAACTCGAAAGTGCCCGCGCCACGGTAGTTGATGTCGATGCAGGCTTTAACGCAGCGTGCGAGGACTTCAGCCCGTGCTTTCTCGTCGATGCCCGGTGCCGGCGCTTCTTCGAGAACCTTCTGGTGACGACGTTGCAGTGAGCAATCGCGATCGCCCAGATGGATGGCGTGGCCCTGGCCGTCGGAAAGTACCTGAACTTCCACGTGACGTGGGTTGGTCAGGAATTTTTCCAGATAGACCATCGGGTTGCCGAACGCCGCGCCGGCTTCGGAGCGGGTCAGTTTCGCCGAGGAGATCAGGTCTTCTTCTTTATGCACAACGCGCATGCCGCGACCACCACCGCCGCCAGCGGCTTTGATGATCACTGGGTAACCGACTTCGCGACCAATGCGCAGAGCGGTTTCTTCGTCTTCCGGCAGTGGGCCGTCGGAACCCGGAACGGTTGGAACGCCGGCAGCGATCATGGCGTGCTTGGCCGATACCTTGTCGCCCATCAGGCGAATGGTGTCGGCTTTCGGGCCAATGAAGGCGAAGCCGGAGTTCTCGACCTGCTCAGCGAAATCAGCGTTTTCCGCAAGGAAACCGTAGCCTGGGTGAATGGCGGTAGCGCCGGTCACTTCAGCCGCGGCGATGATTGCCGGGATGTGCAGGTAAGAGTGGGCGGCCGAGGCCGGACCGATGCAGACGGATTCGTCTGCCAGGCCCAGGTGCATCAGCTCTTTGTCGGCCTTGGAATAAACGGCGACGGTCTTGATGCCCATCTCTTTGCAGGCACGCAGGATCCGCAGTGCGATCTCACCGCGGTTGGCGATCAGAACTTTTTCCAACTTCGCAGTCATCAAAGTTTCTCCGCGGTTCAAACGATGGTGAACAGCGGTTGGTCGTACTCAACCGGCTGGCCGTCTTCGACGAGGATGGATTCGATCACACCGCTGGTTTCAGCTTCGATGTGGTTCATCATCTTCATGGCTTCGACGATGCACAGGGTGTCGCCTTTCTTCACGGTCTGGCCGACTTCAACGAAGGACGGCGAGCTTGGCGAAGATTTACGATAGAAGGTGCCGACCATCGGCGAACGGGCAACGGTGCCGTTCAGGACAGGTGCGGCCGGAGCAGTTGGAGCGGCAGCGGCGGCAACCGGAGCAGCAGCGGCAGGCGCTGGAGCCGGAGCGTGCATTGGAGCCGGTGCGTAGTACTGCTGAGCCGGGGTCTTGCTATGGCGGCTGATGCGTACGGACTCTTCGCCTTCCTTGATCTCGAGCTCGTCGATGCCGGACTCTTCCAGCAATTCGATCAGTTTCTTAACTTTACGGATATCCATGAATCATCAACTCCCAAGGGTCGGTCAGGGGCGTTACGCTTGTTGTTCAAGCTGTTGCCGGTCTTTCAAGCTGCTCTAGGGCGGCCTCCAGGGCCAGTCGATAACCGCTGGCGCCAAGGCCGCAGATCACTCCCACCGCTACGTCGGAGAAGTAAGAGTGATGGCGGAAAGGTTCGCGTTTGTGCACGTTAGACAAATGCACTTCGATGAATGGGATGCTCACCGCCAGCAGCGCGTCACGTAATGCGACACTTGTGTGCGTAAAAGCTGCTGGGTTGATCAGAATGAAGTCCACACCTTCGCTGCGGGCAGCGTGGATGCGGTCGATCAATTCGTACTCGGCGTTGCTTTGCAGGTGCAGCAAATGATGGCCGGCTTCACGAGCACGGCGTTCCAGGTCCTGGTTGATCTGCGCCAGTGTCGTAGCGCCATAGGTGCCCGGTTCACGGGTGCCGAGCATGTTCAGGTTGGGGCCGTGCAGAACCAATAGGGTCGCCATCTGCTGTTCCTTGTTATCCGTGTGCATTTGTCAGAACCCGGCGACTATGCCGCAAAGCCTTTGTGACTGTCCAGTTCTATGCAATAGCCAGCACGATGGCCGATGTTTGCGCGAAATATGTGACCGGCTGATTAAATCCGGTCATTTGCTTTGGCGACACGTTCGGCGAAGTCCCTGGCGTTGATCTCGCCGATCACTCGCACATCGGCGCGTTCGACGCCGTCCTTGCCAAAAAACATCAGCGCCGGAGGGCCGAACAGTTTGTAGCGGTCGAGCAGCGCACGTTGTTCTGCGTTGCTGGCAGTGATGTCGAAGCGGATCAGCCGATAGCCCTTGAGGTGTTCGACGACGCGGGTGTTGTTGAGCACTTCATGCTCGATGACTTTGCAGCTGATGCACCAGTCGGCGTACCAGTCGAGCAGCAGTGGGGTGCTGGATGATCTGGCCTCGGCGAGGACGCGATCCAGTTCGGCCGGGGTGGTGACGGTTTGCCAGTCGCTGGTGTGTTGCGGCTGCTCGTTGCCGCTGACGATGCGCGGCTGGCCGATTGGATTGAGCGGATCGGTCTGGCCACTGAAGGCGCCGTACCAACACGCCAGCGCATAAAACAGCAGGAACATGCCGAGCAACTGACCGACGCGTTTTCGCGGAGGTTTGTAGACGAACTCCAGCGCACCCATGAACAAACCAACGCCACCGGCGAGCAAGCCGATCAGCAGCAAGGTGATCTGACCCGGCAAAACCCGACTGAGCAGACCGATCGCCAGTCCCAGCAACAAAACGCCAATCGCGTTTTTCACGTAGACCAGCCACGGCCCGCTTTTCGGCAGCCAGGCTGCACCGCCCGTGGCCACCAATAAGAGCGGGGCGCCCATGCCGAGGCCGAGCATGAACAGCTTCAGCCCGCCGCCCAGCGCATCGCCGCTGGCGCTGATGTACAGCAGCGCACCGGCCAGCGGTGCCGAGACGCAGGGCGAAACCAACAGGCTGGAAACCACGCCCAGCACCGCCGCACCCCATAACGAGCCGCCTTCGGTGCGACCCGCGATGCGGTCCAGTCGGCTGCTGATCGCCTGCGGCAACTTGAGTTCGAAGACGCCAAACATCGCCAGGGCAAACACGGCAAAAAACATCGCAAACGGCACCAGCACCCACGCCGATTGCAGCCGCGCCTGAAGATTGAGCTGTGCGCCGAACAGCCCCATCAGCGCGCCGAGCAGCGCAAAGCAGGCGGCCATCGGCAGCACATAAGCGAGAGACAGATTGAAGCCGCGCAAGCCACCGACCTGGCCGCGCAACACCACGCCGGACAGGATAGGCAACATGGGCAGCACGCAAGGGGTGAACGTCAGGCCCAGGCCGGCGAGGAAGAACAGCGCCAGCTCCCGCCAGCTCCAACTCATGGCTGCACCGCTGCTGCCATCGATACTCAGGCGTTCGGTTTCAGGCGGATAGCACAGGCCTTTGTCGGCACAGCCCTGATACGTCACGGCCAGCGTAAAGGCGCGTTGATCGGTGCGTGGCAGTTCTACATCGAGAATGGCGTGGTAAACCTCGACATTGCCAAAGTATTCATCGTGCTTTTGTTCGCCCTTGGGCAATTGCGCCGTGCCGAGCGCGACATCGGCGGGATCGGCGCGAAACTGAAAGCGATGGCGGTAGAGGTAGTAACCCTCGGTGGCGACAAAGCGCAGTTTGATCGATTGCGGCGTGCTTTCTACCAGACTGAGCTGAAAGGCCTCGCGCACCGGCAGGAAGTCGGCGCTGTTGTTGATCGAGCCCAGCGTGGCGCTTGGCCGACCCTCCAGCAACCCGGCGGCGTTGGCCGGCAGGGCGAGGGCAAAAAGCAGCAGGCAAAGCAAACGGCGCATGACAATCTCGCGTATCGGAGGTGAGGGCATGATAGCGGACAGTCGCACGGATTGCCCCGCCCCTGTTGGAGCGAGGCTTGCCCGCGAAGAACGATTACGCGGTTTGCCTGAAAGACCGCGTCGTATGGTTCGCGGGCAAGCCTCGCTCCTACAGGGGCGTGGGGGTCTGTCAGACGCGGAAGGCTTGAACGGCTGTGTGTAACCGCCCACCCAGTACCAACAAATGCTCCCCTTGCTCACGCCCCTCGCCGATGCGCAGCAGGTTATCCCCACCCAACTGGTGAATCCTCTCGCTGTGATCACGGATCTCGCTGACAGCGCCGCTCTGCTGAGCCGTGACATCGGCGATGCGCACGGCGGTGTCGGAAATGGTCTGGATCGCCCCGACGATTTTATCCAGCGCGCCGTCAGCGGCCTGGGCCTGATTGGCTGTTGCTTCAGCATGCTCGACCTGCGCGCGCATACCTTCCACCGATTGCTGCGCCGCCGTTTGCAACCCGGCGATCAAGGTCTGAATTTCGGCCGTGGCGCCCGCGGTGCGTTGCGCCAGTGAGCGAACCTCTTCAGCTACGACGGCAAAACCGCGACCCATTTCCCCGGCGCGGGCCGCTTCAATGGCGGCGTTCAGCGCTAGCAGGTTGGTCTGGTCGGCAATCGAGCGAATCACCGTCAGCACGCCGCCGATGGTGGCCGATTCCGAGGCCAGGTGTTCGATCATCTGTGCATTGCCTTGCACTTCATCGACCAGTGCGTGCAGCCCGGTGAGGCTCAAGCCGATGACTTTTTGCCCATGTTCCACCGCGAGCCCGGCGTGGCGGCTGGCTTCGGCGGCCTGGCTGGCATCACCGGCCACTTGTTGAATGGTCGCTTCCAGTTCGCCGAGAGAATCACGGATGAGCGCCGTGTCACCCGCCTGATGCTCGGCGCCGCTGTGCAGGTCGTTGCTCAATTCGGCCAGGGTGCGACTGCTGCCGGCGACCTGTTCGGCGTTAAGGCGAATGGTCCCCACCAGGTCGACGAGGTAGGCGCGCAAGCGGTTGAGCGAGGCTTGAATGTCATGCAGCTCGCGATTGGTCTTACCCAATTCAATGTCCCGGCTGAAGTCGCCCTCGGCCCAGGTCGAAAGCGCCGGCGCGAGGTTGGTCAGCGTCCGGGCGAGGCGTCGTTGCAGGGTGTCGATGAGTAACGCGATCAGCAGGATCAGGCCGATCATCACGCCTTGCATCAGCCGTACTTCGCTCTGGATCTGCCCGTGCTGGGCGCGGACCACCGGTTCCAGCCCGGCGATGGCCTGTTGCACCGCAGCGATCTTCAAGTGAGTCGCGGCGCTGAGGTCGGCACGTTTCTGGATCTGCTCACGGGTGCGTGCAAGCTCCGCGGGATAGCGGGTCAGCAGGCTGTTGAGTTCGCGTTTGAGCCCGACGCCAGCATCTTCGGCCACGGCTTTTTCGGTGTTCTCCAGGCCCATCATCGCGGCGAAATCGTCGGTGCCCGATTCACTTTTACTGGCAACGCCGAGTAGCGGCAGGGCATTCAGAAGTTCTGCTTGAGCGCGGATGTTGGTGACTTCGCGCTCAACATCCGCCGCCAGTTCGCTGCGACCGCTGCTGACCAGTTTGTCCCGGGCCAGCGACAGTTTGCCCAGGTGTTGGGAGGCGGTGAGTAGAGGCGCCAGATACGTCGCATTGCCGCTGGCGTACTGGCTGAGCTGATCGAGGCTGGCACCGAGCTCGCGTTCAGCTTGCAACAACAGTGCTTGCGGGTCGCCCGCGAGTTTGCCGGCGGCCAGCAGGTCGGTTTTGCTGAACTCATCAAGATTCGTCAGGCTGGGGCGCAAGGTGTCGGCCAACGCTGGCGGCAACTCCCCGAGCTCTTTTTGCAATGCGTCGATGGCCTGGCTGGCGCTGCTCAGGCGCAAGGCATCACCGCTGGCGAGGTAATCCTCAACGTTGCGCGCCACTTCATTTTGAAATTGCTGGGACAACCCCAGGTAGCGCTCCATCAACAGATACGGGCGTTCCAGGGCTTTTTGCGACCACCAGAGCGTGGCGCCGAGGGCCACGCACACAGCGACTAAAAGGAGGGTGTTGAGATTGGTCAGCAGCTTCAGGCGCATCGCGGGACTACCAACGGCAGAATGGTAAGTGCCTGAAGTTATTGCGTTTCTGTTACAGGGTTATGACTGACTGGGTGGATTCCGATGAAAAGGTGGCACTTTGCTGTGATGCCCGCGCCGCCTGCACGCGGTTGCGTCCGGCATGCTTGGCACGGTACAGCGCCTCGTCCGCCTGGCTGGCCATCATCAGGCCGTCGGAGTCTGCGCACAGCTCGACCACCCCGGCGCTGAAGGTGCACCAGAGATCCTGCGGTTGAGCGGGGTAATGAATTTCCGCAAAGCGCTGACGGATTTCATCGAGGACGTTGTAGGCCGCTTCGATATCAGTGTCGGGCATGACGATGGCGAACTCTTCGCCGCCGTAACGGCCGATGAAGTCAGTCTTGCGCAGGCGTTGCTTGAGAAACAGCGCCAGGCTCTTGATCACGCGATCGCCCATGGGGTGGCCGTGACCGTCGTTGACCCGTTTGAAATGGTCGATGTCGAGCATCGCAAAGCTCAATGGCTTGCTCTCGCGGCGGGCGCGAAACGAGCAGTCTTCGAGCAATTGCAGAATGTGCGTGTGGTTGTACAGCCCGGTGAGGCTGTCGCGGACCATCCGCGCTTTGAGATTGCGTGCACGCGCCGCGCGGTTGCGCACAGTGGTGATCAGGTGGCGCGGCTTGATCGGTTTGGTCAGGAAGTCGTCGCCGCCCTCGCTCATGGCGTCGAGCTGCTTGTCCAGATCATCCTCGGCGGACAGGTAAATGATCGGCACGCTGACGTAGCGGTCGTTGTGGCGAATCACCTTGGCCAGTTCAGTGCCGGTGCAGGTCGGCATGTACATGTCGAGGATGATCAGGTCGGGCTGGAAGTCCGCCAGTTCGGCCATGGCCTGGATCGGCTCGATCAGGGTCCGCGTGACGATCCCGGCGCTGTTGAGCAGGCGCTCGGTGTGCAAGGCCTGGGCGCGGGAGTCGTCAATGATCAGCACTTTATAGGGTTCATACTGCGCGACGCAGGTCAGGACTTCGATCTTCTCCAGCAGGCTCGAAGCTTCGAGGGTGCCGGTAAGAAATTCCTGACCGCCGGCACGCACCGCCGCGAGGCGGGTCGGGGTGTCGGTTTCGAGCAGGCTGAAAAACAGCAGCGGCAACGGTTCATCCAGGCCGACCTGGGCTTCGGCGGCCAGTTTCAGGCCGATGCCGGGACCGCTGAAGTCGACGTCCATGACGATCGCCGCGGGCAAGCGTTCGACCATCGATGAGCGAAATGCCGTCACGCTGTCGAGGGATTGGGCGCTGAGCCCAAAGAATTCCAGCTGCTTGGCCAGGCGCTCGGCACGGTCGTGATCCTGCAGCATCACATAGATCGGCTTGCGCAGCGGCGGCAGGAAGGTTTGTTCGAGTTGATCGCCATGCCGCAGGCCGGTGCGCGATAAGCGCTGCATCAGGCGATTGAGGTCGGTGATCAGGCCGCTGCTCAGGCGTCCGCGATTGGCGTCGACAGCTTCCAGCGACTGGCCGATGTGACGCGCCAGCTGGATGTGTTCCGGTTGTTCGAAACGCTCGGCGAAACGCAGCAGGCGCAGGTTGGCCTCGCTCAGTTCCGATAAATCGGTGGTGGACCACTCACTGCGTTGCAGGCGCTGCCAGATCTCAAGAATTTGACGTGCCTGATGAATTACCCGCTGGGCAAAGTGGTGCTTGAGGCGCTCACGGCTGGGGTCTTCTGGCTCGGTCATATCCTGACTACTAGTTAGGGTGCATGCTGAGATCGACTGGTGGCTCTATGCTAGCACCTCTTTTCGTTTGCATGAGTGTCGTACGTCAATAATCTGCAAAGCGACGTCATTCAGTTTCTGACTGGCTGGTCTGAAAATGCCTGTAGGTTATTCAGAAAGGCCCGTGGGTTGGGCGTCTGAGGGCGCTTTTCGTGTTTTTGTGCGAAGCGTCCGTAAGCTCGGCGAGTGTTATTTGTCAGGGAGTTCTGGTTTTCAGCTTGCTGGATTCGAGCCGGATTTTCGGCGTGTAGGGTGTCAGGGAAACCCTTAGATGCCATCCACGAATCATGACCCAGTGTTTCAAAGACCAACCCAGCGATCAGCAGCGCCTCAACCACAACAGCACACCCGTTGCTGACTGTGAATGCAAAGAGGAGCTGCTTTATGGCAGCAAAACACTCATTACCGACGTGCCAATTCTTACTTGCGCCTGCCTGTGGCGACACTACCAGCGCGAGGCGGAAGAGATTGTCGCACCCGGTGGTGTGCTGATTGCCGACCCGGTAGAGCGCAACCGCGTGATCAACGCTGCCTACGCTCGCCTGTGGCTGCACGATTCAAGGTTTCAGTGGGCCGGGCTGGCGGCGTTTGCCTCCAAGCAGGTCGGCTGCGGATTGCTGCATGCGGCGGACAGTATCGAACATATCCGTGATGAATATGAGGCGCGGCAGCGTTTGCGCGATAGCCGCCGCGAGTTCGGGCTGCTGACGTCGGACAGGATGTCCGAACAGGCGCAAGAGTTGCGTGACTATAAGGAAGCGGATGCGCGTAATCCTGTGCCCTCTGTGGATTTTCGTTCAACGGGTGAGGACTTGTCGCTGGTGCAGCAGC
This sequence comes from Pseudomonas hormoni, assembly GCF_018502625.1. NCBI lineage: Bacteria > Pseudomonadati > Pseudomonadota > Gammaproteobacteria > Pseudomonadales > Pseudomonadaceae > Pseudomonas > Pseudomonas hormoni. Next base: position 6,432,645 of record NZ_CP075566.1, read on the forward strand.
AGTTCCGGCATGTGCACGACATGATGGCGTTGGGGAATACCACGCTGTTTCTGGATGTTTTTCCGTTGCATGAGTTTTATGCGAAGCGGGGTTTGAGGGAGTTGAAGACTTGCTTGAGAGCGCGGGCGCGGATTCATGGGCGTCCGAAGTTTCCGGTGCTGTGGCCGGTGGGGAAGGAAAAGCTCGAATTCGGGCTGGATTACACCGAGATTTTGCTGGGTTTTGAGGCGATAGAGGACGGAGACATCGCAGGAAGTGTTGAGCATTTGGCGCGGCATGAGCAGATCAATATCCTCCAGCCGACGATTTACCAGGACCGTCAGTTGGTGGCTTTGCTGCGTGCCAACCACGCATCCTACGTCACGGGGTTTCCTTCAGGCGTTGCCCAGGCGATTGAGTTGACGCTTACCAACCAATGTCAACGCGTCGAGGATGGGCGCACCATCGATTTTGGCGACAACCCGCTGGCGGACTTGTCCGACATCAAGCAGCGAATGGCATTCGTGCTTCAGGCCGCAGCGCGGTTTGATCAGATGCTCGGTGACCACAACCGTAATGCATTAGAACAGTCGATCAGTGAGATCGCATCGAGCGGTAGCAGCCTATGACTCTGCGACCACGTTTATTCGGCTGGCGCTGCGGCGCCTATCTTCTCGTCCTGGCTGTGCTGACGTGGGTCGCCATTCACCAGCTGACACAGCCTCTCTGGGATGAACCTGAAATCGTCCTTGAAATGGGCGGGACGTATGAATATCTGCACAGAAATTCTTCCGCCCCCTTTAGTCCGCAGATACGCGGACATATCTGGTCCGGTATCCCCATGACCGATGCGAGATTGCGATTCGTCGACCCGCAATTTGGGTTCACCACTCCCGCCGCGCGCTTCTTCAGTGTCGGATTTGACGACAACGTCATTTACAGCATCCGCATGTCCCCGCAGATAGAGCCACTACTGATCGATGATGCCCTCAAGGTAGTTCTCGATCTGCAAGACCAATGGCGCGCCAAAGGATGGGTGGCCAAGGGTGTACGAGATGATCCTACGATTGCCGATACCCCTGAATGGCGAGAATGGCTACGCCAAGGAATTCTTTCCGGACGATCCTATTGGCAAGCAGGCGATAAGTATCAGGCCATGCTGATATTGGGACGTTTCGAGGATTACCGAAATCCTACAGAAGAGCGCTACCTCATCACCCTCGCACTCGCCAAACCCTGGACGCCCTTCGAAGAAATTGAAGAAATGTACGACGAGCCCAGTCACTTCCCCGCCCCGCAACCCAAATAAAAAAGGAGCCCCACCATGCCAACCCCCGCCTTCATGACCCTGCGCGGCGAACGCCAAGGCCTGATCAGCGAAGGTGCATTCACCGAGGCGTCGGTGGGTAACACTTTTCAAAAGGGACGTGAGGACCAAATCATGATCCAAGCCCTGAGCCACGGCATTTTCGTACCGAAAGGGTCGGGTGCAGGTCGTCGGATGCACAAGCCCTTGATAATCACCAAGACCATCGACAAAGCGACACCACTGATCAACAACGCTTTATGTTCGGGAGAGTTACTCAAAGAGTGCCGTATCGAGTGGTATCGCACCTCGGCTCAGGGAACCCAGGAGCATTTCTACACGATGGAGCTGGAAGACGCGGTCATCATCGGTGCAGAAGTGCTGATGCCCCACTGCCAGGATCCCGGCACCGCTTACCTCACTCAACTGGAGAAGGTACATTTCACTTACAGGCGAATTTGTTGGCGGCATGAAATCAGCCGAACCATGGGTTCCGATGAGTGGAGCACCGAGGTGCAGGGATGAGGTTGGTCAATGTCATTCACCTGTCAGAATGGGAACGCCAACATGCCTGTTCCAGTGAGCAAGCGCTGGAGCTTGTGCGCCAGGCGCTGTTGGATCGGCAGCCTATCGATGGATTGAACGAGTTGCGTATGGGGCTGCTGATCGATATCGACAGCGAGGTGCTTGACCAGATCGAGCGGGGAGAATGGCGGTTGGTCAGGCCTGAAGCCGACTACGCTGACTGGACAATGCCGGATCGCACCTTTGATCCAAGGGTAATGGAGCTGATGCACAATCCGCCCGTCCAGCCCACAAGATCGCCAAAAGTCTTTCGCCTCGTAGATAGCGTAACGGGTGAGCCACTGGCGCAGTGTCACTATATCGCGACGGTGGAGGGTGACCCCGCTTCGCGCAGAACCGACGGAGAGGGAATCGCGCATCTTTTTATGTCGGCTGAGGTTCAGCACATCTCAATGAAGGTCATTGGCGTTTAACGCGGGCAGGGCGGCTTGGGTTCATGGACCATTCGGTTGTCACCATCCCGACGGTAATTTGTCCGGATAACCCCACGACGGGTGCCGGGCAAAGGCACGTTGTTGTATGGTTGTGGTCGAACCGATGAACTCAAGTGATTGAAAGGATATCGCCATGCTGGACTGGAAGAACCGCGCGGACAGCGCGCCTGAACGTGCCGCTGAACCGAAATCGGCCACCCGCAGTTACATCGGCGGCCTGTTGTTCAGCCGGGCGCTGGCCACGTTGATCGGCCTCTACCTGATTGTGGCCATTGCGTTTGGCTGGTACTGGAGCCAGGAGCCGGCGCTGTTCCCGGTTCAACAGAATGCCCAGGTGGCGGCCGAGAAAGAAGGCAAGCAGATGGTCATCGGCTACACCACGGTGGAAACCCTCAAGACCGTTGCCAACACCTTGCTGACCAAGCCGGGCGGCTATATTTCCAACGATCGTTTCCCGCCGGGCCTGTGGATGGATAACACGCCGAGTTGGGAATACGGTGTGCTGGTCCAGGTCCGCGACTTGACGCGTGCGCTGCGCAAAGACTTTGCCCGCTCGCAGTCGCAATCGGCCGAAGACTCCGATCTGGCCAAGGCCGAACCGCGTTTCAACTTCGACAACAAAAGCTGGGTGCTGCCGTCCAGTGAGTCCGAGTATCAGGAAGGCCTCAATTCCCTGAGCCGCTATCAGGCGCGCCTGTCCGACCCTTCGCAGAAAAATGCACTGTTTTATGCCCGCGCCGACAACCTGAACAACTGGCTGGGCGATGTGGGCACCCGTTTGGGATCGCTGTCGCAACGCCTGTCGGCCAGCGTTGGCCGGGTCAAACTGAACACTGCGCTGAAAACCGAAGTGGTCGCGCCGGGTCAGGTGCCACAGGTTGACGAAGAAATCGTCGAAACCCCGTGGATGCAGATCGACAACGTGTTCTACGAGGCTCGCGGTCAGGCTTGGGCGCTGTCCCACCTGCTGCGCGCCATCGAGGTCGACTTCGCCGATGTGCTGGCGAAGAAGAACGCGACGGTCAGCGTGCGCCAGATCATTCGTGAGCTGGAAGCCTCGCAAGAGCCGGTCTGGAGCCCGATGATCCTCAACGGCAGCGGCTTCGGCGTGCTGGCCAACCACTCGCTGGTCATGGCCAACTACATCTCCCGCGCCAACGCGGCGGTGATCGATCTCCGTCAACTGCTCAATCAAGGCTGAGTCATGGTCGATAGCGCCAAAGAGGCCGCCCATCGCGCGGCCTCGGATGCCGAACAGATTGCCTGGGTCGACGAGCAGGACAACCTGCTCGGCGCTCTGGTCCGCTCCGACCTGCGCGAGCGCGGGCTGATCGGCCGCGGCACGTACATCATGCTGTTCAATTCCGCCGGTGAGCTCTGCGTGCATCGGCGCACCTTGAGCAAGGCGATTTATCCCGGTTATTGGGACGTGGCGGCAGGGGGCATGGTGCTGGCCACCGAAACCTACGCCGAATCGGCCGCCCGTGAGCTGGAGGAAGAGCTCGGTGTGAGTGGTGTGGAACTGACCGCCCATGACCATTTTTTCTTCGAAGACACTGGCAATCGGCTCTGGTGTTCGGCGTTTTCGGCGGTGTGGGACGGCCCATTGATCCTGCAACCGGAGGAAGTGCTCGAAGCGCGCTTTATCCCTGTCGATCAGGTCATGCTGGAAATCCAGCAGAAGCCTTATTGCCCGGACTCTTTGGCCGCCTTGAAGCGGTATCTTGGTTCTCGGGCGAATGACGTCGCAAAAGAGGCATAAATTGGCGCCGATTGGCTCTTAGCAATCGGCGGTTTTGCCGTTACACTGCGCGACCTTTTGTAGGAGCGAAGCTTGCTCGCGAAGAACGCATGGACGACGCGTGCTGCCTGACGCCGCGCGTTATCGTTGACGTCCATCGCGAGCAAGCTTCGCTCCTACAGTGAAATGAATGTTTTACCGTTTCAGTAGCGCTGCCCCTGCCTGAGTGGGGCTTCGCGGTCGATGGCACTTGCCCAAGTGCCGCGACCAGTCTTTGTCCTCCCAAGAGGATTGCCGGTGGCCAAAAAAGCCGCATCCTTCGCCGCCCTTGGTGGCCTGGTATTTTCCACCGACGCAGGTCGTCATTGCCCGGATTGCAGTAAACCGGTCGACGCCTGCATCTGCAAACAGACCGTTATCCCGGCCGGCGACGGCATCGCTCGCGTGCGTCGCGAAAGCAAGGGCCGTGGCGGCAAGACGGTGACCACCATCACCGGGGTGCCGTTGGCCGAAGACGCGCTCAAGGACCTGGCCACCACGTTGAAGAAACGTTGTGGCACCGGTGGAGCGTTGAAAGACGGAATCATTGAAATCCAGGGCGATCATGTCGAGCTGCTGTTGGGCGAGCTGATCAAACTCGGTTTCAAGGCAAAGAAGTCCGGCGGCTAGCAGCCTCTGTGAAAACCACCCCCGGCTTGATCCGGGCCTGATTCAACCCGGGTCCGCCGTCGCCTACATGGTTTTCACAGAGCCTGTTCTGACCGGTTTCTAAACTCACTGCGGTCAGCGAGGTCTATCCCCTCGTTGACGAACCGTCATTTTCATCCTTTAGACTGCGCCGGCCTGAACCCAGGCGACGCTCTATGACTTCTTTATAGGGGACTTCAATGTCCGTACGACGCACACGCAAAGACGATGGCAGCCAATGGACAGTTGCGGACAGCCGCAGTGTTTACGGGATTCGCCATTGGGGGGCCGGGTATTTCGCGATCAATGACGCCGGTCGCGTCGAAGTTCGTCCGAACGGTCCGGCCAGTTCGCCTATCGACCTGTTCGAACAAGTCGACCAGCTGCGCAAAAGCGGCCTGTCCTTGCCATTGCTGGTGCGTTTCCCGGACATTCTGCAAGACCGCGTGCGTCAGCTGACCGGCGCGTTCGACGCCAACATCGAACGCCTGGAATACCAGAGCAAATACACCGCGCTGTACCCGATCAAGGTCAACCAGCAAGAAGCGGTGATCGAAAACATCATCGCCACCCAGAACGTGTCGATTGGTCTGGAAGCCGGTTCCAAGCCTGAGCTGCTGGCGGTGCTGGCACTGGCGCCGAAGGGCGGCACCATCGTCTGCAACGGTTACAAGGACCGTGAGTTCATCCGACTGGCGCTGATGGGCCAGAAGCTGGGCCACAACGTGTTCATCGTGATCGAGAAAGAATCCGAAGTAGAGCTGGTGATCGAAGAAGCCGCCTCGCTGAAGGTCAAGCCGCAGGTCGGCCTGCGCGTACGTCTGTCGTCCCTGGCCTCGAGCAAATGGGCGGACACCGGTGGCGAGAAATCCAAGTTCGGCCTGTCGGCGGCGCAACTGCTGTCGGTGGTCGAGCGTTTCCGCGCGGCGGGTCTGGACCAGGGCATTCGCCTGCTGCACTTCCACATGGGTTCGCAGATCGCCAACCTGGCGGACTACCAGCACGGCTTCAAGGAAGCGATTCGTTACTACGGCGAATTGCGTAACCTCGGCCTGCCGGTGGATCACATCGACGTCGGTGGCGGTCTGGGCGTCGACTACGACGGCACGCACTCGCGTAACGCCAGCTCGATCAACTACGACATGGACGATTACGCCGGTGTCGTGGTCGGGATGCTCAAGGAATTCTGCGACGCGCAGAGCCTGCCGCACCCGAACATCTTCTCCGAAAGCGGCCGTTCCCTGACCGCTCACCACGCCATGCTGGTGGTGCAGGTCACCGACGTCGAGAAACACAACGACGACGTGCCGCAGATCGAAAACAAGGAAGCGCTGCCGGAAACCGTGCAGTGGCTGGTTGACCTGCTCGGCCCGACCGACATCGAAATGGTCACCGAAACCTACTGGCGCGCCACGCACTACATGAGCGACGTGGCCACCCAGTACGCCGATGGCAAGCTGACCCTGGCTGAAAAAGCCCTGGCCGAGCAATGCTACTTCGCGGTCTGCCGTCGCCTGCACAACTCGTTGAAGGCGCGTCAGCGTTCCCACCGTCAGGTGCTCGACGAACTCAACGACAAGCTGGCCGACAAGTACATCTGCAACTTCTCGGTGTTTCAGAGCCTGCCGGACACCTGGGCCATCGGCCAGGTCCTGCCGATCCTGCCGCTGCACCGTCTCGACGAAGAACCGCTGCGTCGCGCCGTATTGCAGGATCTGACCTGCGACTCCGACGGCAAGATCAAGCAATACGTCGACGAGCAGAGCATCGAAACCAGCCTGCCGGTGCACGCACTGAACGAAGGTGAAGACTACTTGCTGGGCATCTTCCTGGTCGGTGCCTATCAGGAAATTCTTGGCGACATGCACAACCTGTTCGGTGACACCGACTCGGTGAACATCTACCAGAATGCCGACGGCAGTGTGTACCACGCGGGTATCGAAACCCACGACACCATCGAAGACATGCTGCGTTACGTGCATTTGTCGCCGGAAGAGCTGATGACTCACTACCGCGACAAGTGCGCCAGTGCGCGCATCACCGCCGCCGAACGCACCCAGTTCCTCGACGCCCTGCGCCTGGGCCTGACCCGTTCGTCTTACCTGTCTTCTTGAGGTAAGTCACCGCGCTCATCAGGTTGTCTGAAAATGTTCCGCGCGCTGCGGAAATTTCAGATGACCTGGTGCGGCGGTTCTCTATTTCCTTTCGAAATTGCCCACACTCCCGGCTTTCAAAGCCATATGGTCCTCTTTTCTCGTAGGCCATTTCCTAAGTTGTACTTCGGCACTCTACTCAGCCATGTCTCTCGGCGAGAATCCCCGGCCGCCCCTCCTGTAGAGAATCGCCGATGTTCGATCCAGTCAACGAGCCTTCATTTCGTCTGGACGTAGCCGGTCTGCCCGACCCATTCGAAGTCCTGGCCTTTACCGGTAGAGAAGCGATCAGCGAACCCTTTGTATTCGACGTGGACCTGCTGATCGATGACCCGACGCTCGACCTTGCGAGCTTGCTGTACCGCCCGGCCGTTTTACATTTCGGACCCGAGGGCAGCACGGTGCAGGGTCTGTTGCATGAACTCGTCCAGCGTGACCATGGCCCGACCCTCAAACTTTGCCATGTGCGTCTGGGGCCCAGGCTCGCTTGTCTTTCCCAGCGTTTCAGTCGGCGCATTTTCAGCAACATCTCGGTGCCCGAGATTCTCAGCCAGGTGCTCAAGGAGCACGGCATCACGGGCAAGGATCGACGCTTCGAACTGAGTGGCGATTACCCGCCCCGTGATTTCTGCACGCAGTATCGAGAATCGGATTTGCAGTTTCTCCAGCGCCTGTGCGCCCAGGAACGCCTGCATTATCACTTCGAGCATCACGCGCGCGGGCACTGCGTGGTGTTTGGTGATGGTCGCGACCATTTCCGTCTCGGCGCGAGCGCGCAGTTCCAGGTCGATGGTCAGCAACCGGCGGTGCGGCAGTTTCAGCTTCAGGCGGCTCAGCGTACCGCGCCAAGTGCCGAAGGTCGTACCGACTTGCCGACGTTGCGCAGTGGTCAGTTGATGCCGTTGTCCGGCCACCCGGTCACCGACTGGAATCATCTGTGGCTGCTGACCTATGTCGAACATCAGGGCAGCCAGGATCCACTGGGCCCCTACAGCAATCAGATCCGTGCGATTCATGGGGAGGCCTCCTTCGTCCCGCCCCCTTGCGCGGTAAAACCGCGGATGCACAGCCTGCAACGAGCCTGGGTGGTCGATGTCGATGAACCTCGGCCGGACCCCTCCCGACCGGTGGCTGTTCAGTTTGACTGGCTCTATCAGGGCGAAGGCGCGACCCCCAGCCATTGTTGGCTACCGCTGGCCGCTGAGCTGGAAGATCCGAGCGTCTCGCCGCTGAGCGAGGGCACCGAGGTGGTGGTGAGCTTCATCGAGGGCGATCCGGATCAGCCGTTGATTTGCGGGTTTCTGCCCGCACCGTCGACGGTTGAAGAGGCCGAGGTTCCGCGCCCGACAGAAAACAGCTCGCCCGAGGACGGGTTGCTGGAACTCCTGCGCTCGGGTGAGCCCTTGGTGCTGTTGTGTCTGTTGCCCGGCGGTGGCAGTTTCAGCCATTGCGCGCAGGCGCTGTGCACCTGTCGGGCGGTGACGGGGTTTGGCCAGAGCGGTGCGGCATGATCGGCGCGACCCCGCAATGGCTGTTGCTGGATGCACCGAGTGCGCCTCAGTCGAGGGCATTGCTGCAACAGGCATTCACGCAGGCCCGATGGTTCTGGTTGTTCGAGGACACGGAATGGCATGCGTTGCGCAAAGACGGCCCGATCCTGATCGACCTTCGGACCTGCCCGGCGCTGGCGGAATCGTGCTACAGCCAAACACAGGTCTGGCGTGGTTTGCTGGTGGTCAGCGAGGCGTCTTCGTCGCTGTTGCTGGAGCATTTGCGGCGCATGCTCACCGTCACCTTCGGACTGCATCACCGGGCCTTGTTGAGTTATTACAACCCCAACACGGCCAGTTACTTTTTCGATGCCTGCGATGCCCGGGAGTTGAGTCGCTGGCTGGGCCCCATCAGTCAGTTGCACTGGTTCGGCGGGACCTGGGCCGACCGCGCAATTGGCAGCGAGGGCTGGCAGCAATTGCTCAATCCGGAGCTCGCCGTCAGCCCGCTGGCGGTCGAAGAATGCCTCAGCGCTCGTCAGCGGGAAAAGCTGCAGACCTGCCTGCTGGAGCAGCATGCCTGGCACTGGAGCCAATCCACCGGAACCGATTACCAACGCTTGTGGGCTCATGTGCAGGAAGGTCTGGCACTGGGTTTCAGCGAGCGGCCGGTGCTCGATGGCTGGTTGTGGCTACGCTTGCAGTACCCCCGCGCTTCGCTGGTGCAGCCGTTGTCCGGGCTGACCCAGCAGGAGCGCCTCGATAGCCTGCGCAATCAGTGGCAAAACGATCAACCCTGAACACGAGGTCTGCATTGATGGCGAGCACTCTGCGGCGACTGTTCAGCCTGGCAATCGGCGGGTGTTTGCTGTTTGCGATGTCGGCGTGCTCGCCGCTGAAATTACTGAATGCCCTGACCCCCGACGGGAGTTTCGACAAGACCGAGGGCATCGCCTACGGTGCTGATCCGCGGCAAAAACTCGATGTGTATGTGCCGCGTCATCCCATGGCAAACGCCCCCGTGGTGGTGTTTTTCTATGGTGGCAGCTGGAACAGCGGTTCGCGCAGCGATTACGGGTTTGTCGGTGAGGCCCTGGCGTCTCGGGGGATTGTCGCGGTGCTGGCGGACTATCGGTTGTATCCGCAAGTGCGTTATCCGCTGTTCCTGGAGGATGGCGCACAAGCAGTCGCCTGGACACACGAACACATTCGGCAGTTTTCCGGGAGCCCGCAACGGTTGTACCTGATGGGCCACAGTTCCGGGGCGTACAACGCGGCGATGCTGGCGCTGGACCCCGGTTTGCTCGGTGCGGTGGGTCTGTCGCCGCACAACCTCAGCGGCTGGATCGGTCTGGCCGGGCCGTATGATTTTTTGCCGATCGAAAATCCGGACGTCCGCCCGGTGTTTTTCTGGCCGGATTCACCGCCGCAGTCGCAGCCGATCAATCACGTCAGTCGCGGCGCGCCGCCGGCTTTGTTGATGGCGGCGACGGACGATGATCTGGTCAACCCGACGCGCAACACCGGCGGGCTGGCACGCAAGCTGCGCGAGGCGGGCGTGCCGGTGCAGGACCTGTACTTTTCGCGTCCCGGTCACGCCACGCTGGTGGCGACGCTGTCACGCCCGATGCGCAGTCTGGCGCCGGTGCTGGAGCAGATCGCGGCGTTCGTGAAGGCGACGCCGGGTCAGTGAGCCCGACCGCTGAACCAGCCATCGTTGTTGCGCAGAAACCAGGCAATCACACCAAGAGTCAGGCTGCGCAGCACCATGAACAACAGGAAGGTTATCCACAGTCCGTGGTTGCCCAGACCTTGCAACGCCCAGCCAAACGGCAGCAGCAGAATCACGGTCAACAGCATGCCGTTGCGCATTTCACGGGCGCGGGTGGCGCCGATGAACAGCCCGTCGAGCAAGTAGCTCCAGACCGCGATCAAGGGCAGGGCGGCGAGGTAGGGCAGGTAGATGAACGCTGTATCGCGCACGCTCTGAATGTCGGTCTGCATCTCGATGAACAGGTGTCCGGCGAACAGAAACAGTACGGCAAACCCCAGGCTCGCCAGCAACGACCAGCCACAGGCAACGACCAGTGAGCGGCGCAGGGCATCACGGTCGCGAGCGCCAATCGCATGCCCGCACAATGCTTCCACCGCGTGGGCCAGGCCATCGAGCGCATGAGCGGTCAGCAGCAGCCCGTTGAGCAACAAGGCGTTGGCAGCGACGGTGGCGTCGCCAAGACGTGCGCCCTGTACGGTGATCAGGAAAAATACCGATTGCAGCAACAGGCTGCGGATGAAGATGTCGCGGTTGACTGCCAACAGCGGTCGCCAACTCTGCCATAGCGCCAACGCGGCCCAGGCAATGTGGCCGGGGTAGGCGCGCAGGGCTTTGCGGGTCATCAACAGGCCGATCAGCGCGCCGGTCCATTCGGCGATCACCGAGGCCCGGGCCGCGCCGACCACGCCCCATTCCAGACCAAGGACAAACCACAGGTTCAGCGCAATGTTGACCAGATTGGTGCTCAGCAAAATCGCCAGTGGCGCCCGGGCGTTTTGAGTGCCGAGAAACCAGCCAACCAGCGCATAGCTGGCCAGCGCGGCCGGCAGGCCGAACAGGCGCGTGTGAAAGAATTCGCGGGTCAGTTGCTCCAGCTCTGCCGAGGGTTGCATGAAGTGCAACGCGACTCCGCTCAACGGGATGCCCAGCGCGCCCAATGCAATGGCCAGCCCCATGGCCAGCAACAGTCCCTGCAACAGAATCTGCCGCAACGCCGCGCCATCGCCGCGTCCGGCGGCCTGGGCGGCAAAACCGGTGGAACCCATGCGCAGAAAGCCCATGGCCCAGGCGAGAAAGGTATACAGGCTGGCCCCGACCGCGACGGCACCCAGTTGATGGGCGTGAGGCAAGTGGCCGATGACCGTGCTGTCGACCAGCGCCACCAGCGGCACGGAAATGTTCGAGAGGATCATGGGCGCGGCGAGCGCCCAGACCCGGCGATGGGTCGGGCGGTCGCGCCAGTCGGCAATCAGGTTGGACATGCAGGCTCCTTGGAGAGCCGGCATTGTAGCGATTCATTGGGGAGTTGCAGTGATCCATTGTGGCGAGGGAGCTTGCTCCCGCTGGGTCGCGAAGCGGCCCCAAACCCCGCCTTTGAATGTATGCAGACATACCGCGCCGGCTGATTTACGACTGCTTCGCAGTCGAGCGGGAGCAAGCTCCCTCGCCACAATGTTTTGTGCAAGGGCTAGTGAATTATCCAGCTCAACAACCACAACCCCAGCAGCAACCAGATGATCCCCATGATGATCGACGCATTCATGAACGCCCGGATCGCCGACCACAACAGCATCAGCCCCAGGATCAACGCAATGATGCTGATGATCGACGTGTCCATGCCCAGCGCGCGGGACAACCCTTCGACAAAATTGCTGCCGGCATGGCTCAACAGATTGAACAGGCCGCTGAGGGCGTCAACGATAAAGCGGATGACCGAACCGAGCGCCTGGCCGAGCCATTCGAAAAAACTTTCTACCTGCATGTCGTTAACGTCCTGATGTAAGTGGTTGAGCCTTGGGCCAGTGATCGCAGCGCCGAGTTCCCCGATACGGGGATCGTTTGAGTATGACGCAAGATTCTGTTCCGCTGATGAACCTTGTAGGAGCCGAGCTTGCTCGCGAAAGCGGTGGCACATCCAACATAAATCTTGCCATTTACACCGCCATCGCGAGCAAGCCGGCTCCTACAGGGGCTAACGCCCCTTGCCATCCCCGGCCATCCCCCCGAAGCTATACGCCTTCAGGAGAGCCCGATGAACCTTGTTGAACTGACCGAACGCCTGCACGCCATCCGTGACCGCAATGACTGGCGGCAATTTCACAGCCCGAAAAACCTGGCCATGGCCGCGAGCGTGGAAATGTCCGAACTGGTGGAAATCTTCCAGTGGCTGAGCGAAGACCAGTCACGCCAGTTGCCGGCGGACAAACTGGCCCATGCCGGGCAGGAAGTCGGCGACATCGTGCTGTATCTACTGCTGCTGTGCAGCGAGTTGGGGCTGGACATGAATGAAGTGGTACGCAGCAAACTCGCGGACAGTGAACGGAGGTTCAGCTGATGAGCGACCGTCATTTCGATCAACTGGCGACCCGTTTCGCCGAAAAGATCTACGGCGGCGCCAAAGGCGCGATCCGCCTGGCGGTGTTGCAGGCCGACCTCGCCGAAACCCTGCCGGACCGCCCGCTGCGTGTGCTCGACATCGGCGCCGGCCTGGGCCACATGTCGTTGTGGCTGGCCCAACGTGGTCATGACGTGACGCTGGCCGAACCCGCCGCGCCGATGCTCGAAGGCGCCCGCCAGCGTTTTGCCGATGCCGGCCAGACGGCCACTTTCATTCAGGCACCGTGGCAGGATTTGCTCGGCCAGCTCACCGAGCCCTACGATCTGGTGCTGTGCCACGCGGTGCTGGAATGGCTGGCGGAACCCCATGCGATCCTGCCGGTGCTGCATCAGTTGACCAAACAGGACGGCTGGTTGTCCCTGGCCTTCTACAACCGCGATGCGCTGATCTACCGCAACCTGCTCAAGGGCCACTTCCGCAAAATGCGCAAGAACGACATGGCCGGCGAAAAGCAGAGCCTGACCCCGCAACAGCCGCTTGATCCGCGTGAGCTGGCAGCGCAACTTGAGGGCCTGTGGCAGGTCGAAAGCCAGAGCGGGGTGCGTGTTTTTCACGACTACATGCCGGTGGAATTCCAGGCCCGCGCCGAACTGGTGGACTTGCTGGAAATGGAGCTGGCCCACCGGCGTCACCCAAGCTTTGCCGGGCTTGGGCGCTACTTGCACTGGATCTGTCGGCCGGTCTGATCGGAGCGCGAAATGAAAAGTCGTTCGGGGTTACTGGTGATCTGTCTGGGGTTGGCGGCCTGCCAGAGCAGCAATCCGTACGTGGCAAGTTCCAAACCCTTGCCGCCGGCGCCGCCCGAGGCGGCCAATACCTTCGATCGCAGCGCCTACCCGGCTGCGCCGCGTGACTACGGTCGCTACCGCAGCTGGGCTTGGCTCAACGGGAGCTTGCCTGCGGGTTCGGCCTGGGCGGATTCGGCGCAAGTCGCCGAGGCCGTGAGCAATGCCCTCGATCAGCGCGGTTTGCGGCCGCTGCATGACAATCGCCCGGCGGACCTGTTCGTCAGCGCCAATCTGCATCTGGAAACCCGCTTGCGTCAGGTCCAGGATGACTATGGTTATTACGGCGGCGGTTATGGCGGATACAACCGTTACGGCAGCGGTTATGGCATGTACAACACGGTGCCGATCGTTCGGACGTATTCGGAACAGGTGGTCGTGGTGCGGGTGGATATGTTCGATGCTCAAACCGGTCAACCCGTCTGGAGTTCGAGCGCCGAAACCAGCAACAAGGGCAGCCAAAGTGCGCGCGCCGATGCGATTCGGGAGGCTGTGGAAAAGGCCATGTCGGCGTATCCTCCCAGTTAGCTTCTGCAATCAAGAAGCGTTCCGCAGGATCATGTCTTCAACCGGAGAATCATCATGTTCCGCCGTCTCGCTTTTCTGGCAGTGGCCGCGCTCCTGACCGCCTGCGCCGCCAACCAGGTCAATCATGACTTCGACGCCAGCCGCGACTTCGCCGCCTATCGCAGCTGGAGCTGGAAAGACCCCGCCCTGCAATATCGCCCCGATGACCCACGGATCAAGAGCGACCTGACCGAGCAGCGCATCCGCCAATCCGTGGCCGATCAGCTGGATCAGCGAGGCTTGCGCCCGGCCGCTGCGGGCAAAAAGGGCGATGTGAGTGTACAAACCTACCTGATCGTCGAAGACCGTCAGCAACAAGTGACCACCAACTACGGCGGCGCTTGGGGTAACCCGTGGAATGGCTACTGGGGCGGGCCGATGTACAACGAAACCCGCAACATCAGCTACAAAGTGGCGATCATCCAGATCGACCTGCTCGACGGCAAGGACGGCAAACTGGTGTGGCGGGGCAGTGACGAGCAAATCCTCAGCCGCTCACCGAACCCCTCGGATCGCAGCACGGCGATACGCGAAACGGTCGGGCGCATCCTCGCCAATTACCCACCCAAATAACCCCCCTTGTGGGAGCCCATTTGTGGCGAGGGAGCTTGCTCCCGCTTGAGTGCGTAGCACTCACAAAAATCGGCAATGATTGTCAGATTTTTGGGGCCGCTACGCAGCCCAGCGGGAGCAAGCTCCCTCGCCACAGACGCGTTCCCACAGGGTTTTGTTGTCTGGGCTGGCGAGTAGGCGGACCGAAAGGCCAAACCTATCGGCTGCTCTGGGCTTCCACGGCAATCGGCAACTCGATACAGAACCGTGCGCCCTCGGCCGAGTTGTTCACGCGCAGTGTTCCACCCATGTTTTCGATGATGCCATGGCTCACCGACAACCCCAGCCCGGTGCCCACGCCCACCGGTTTGGTGGTGAAAAACGGTTCGAAGATCCGCTCCAGCAACCGCGGATCGATACCGCCGCCGTTGTCCTCGACCCACAGCCGCACTGAATGCTCGTCACGCTCGGCGCACACCGAGATCCACGGTTTGAAATTCCGATCCGCTTCGCGTTTGCTCAGGAGTGCGTCCCGGGCGTTGACCATCAGGTTGATCAGCACCTGTTCCAGCTGATCGACATGACCACGCACCTGAACCTCGAAAACGGTTTCGCTGACCCTGAGCTCGACGCCTTTGCCCAGCAAGCCTTCGGCCAGCAGCGACAGGGTGCCCTCGATGGCGTCAAACGGATTGAACGGATGTTGCTCGACTTCCGAGCGGCGGCCGAACACCCGCATGTGATCTACCACCCGCGCCGCACGCTGGACCTGGGCATCAATGCGGTTGAGGGTGTCGGTAAGGTAGTCGACCTGCACATCACCGTTGTTCAAGCGCTTGAGTACACTGACGATGGCCATGCGCATCACGTTCAGCCGCTGGGTGATTTCATGGGCCAGGCCCGTGGCCATTTCGCCTAGGGTGGCCATTTTCGCGCTCTGGGCCAGTTGCATTTCCGCCGCCAGCGTCGCTTCGGTCACGTCCAGCCACAGACCCACGGCTTCGACCGGCAGGCCAAGGTCGTCGCGCAGAAGCCTGGCCTCGTCAAGCAGCCAGTGGTAATCGCCGCGACTGTCGCGCAGTCGGTAGCGCGCACGCACCGATCCTTCGCGGAGCAATTGCCGGGGGCGCTCGAAATAGCGGTCGCGGTCCTCGGGGTGAACGCGCTCCGCCAGCGCCCCAACGGTGCAATCGGCGAGGGACCAGCCCAGCAGCGGCAACAGGCTGTCGCTGAAGAAAGTTGGCAGCAGCGCGCCTTCGACATAGCGCTGCACGTAGATCACCACCGGTGAATTGGCGATCAGGTTGTTCAGTCGCGCATGGGCCGCCACGGCGTCCTGTTGCTGGTTTTTGATGTCGCTGATGTCGAGCATGAAAACCACCAGCCGCCGGTCTTTGCCGACGCCCATGGCCTGGCCTTGCAGGCGATACCAGGTCGGTGTCTCGGGGTGGTGCAGGCGCACGCAGAGCAATAAAGGTGTGCCGTCATCCTGCAAGTCTTGCAGGCGACTGCGCAGCGCTTCGCGGTCGGCGGAGTGGATGTGCTCAAGCCAGTCATGCAGAGGCATACGTGTGCCGATCAGGTTCAGGGCGCTGGCCAGCGACGACGCCAACTGCACCTCGGCACTGTCGCTGAAAATTTCCAGCCAACCGGTGCCGAGCAGGGCTTGCAACGACTCCAGTCGCTCGAGTTGCAGATGGTGCTGATGCTCGCGCAAGCGCTCCAGCAACGGTCCGGCGAGCGCGGCGGCGAGCTGCAACCAATCGCGCTCGCCGACGTCGGGTGCACGTTGCTGCACTGGGTAAAAACCACAGAGCAACCACGCGACCACGCCTTGCGCATCGTGATAGGGCACCGCAAACCCTTCGGTACTGCCGAAGATGCTGTGCAGGCGCGGATGCTCGCCATGGGTCAAATGCTGAGGGGCGGAGCCGTTCAAACTGTCGAGCCCGGTGCCCAGGCGCTGGCCGTTTTGCCACAGTTGGGGGGCGTCGAAGGCCGCGTAATGTTGGTGGATCTGCCAGCCTTCTTCCTGATCATCCAGCAGCGCCACGGCCAGACACGGGATCTGAAAATGCCGCGCCAACTGTTGCAGTTGCTCCACCAGTACGTCGGGCAGGCGCGACAGGCTGCACAGGCGCAACTGGTCGCCAATCTGCGTTGCGAGCAACTGGCAGTGTTCGCGTTTACGCGCTTGCCGGCGTTCGTGCAACAAGTCGCCGATGTCCAGCAACTGCAACAGCCAGGTATCGGTCGATGGCTGCACCCAGCCGCGCAGGTGCAGGGGTTGTCCGCTGAGGCTGTAAAAATCCAGATCCAGACTTTGTCCTTGCCAGTCAGCCGGTGTGCCTGCGACGGCGAGGCAGCTTTGCGGCATGAGGAAATCGACTAGAAGTGGCGCTTGCGCGGCGGGGCGCTGCTGGGCCAGACCATGGCGCAGTGGGCCGGCCAGATGAATCACCCGGCCTTCGGCGTCCAGGCGCAACTGCAAGCCGACACCTGGCATGGCCCGGGAGCTCGAGGTTTCCGGTGTTGGTGGCGGATGGCGGTTGAGCAGGCGCCCGAACAGCTTGTCACCGGAACTCAAAATTTCACGCTCGAACGGGCGGTGTCGTCGGTGGCGACATTGAAATTCAGTGCGGCGGGAATCCAGGCCAGTTGCCGGCTCCGATCCGTGGTGGCTACGGCACTTTTTTGCTTGCGCAGGAGGTTTGTCTTCATGAGTGCGTCTACCCTGACTATCACTATGTAAAGTCAGCATAGAATCATTCAGCCAAAACGGGCGTTTTTTACCGGATGCAGAGCTTTGTCCTACAGATCTGGCTGAGGCGGACCGGCACCACCTGACTCGATCTTCTGCCGAGTGATCAGGCAACCGGTCGCCAATGCCCGACCATATGTTCCAGATCCCCGGCACCCACCAGCTGAAAATCTCCACTGGACCCCGCCGCACTGGCGAGCAACGTCACCTCACCGGGCAGCCGCACAGGCTTGCGAAACTGCACGGCAATCTCGACGTTGGCAGTCGGTAAATGATCGCTTAGCGCCGCGAGTGTCCGCGCCTTGTTCCACAACCCATGGGCAATGGCGGTCGGGAAGCCGAACAGTTTTGCGCTCGCGGCACTGAGGTGGATCGGGTTGTAATCGCCGGATACTTTGGCGTATTGCCGGCCAATGTCCGCCGGCGCTTTCCAGCGGGTAACTTCAGTCAGCGGTAACGTCAAGGTCAACACGTCCTCGACCGGTTCGCCTTCGAGTTTGACTCCGCGACAGAGCATCCGGCTTTCAGCTTCCCACAAGGCCCCCAACTGATCGTCGAGCGTCGTCACCAGATCAAATGTCGCACCCTTGGCGTGGGGCTGCAGGTTCTGCACCTGCACGCCGACCCGCACGCGATTCACGCCGCCCATGGGCCTGAAGACGCGAACGCGGTTGCTCAGATGAATCAGCCCCAGCAACGGAAACGGAAAATCCTTGGCCGTGAGCAACTGCATCTGCAGCGCAAACGCCAGGATGTGTGGATAAGTCGGCGGCAACAAACCGTTGTCGGCAAACCCGCAGACATCGCGGTAGGCCGCCAGGCGTTTTGGATCGACATCGACCCAGCAACGCAAACCCGAATCGGGCAACGTGGTGCCGGTGATCTTGCGGCGCGTCGCAGCCTGCACATACAGCCCTGGCAGGCTCGGTTCGCGGTTGAGTGTGTGCCAATCGGTGATCATCACTAAGCCCCCAAAACACTTTGTCCACAGACCCGCAGCGCTTGCCCGGTGAACGCGCCGGTGCCCGGTTGTGCCAGCCAGGCCACCGCTTCGGCGACGTCCTGTGGCAAGCCGCCCTGGCCCAGCGAGCTCATGCGCCGGCCCGCTTCACGCAGGCCGAACGGAAGGTGCGCCGTCATTTGAGTCTCGATGAACCCCGGCGCCACCGCGTTGATGCTGATGCCGCGCTCATTGAGCAGGGGTGCCCAGGCCTGGGCGAGGCCGATCAATCCGGCCTTGCTCGCCGCGTAATTGGTTTGCCCGCGATTGCCGGCGATGCCGCTGATGGACGCCAGCAGAATCACCCGGCCGTTATCCCGCAAGGTGCCGCTGTCGAGCAGCGCCTTGGTCAGCACTTGCGGGGCATTGAGGTTGACCGCAAGGACTGCGTCCCAGAATTCCGGGGTCATGTTGGCCAGGGTTTTATCCCGCGTGATGCCGGCGTTGTGCACCACGATGTCGATCCCGTCAGGCAACTGTTCGACCAGCTGCGTGGCGGCGTCTTCCGCGCAGATATCCAGGGTAATGCTGCGCCCGCCAAGCCGTGCGGCAAGGGCTTCAAGATCGGTTTTGGCCGGTGGTACATCGAGCAGAATCACCTCGGCACCGTCCCGGGCCAGGGTTTCGGCGATCGATGCACCGATGCCGCGTGCCGCGCCGGTGACCAGCGCCTTGCGACCCGCCAGCGGGCGAGTCCAATCCGTCACTGGCGTGTCACAGGCGTCCAGGCTGATCACTTGCCCGGACACGAATGCACTTTTTGGCGAAAGAAAAAACCTCAGCGGGCCTTCCAGTTGATCCTCGGCGCCCTCGCCGACATGGATCAACTGCAAGGTGCCGCCGCTGCGCAGCTCCTTGGCCAGCGACCGACTGAAACCTTCGATGGCGCGTTGAGCGCTCGCGGCGAACGGGTCGCTCAAGGTCTGCGGCGCGCGCCCGAGAATCACCAGGTGCGCACAGTGATCGAGGTTTTTTATCAGCGGCTGGAAGAATTCGCGCAGTTGTTTGAGCTGATCGGTTTGCACCAGGTCGCTGGCGTCGAACACCACGGCTTTGAGTTTGGGACCGTGGCCGGGAATCCATGCCGTGGCGATCGAAGGTTCGCTGCCGTAGCTGTAGATCGCATCGGTCAGGCGATTGGCGAAGGCGCTGACTTTTTCCGCCAGCGGCCCGCCGCCGATCAGCAGCGCGCCTTCGACCGGGCGCAGCCGGCCCGCTTGCCAGCGCTCCAGCCGCACCGGCAACGGCAGACCCAGGGCCCCGACCAGACGATGGCCGATGGATGAATTGGCGAAGTCGATATAGCGGTCAGACATGGAACGCGCTCCAGCAGCTGGGGTTCAAAGTGTGGACCACGAATGGCAATCAGTCGTTCGATTCGCGAGATAAGGCCTACGCTTGGACATTGCGGAGGTTTTCAGGAACACGCAGACCCTGTGGGAGCGGGCTTGCCCGCGAAAGCGTCGGCACAGTCAACATTGATGTTGGATTTGCCGGCCTCTTCGCGGGCAAGCCCGCTCCCACAGGGAATCGCATTGTTCTTTAAATTGTTCATCAGGAGCTTTTCATGACTCAGCTGCGCCGCGTCGCGATTATCGGCGGTAACCGGATTCCCTTCGCCCGCTCCAACGGGCCGTACGCCACCGCGAGTAACCAGGCGATGCTCACCGCAGCGCTCGAAGGCCTGATCGAGCGTTTCAACCTGCACGGTTTGCGCATGGGCGAAGTGGCGGCGGGCGCGGTGCTCAAGCATTCCCGGGACTTCAACCTGACCCGCGAATGCGTGCTCGGCTCGCGGCTGTCGCCGACCACCCCGGCGTATGACATTCAGCAGGCCTGCGGCACCGGTCTGGAAGCCGCGTTGCTGGTGGCCAATAAAATCGCCCTGGGCCAGATCGAGTGCGGCATTGCCGGCGGCGTCGACACCACGTCCGACGCGCCGATCGGCATTAACGAAGGTCTGCGCAGAATTCTCCTGCAAGCCAACCGCGCCAAGACCACCGCCGACAAACTGAAAACGTTTTTGCAACTGCGACCGGGACATCTCATTCCGGAATTTCCCCGCAACGGTGAGCCGCGCACCGGTCTGTCGATGGGCGAACATTGCGAGTTGATGGCGCAGACCTGGAACATTCCGCGCACGGAGCAGGATCAATTGGCGCTGGAGAGTCATCAGAAAATGGCCGCGTCGTACACCGAAGGCTGGCACAACGACCTGATGACACCGTTCCTCGGTCTCACTCGCGACAACAACCTGCGCCCGGACCTGAGCCTGGAAAAACTCGCCTCGCTCAAACCTGCCTTCGAGAAAAGCGCCAAAGGCACGCTGACCGCCGGCAACTCGACGCCGCTCACCGACGGTGCGTCGCTGGTGCTGTTGGGCAGTGAAGAATGGGCAAAGGAACGCGGCTTGCCGATCCTTGCGTATTTGCGGGATGGCGAGGCGGCGGCGGTGGATTTCGTCAACGGTGCCGAAGGGTTGTTGATGGCGCCGGTCTACGCGGTGCCACGTCTGTTGGCGCGCAATGGCCTGACCTTGCAGGACTTCGATTACTACGAAATCCACGAAGCGTTCGCCGCGCAAGTGCTCTGCACCTTGAAGGCCTGGGAAGACCCGGAGTACTGCAAAAACCGCCTCGGCCTCGACGCGCCACTGGGCTCCATCGACCGCAGCCGGCTCAATGTCAAAGGCAGCTCACTGGCGGCGGGGCATCCGTTTGCGGCTACCGGGGGGCGTATTGTGGCGAGCCTGGCCAAGCTGCTCGACGCGGCCGGCAAGGGGCGGGGGCTGATCTCGATTTGTGCGGCGGGTGGGCAGGGTGTGACGGCGATTATCGAACGCTGATATTTCCTTGGGTGGAACCGGGAACCTGTGGGAGCGGGCTTGCCCGCGATAGCGGTGTGTCTGCCAACATTGATGTTGGATGTGCTGGCCTCATCGCGGGCAAGCCCGCTCCCACAGGGATTTGCGATATTGAATAGATCTGTGACATGCCCTAACGTCGCCCCACAAGCCAACTTGCGACACAAGGCTCATCAATGTCGACTAACGGACAACATTCCCTCGAAAGGACGATTCCGACCCTGACCGTGCTGCCGCGCCCACTGTATGCGCGGGCGGAAAGCTTGAACGCCGGTTCGTGGACGCCGTCTCACCGACATGACTGGGTGCAATTTTCCTACGCGATCAGCGGCGTTCTCGGCGTGCACACCGCCGAAGGCAGTTTCTTTGCGCCGCCACAGTGGGGGATCTGGATTCCTGCGGATTTCGAACATCAGGTCGTGACCTCGATGCGTGCAGAGATGCGCAGTCTCTATGTGCGCCGTGAGGACTGCCCATGGGCGGACGACAGGTGTCGGGTGCTGGAGGTGACGCCGCTGGCTCGGGAGTTGATCAAGAGTTTTTGCCTGCTGCCCGTGGAATATCCACAGGGCGACAGCCCGGAAGCACGGCTGGTGAGTGTGTTGCTGGACCAGTTGGCGAATCTGCCCGAAGTCGGTTTCTCGCTGCCGTTGCCGCGCCATGAGCGCTTGCTGGGTCTGTGCAACGAGCTGATCGAAAGTCCGGAGCGCAACGTGACCTTGCAGGAATGGGCGCAGCGATTGGGCACGTCGGAGAAGACGCTTATGCGCTTGTTCCAGCGTGAAACCGGGTTGAGTTTTCGCGGCTGGCGTCAGCGGATGCGACTGCTGTCGTCGTTGAATTTACTGGAGGAGGGGGACAGCGTGACGAATGCCGCTTTGTCTTGTGGATATGACTCGACGTCGGCGTTTATTGCGGCGTTCAAAGGGTTGTTCGGGTTTACGCCGGGAGAATTGTTTCGGCACTAATTGTGGCGAGGGAGCTTGCTCCCGCTGGAGCGCGAAGCGGTCCCAAATCAGTCCATGCGGGGTATCAGACAGTCCGCATTTTCCAGTTTACGACTGCTTCGCAGCCGAACGGGAGCAAGCTCCCTCGCCACAGATATAAGCGCTTTTGATCAGGTTCTGAAACGACGAACCAACCCATCCAGCTCATTCGACAACCCGGCCAGGCTCTGGGAATCCAGCCGCGCCGAGTTCGCCAGTTCCGCCACCAACTGCGCATCGCCATGGATCTGGCTGATGTGCCGATTGATGTCTTCCGCCACCTGGTGCTGTTGTTCCGCCGCCGTGGCGATCTGGGTGTTCATGTCGCGGATCACGTCCACCGATTCACGAATCTGCCCAAAGCTGCTGCGCGCCTCACCGATGCGGGTCACCGACTGCTGGGACACTTCCAGGCTCGCGTGCATCTGCTGAGTCACCTGGCTGGTGCGCTTGGCGAGGTTGCCAAGCAGCCCGTCGATTTCCGCCGTGGAATCGGCCGTGCGTTTGGCCAGCGCCCGCACTTCGTCCGCCACCACCGCAAAACCGCGACCTTGTTCACCGGCCCGTGCAGCCTCGATGGCCGCGTTCAGCGCCAGCAGGTTGGTCTGTTCGGCGATTGAACGGATAGTCCCGAGAATCGACTGAATGTCATTGCTGTCGCGTTCCAGCTGTTGCATCGACTGGGCCGACTGTTCGATTTCCTGGCTCAGGCGATCGACACTGGTCACCGCCGCGTCAATCTGCTGCTGACCTTCACGCGCCTGACGCTGACCACTGTCGGCCGATTCGGCGGCCTGACTGCAGGAACGCGCGACTTCGTTCGCGGTGGCGACCATTTCGTGGAACGCGGTGGAGACCATGTCCACGGCTTCACGCTGACGCCCGGCGGCTTCAGCCATGTCGCTGGAAACCTGGGTCGAGCTCTTGGAGGTGGCGAGGATTTTGGTCGCTGCGCCGCCGATGCTTTGAATCAGGTTGCGAATCGCCGCCAGGAACTGGTTGAACCAGTTGGCCAGTTGCGCGGTTTCATCGCTGCCACGGATTTGCAGGTTTTTGGTCAGGTCGCCTTCGCCTTGGGCAATGCCTTCCAGGCCTTCGGCCACGCTGCGGATCGGACGCACGATGACGCTGGCGAAACTGGCGCCGACGATGGCGAAGACCACGGCCAGCACGGCGGCGATGATTGCGATCAACCAGGTCAGTTGGGTCGCGGTGCTCATCACATCGCTTTGCTTGATCAGGCCGATGAAGGTCCAGCCCAGTTGCTCGGACGGCCAGACGTTGGCCATGTAGCGCTCGCCATTGAGTTCGACTTCGACCAGGCCTTTGCCGGCCTTGGCCAGTTGCGCATAACCCTCGCCGAGGCTGCCCAGGGCCTTGAAGTTGTGCTCCGGTTGTTTCGGATCGACCAGTACGGTGCCGGAGTTTTCCAGCAACATCAGGTAGCCGGTTTCACCGAGCTTGATCTGTTTGACCAGTTCGGTCAGCTGTTTGAGCGACACGTCGATGCTGACCACGCCGCCGTTGGTACCCAGCTTGTTGTCGATGGTGCGTACGGTGCTGACGTAGGACGTATCATTTTCGGCCCAGTAATAGGCCTCGGTACGGAACGGCTTGCCCGGTTTGGCCTGGGCCGCCTTGTACCACGGACGCTGGCGCGGGTCGTAGTTGGCCAGCTTGGCATCGTCCGGCCACGACACGTAACCGCCGGCCGCAGTGCCGAGGATGGCGTAGGCGTAGGACGGATGGGCGTTGCCCAGGTCCTGCAGGAAGCCGAAGACTTTTTTGTCCATCTCACCCTGGGGAATGCTGGCGGCGTTGGCATTCATGTAGGTCTTGAGGCTGTCGTCGGAGTTGGTGATCAGCGGTTGCCTGGCCAGGTATTCGACGTTCTGGCTGATGCCGTCGAAGAACAGTTGCATGGCATTGCTGACCTGACGGATTTCGCGACCGCTGTTGTCGACGAATTCGTCCTTGGCATCACTGCGCAAGTTCAGCACAACGAGGGTGGCGACCAGCACCACGGGCAGGCAGGCGATGATTGCAAACGCCCACGTCAACTTCTGTTTGATGTTCATCCGCGCTCCAGATTTTCTTGTAGGCCCACGCAGTGCAGATGACTCGCGGAATTATTGGCAGCTGTAAACGTATTGGTTGAACCCGATCCCTTGGGCGCGCCCTCGTCTTTTGTCGGGACGATCGTCGGACAATTCACTTTGTTACAGATGACTTCGGCTGCTGGAGGAGGAAATTTAGGGCTGTTGGAAAAAATCCTGCGACGCTAAGGGATCGGTATGTCGGATTCTGTCGCAAATCCCCTCGTATCCCTTCTCCAACAAGTGCTGCCGGCTCGGCTATGATCCTTGGCGGCCGATGAGCATCGGCGGGTTTGCCGGTTTTTTTCGGCACATTGTGTGCATCCACAACGTTCATAGGTCGGCAACCCCTCCCCCGAACGAGTGGATTGCCGTATAACGAATGACTTTCGCGTGTTTGGTAATAAAGGACCCACAATAAAAGCTGATGAAGACTCCAAAACGCATTGAACCCCTGATCGAGGACGGTCTGGTCGACGAGGTGCTGCGCCCACTCATGAGTGGTAAAGAAGCAGCTGTTTATGTGGTGCGCTGCGGCAACCAGTTACGTTGCGCGAAGGTCTACAAGGAGGCGAATAAACGCAGTTTCCGTCAGGCGGCCGAGTACCAGGAAGGCCGCAAGGTGCGCAACAGCCGTCAGGCTCGTGCGATGGCCAAGGGCTCCAAGTTCGGCAAGAAAGAAACCGAAGACGCCTGGCAGAACGCCGAAGTGGCGGCGTTGTTTCGTCTGGCCGGCGCCGGTGTCCGGGTCCCTCAGCCTTACGACTTCCTTGAAGGCGTGCTGTTGATGGAGCTGGTGGCCGACGAGTACGGCGATGCCGCGCCGCGTCTGAACGACGTGGTACTGGAGCCGGACCAGGCGCGCGAATATCACGCGTTCCTGATTTCGCAGATCGTGCTGATGTTGTGTACCGGCCTGGTGCACGGTGACCTGTCCGAGTTCAACGTACTGTTGACCCCGACCGGCCCGGTCATCATCGACTTGCCGCAAGCGGTCGACGCGGCGGGCAACAATCACGCGTTCAGCATGCTGGAGCGCGACGTGGGCAACATGGCGTCCTACTTCGGACGGTTTGCCCCGGAGCTGAAAAAGACCAGGTACGCCAAGGAAATGTGGGCGTTGTACGAAGCCGGCACCTTGCACCCGGCCAGCGTCTTGACCGGCGAGTTCGACGAACCGGAAGAGTTGGCCGACGTCGGCGGGATCATGCGCGAAATCGAGGCCGCCCGCCTGGATGAAGAGCGCAAGCAAGCGGTCCGCGCGGCAGATGACGCGCCACCGAACAAGTCCGAAGAACCGCCTCCGCCCTGGATGCAGTGATCGGTTGACGAAAAACCCGGCTTCGGCCGGGTTTTTTGTAGATGAGGATCAAGTTGATATCGAGTCGTCTGCATCGCGGGCAAGCCGCGCTCCCACAGGGTTTTGTGTCGGTCCTGAAATCCGGAGCTGGCACAAACCCTGTGGGAGCGTGGCTTGCCCGCGATAGCGTCAGGCCAGAAAATCCACAACGGCCATACACCCCACACTCAAGGATTGAATGTGAACACCTCCACCCGCAACGCCAAGCTGATCATCGCCGCCCGTCTGATCTCGGACTTCGGCGCGTTCCTCAACATGGTCGCCCTGGCCACCTACGTCTACCTGCTCAGCAACAGCGCCATGAGCGTCGGCATCTTTCTCGCCAGCCGCGTGGGCGGAGGGATTTTTGCCAGCCTCATCGGCACCCGGTTCTATCGTCGCTGGGCCGGGCGTCTGCCGCTGATTGCTTTCGACTTGCTGCGCGCTGGATTGCTGGGCCTGCTGCTGGTTTTGCCGGTGACCCAACAAGCGCTGCTGTTGCCGGTCATTGCCTTCGGCCTTGGCTTCGGCAACTCCATGTTCGCCATCGGCCTCAACAGTCAGTTGCCGCATTTGATTGAAGGCGATCAACTGCTCAAGACCAACGCCTGGATCACCTCGGCGTCGTCAGCAGCCATGGTCGGCGGAAGTCTGGTGGCCGGGTTGTTGGTGGCAGCGTTTGGCTTTGAAGTGGTCTTCGCGCTGAACGTGGCCACTTACCTGCTGGCCGCGTTGTTCATCCTGCCGCTGCGGTTTGCCCGACCGTCTCCCAGTGCCGAGGTCGATCACGAACGAGGCGAATGGTCAGCCCTGCGCCAGGGGCTGCGTACTACGCCGGTGGTGGCGGCGATGCTCGCGGTCGCGATGGCCGATACCTTGGGCAGCGCCGCACATAACGTGGGTTTGCCGATCATTTCAAAATGGCTGACACCGGAATCGGCCAGCACCACACTGGGCCTGATGCTGGCGGTATGGGCCTGCGGAAAACTCATCGGCGCGCGGATCGCCAGCCGCCTCAAAGGCTCGGACAACGTGAACCTGGAGCGGCGGTTTTTCTTCGGTGTGCTGCTGATGTCCTGCGGCTTCATCCTGATGTTCCAGCAACAGACTCTCTACGGGTTGCTGTTGTTCTCACTGCCGGCAGGGCTGGGCGACGGCTTCTCTGAAGTCGGCCTGATGTCGCGTCTGCAACGGGAGCCGGACAGCCTGCGCCTGCCGATTTTCAGTTTCCTGACGTTGTTGCAGATGACCGGGTTCGGTGTCGGTATGCTGATCGCTGCGCCGTTCTACACGTGGTGGGCGCCCGGTGCGGTGGTGCTGTTGTTCCACGGCATTCCCCTCACCACATTGCTGGTGGTGAAGGGACTCGCGATCAGGGGCGAGCGGGTACGGCGCAGCAACCCGACTCAAGATTTTTGAGGATCGGGCAGTCCGGACGGTGATCGCCGTGGCAGTGCTCGACCAGGTCCTGCAAGGTGTCGCGCAATTGGCCGAGCTCGAGGATTTTCTGGTTGAGCTCGTCGATGTGCTGACGAGCCAGGGCCTTCACGTCGGCACTGGCGCGCTGCCGGTCCTGCCATAGGGTCAGCAGTTTGCCGACCTCTTCCAGTGAAAACCCCAGGTCCCGCGAGCGCTTGATAAACGCCAGCGTGTGCAAATCGTCATCGCCGTACACCCGGTAACCGCTGTCGGTGCGATGGGCGGCCTTGAGCAGACCGATGGATTCGTAATAACGGATCATCTTCGCGCTCAGGCCACTGTGGCGGGCTGCTTGGCCGATGTTCATCGGTTGTCCTCCAGATCCTTGGGTTTCCAGGTTTTCAACAGTAGCGCATTGCTCACCACGCTGACGCTCGACAACGCCATCGCCGCGCCCGCCAGCACCGGGTTGAGGAAACCGAAGGCAGCCAACGGGATGCCGATCAGGTTATAGACGAAGGCCCAGAACAGATTCTGACGAATCTTTGCGTAAGTCTTGCGGCTGATTTCCAGCGCGGCCGGCACCAGTCGCGGGTCGCCGCGCATCAGGGTGATGCCGGCCGCGTGCATGGCGACGTCGGTGCCGCCGCCCATGGCGATGCCGATGTCCGCGGCGGCCAGGGCCGGGGCGTCGTTGATGCCATCGCCGACCATCGCCACCACGCCGGTTTTCTTCAGTTCGGCGACGGTGGCGGCTTTGTCGGCCGGCAGCACTTCGGCGTGGACATCCTGGATGCCGAGCGCTTCGGCGACCACTTTGGCGCTGCCGCGATTGTCACCGGTCAGCAGATGGCTACTGATGCTGCGGTCGCTGAGTTGTTGCACCGCTTGCAGCGCGCCGGGTTTGAGGGTGTCACCGAAGGCGAACAGGCCCAGAACGGTCTGTTGCGGACTTTGCTCGATCAACCAGGACAGGGTCCGGCCTTCGGTTTCCCACGCGGTTGCAGAGTCAGCCAAAGGACCGGCGCTCAATCCGCTCTCTTCCAACAAACGCCGATTACCCAACGCCAGCCGCCGACCCTCGAGCGTGCCCGCGATGCCACGGCCCGTCAGCGATTGACTGCCGCTGACATCCGCCACGGTCAAACCGCGTTCGACGCACGCATCAAGCACCGCCTTGGCCAGTGGGTGTTCACTGCCGCGTTGCAGGGCGCCGGCCAATTTCAGCAGTGCGGCTTCATCACCGTCGATAGCACTCAAATGAGCGATACGTGGCGCACCCGAAGTCAGCGTGCCGGTCTTGTCGAACACCACGGCGCTGACTTCATGGGCACGCTCCAGTGCTTCGGCGTCCTTGATCAGGATGCCGTAGCGCGCCGCCACACCGGTGCCGGCCATGATCGCGGTTGGCGTTGCAAGGCCGAGGGCGCAAGGGCAAGCGATCACCAGCACCGCGACGGCGTTGATCAGTGCAGTTTCCATCGGCGCACCGTGCAGCCACCAACCGATCAGGGTCGCCAGTGCAATCAACAGGACCGTCGGCACAAATACCTGGCTGACTTTATCCACCAGTTTCTGGATCGGCGCTTTTGCGGCTTGCGCGTCTTCCACCAGACGGATGATCCGCGCCAACACCGTTTCCGCCCCTAGTGCCTGAGTGCGAACCAGTAACCGGCCTTCACCATTGATGGCGCCGCCGGTGACCTTGTCGCCGGGCTGTTTAGGCACGGGCAGGCTCTCGCCGCTGATCAGCGCTTCGTCGGCGTGGCTCTGGCCTTCCACCACTTCGCCGTCCACCGGAAAGCGTTCGCCGGGTTTGACCAGCACCAGATCGTTGAGGCGCAAGGCGCTGATGGCGACGTCCTGTTCGCGGCCATCGATCACTTGAATCGCTCGCTCCGGGCGCAACGCCTCGAGGGCACGGATGGCGCTGGCGGTTTGGCGTTTGGCGCGGCTTTCGAGGTATTTGCCCAGCAAGACCAAGGCGATCACGACTGCCGAGGCTTCGAAATACAGATGCGGCATGCGCCCGGCGGCGGTGGCCCATTCGTAGAGGCTCAAGCCATAACCGGCGCTGGTGCCGAGGGCGACCAGCAGGTCCATGTTGCCGGCGCCGGCGCGCACTGCTTTCCATGCCGCCACATAAAAGCGGGCGCCGAAGATGAATTGCACTGGCGTGGCCAGCGCGAATTGCACCCACGCCGGGAGCATCCAGTGCACGCCGAACGGTTGCAGCAGCATCGGCAACACCAGCGGCAAGGCGAGGGCGATCGCCATGATCAAGACCCAGCGTTCGCGGTGCAGGCGCTGTTGTTGAGTGTCGGTAGTCGGGTGTTCGACTTCCCAGACGCTGGCGTTGTAACCGGCTTTGGTCACGGCGGCGATCAAGGTTTGCGGATCGACCTGGCCGAGCAGTTCGAGGTGGGCGCGTTCGTTGGCCAGGTTGACGCTGACACTTTTGACCCCCGGCACCTTGGCCAGCGCCCGTTCGACCCGGCCGACGCACGACGCGCAGGTCATGCCGTCGATGCTCAATTCCAGACTCTGCTGCGGCACGCTGTAACCGGCCTGATGCACCGCGTCCATCAACGCCGGCAGGCTGTCGCTGGGTGCTTGAACGCGAGCCTGCTCGGTGGCCAGGTTGACGCTGACGGCTGAGGCGCCGATGACTTTGCTCAAGGCACGCTCGACGCGCCCGGCGCAACTGGCGCAGGTCATGCCGGCAATCGGCAGATCGAAAGTGGTGGATTCGGACATCGGTCGCGCTCCCTGTAGAAGATGCCTACAGGATCAACCTTGCCATGCTGGTAAGGTCAAGCGCCATTACATCTGTCGCCGCAGATCCCTGTGGGAGCGAGACCGGCTTGCCGGCGATAGCTGTGTATCAGCCGACATCTACGCAACTGACACACCGCTATCGCCGGCAAGCCGGTCTCGCTCCCACATTAGTTCTGGATCAGTAATCGAGGGAAGCTGGCTTCAGATACATCCCTTCCTGCGTCATCGCAATCCGGAACTTCAACACATCCCCGGCCTTGAGCGTGATGTTCTGCGACCCCGGCGCCAACATCCCCGGATTGCAACCCGGCGCCTGGCCCGGCAGCAGTTTCAGACGCAGGGAAACATTGCCCGGCGGCAGATTGAATGAGGTGCTTTGCTCCTGAAACAGCCGCGCCGACAGTTGATCCTGGAGGTACACGCCGATTTCGCAGTTGGTCGACACTTCCAGGCGCTCGCGGGAAATGATCAGCACGCCGTAATCCTCCCCGGCAGCATTGACCGAGGGCACGGCGGCGAAAAGGCTGAGGAAGCCAAACAGGCTGAGAGCTGACCAGCGCATGGCTGAATCTCCTGAGATCGAGTCATTGATGCACGCAGCTTGGCGGAGCGCGACGCCGATTGCCAGCCCGGCAGATCACTTCAGAACTTGACCTTGCCATGGTGGCAAGCTCGAGACTGCTCGCAATCTCACAAAAGGAGTCATTCCATGCAAGTGTTCAACGTTCAAGGCATGTCCTGCGGTCACTGCGTCAAAGCCATCACTCAAGCGCTGCAAGCGAGGGATCCCGCGGCCAG
This sequence comes from Pseudomonas hormoni, assembly GCF_018502625.1. Taxonomy (NCBI): domain Bacteria; kingdom Pseudomonadati; phylum Pseudomonadota; class Gammaproteobacteria; order Pseudomonadales; family Pseudomonadaceae; genus Pseudomonas; species Pseudomonas hormoni. The sequence continues at coordinate 6,463,136 of NZ_CP075566.1, forward strand.
CGTGCGGGTGGATCTGGCGGCAAAGGAAGTCGGCGTCGAGAGTGCGTTGACCGCGGATGAAGTGATCGCTGCGATCAGCGAGGAAGGCTACGAAGTGAAAGTCGCTTAAGGCCACACGCAAATCCTGTAGGAGCAGAGCTTGCTCGCGAAGGCGGTGGGTCAGACGGCATTGATGTGGCTGACACTCCGCCTTCGCGAGCAAGCTTTGCTCCTACAAGGAAGGCGTTCAGCATGAGGGTTTAATAGTTAGCGAGCTATCGGAATGTTCAACGCGCCCCCACGCAGCTAGACTGTGGAGCTGCCGACCTCAGCCCTGGATGCCTGATGAACTTCCGTACCATTTTGATACTTGGCGCCCTGACCGCTTTTGGGCCGCTTGCAATCGACTTCTATCTGCCGGCGTTCCCGGCCATGGCGCTGGCGTTCGGCACCGATGAACAACACGTCCAACTGACGCTGGCGGCGTATTTTCTGGGTTTGTCCATTGGTCAGCTGATGTACGGCCCCGTGGCGGATCGGTTTGGCCGGCGCATTCCGTTGCTGACGGGCGTGGGTCTGTTCACCGCCGCTTCCTTGGCGTGCGCGTATGCGCCGAATCTTGAATGGTTGCTCGGCGCGCGTTTTGTCCAGGCGCTGGGCGGTTGCGCGGGGATGGTGATTTCCCGGGCGATTGTCAGTGACAAATGCGATGCGGTGGGGTCGGCCAAAGTCTTTTCCCAGCTGATGCTGGTCATGGGGCTGGCGCCGATTCTCGCGCCGATGCTCGGCGGATTGCTGGTCAACACCACGGGCTGGCAGTCCATTTTCCTGGCGCTGAGCGGTTTCAGTGCCTTGGCGGCGCTGGCCGTAGCGCTCGGTTTGCCGGAAAGCATGCCCGCGCATGTGCCACGTCAACCTCTGTCGGGCGCGTTGCGTCAGTACGGTCGCCTGTTGGCAGACCCGGTGTACCTCGGCCACGCCCTGACCGGTGGCATCGCCATCGCCGGGATGTTTGCCTACATCGCCGGTTCGCCGTTCGTCTTCATCAAACTCTACGGCGTACCGGCCGAGCATTTCGGCTGGTTGTTCGGCACCAATGCGGCGGGGTTCATTCTGGTTGCGCAGATCAACGCGCGGCTGCTGGCCAAGCGTGGCCCCGCGTTTTTGCTGGCGCGTACCGTGTGGATTTACCTGGCGGCCGGCCTGGCGCTGCTGGCCGTCAGTTCACTGCACACCGAGCAGTTATGGCCACTGTTGATTCCACTTTTTATCTGCATCGCCAGCCTCGGCTGCATTCTCCCCAATGCTTCGGCCTGTGCCATGAACGGGCAGGGCGCCCGCGCCGGGAGTGCGTCGGCGATGCTCGGGTGCCTGCAGTTCAGCGTCGCCGCCGGGGCTGCGTCGCTGGTGGGTATTTTGTACGACGGCAGCGCCGTGCCGATGGCGATGGTCATCAGCCTGTGCGGAATTCTGGTGGTGAGCGTGGCGATGCTCACCCGACGTTTGCAAAATGCCCGGGCGTTGGTGCAAGCCCAGGTGTGAGGCAGGTCTCAGCCGACAGCGCGCTGCTGTTGGGCGGGAATCTGATGAGGGGCAAGCAATCGTGCTTCGAGGGTTCGGGTGAAGGCGCGAGCTTCTGCTTCGCTACGGAACGTTACCGCGTGTTGGTCCAGGCGGACCTGCCACTGGGATTTTGCCAATTCTTTTATCAGGATCTTCATTGCTGACCTCCTCGGTTAAAAGATTGCATCGCAGAGTTCACGATTGTAGACCCGAATACGATCGCAATTATGACAACGGTCAACCTTCGGACTGACGGTGTCGTCCATTCGGACGACACTTGTATCAATCTGTTTCAGAAGCCTTCCAGCACAATCTTGCCCTTGGACTTGCCGCTCTCCAGCAGCTCATGCGCACGCCGCAGATTTGCCGCGTTGATAGTCCCGAAGTGCTCGCCCACCGTGGTTTTCAGTGTCCCGGCATCGATCAGCCCGGCCACGCGGTTGAGCAGTTTGTGCTGCTCGATCATGTCCGCCGTTTCGAACAGCGAGCGGGTGTACATAAACTCCCAGTGCAGGGACAGGCTCTTGCGTTTGAGCTTGGTCACGTCCAGCGCTTTCGGATCATCGATCAGCGCGAGTTTGCCTTGTGGTGCCAGGGCCTCGACCAATTGATCGAGATGCTGATCGGTCTGGGTCAGGCTGGCGACGTGGGTCACCTGCGCAACGCCTGCGCGTTTCAGTTCTTCGCCGAGCGGCTGGCTGTGATCGATCACCAGGTCGGCGCCCAACTCACGCACCCAGCTCTGGGTTTGCGCACGGGAAGCGGTGCCGATGACTTTCAAACCGGTGAGTTGACTGGCCAGTTGCGTCAGGATTGAACCGACACCGCCGGCCGCTCCGACGATCAGCAAATTCTGGCCTTCATCAGTGTTGCCTTCGCGCACTTGCAGGCGTTCGAAAAGCAATTCCCACGCGGTGATAGCGGTCAGCGGCAGTGCGGCCGCTTCGGCGTAACCGAGGGTTTTCGGCATATGGCCGACGATCCGCTCGTCCACCACGTGCAGTTCGCTGTTGCCGCCGGCGCGGGCAATCGAGCCGGCATAGAACACCTTGTCGCCGGTCTTGAACAACGTCACTTCGCTGCCGACTGCCTTGACCACGCCGGCCACGTCCCAGCCCAGCACTTTTGCCGCGCCGCCTTCGGGCTGGACGTTCTGGCGGACCTTGGTGTCTACCGGGTTGACCGAGATGGCTTTGACTTCCACCAGCAGATCACGCGGGCCGGCGACCGGTTCCGGCAGTTCGATGTCTTGCAGGGATTTTTCGTCGCTGATCGGCAACGAGGCGTAGTAGGCAATGGCTTTCATGAGGGATTTCCGAACAGTAATAGAGGAAGGGATCAAGCAACGGAGCGCAGGCGCTTGAGATCGAAGTGTTCGATCAGGTCGCCGGCCCGGGCGCGAAAGTTCTGGATGTGCGCGCTGGCGTCATGGGCTTGTAGCGCTTCGTCGCTGCTCCACTGTTCAATCATGTAGAAGGCCAGCGGATTGGCCAGATCCTGATGCAGGTCGTATTGACCGCAACCGACCTCGGCGCGGGTCGGCTCCAGCAGTGCACGCAAGTGTTGTTCGAGCGCGTCCTGTTGGCCGGCTTTGGCGATCAGGGTGGCAATGGCGGTAAAAGGCTGGGACATGGTCGACTCCGGGAGTGGTGTGATTTTCGATGCGACAGATGATTGGCTATTTCTCTACAAGATAAAACCCGCTAAAAGAGCAGTCTCTTTCAATATTTTTTTGATAATCGAGGCTGAAAATGCTGCGTTTCGATGACTTGCAGTTGTTCGTCCGGGCAGCGGACCTGGGCAGCCTGTCAGCGGCGGCGCGGGGAATGGACATGTCGGCGGCGGTGGCGAGTGCGGCGTTGAAGCGCATCGAACAGCAACTCGGCGCCCGGTTGCTCGCCCGTTCCACGCGCAGCCTGCGCCTGACCGCCGAGGGCGAAGGATTTCTCGAGTACGCCCGGGCCGCGCTGAGCAATCTCGATGAAGGTCGCCGTCTATTGGCCAGTGGTCAGGACCAGGTCAGCGGGGTGTTGCAGCTGTCGGCACCTTCGGATTTCGGTCGCAACCTGCTGCTGCCCTGGCTGGACGAGTTCCAGCGTGAACACCCGAAACTCACGGTGCGTTTGTTGCTGGGCGACCGCATCGCCGACCTGTTCCGCCAACCGGTGGACATTGCCCTGCGCTACGGTGAGCCGGAGGACTCGAGCCTGGTGGCGCTGCCCATCGCCCCGCACAACCGCCGCGTGCTGTGTGCCGCCCCGAGCTACCTGGCCCGGCATGGCGAGCCGCGGCAACTGGAACAACTGGCGCAGCATAATTGCTTGCTGTTCATGCTCGGAAGCCGGGTGCACGACCACTGGAGTTTTCACGACGGCAAACGCGAAGTCAGCCTGACCGTCAGCGGTGATCGTTTCAGTGACGATGCCGATGTGGTGCGTTTGTGGGCTGTGGCGGGTGCCGGGATCGCCTACAAATCCTGGCTCGATGTCGCCGCCGATGTGTTGGCCGGTCGCCTGAAAGTACTGATGCCGGAGCTGCTCTGTGAGCGCGCACCGCTGAATCTGCTGTGCGCCCATCGCGCACAATTGAGTAAGCCGGTGAACCTTTTGCGGGAAATGCTTGCCAGCCGATGTACTCATATAGGCGGTCAATTTCCCGTCTTGGCGGGTGTCGATCATTAGTCGCAGGCAAATAGCGAAATTTCCCTCAGGATCAATCACCACCAATGGTTTCCGGGGGGCAGGAACCGACGGGTAACGCGCTTATACTAGCGCTCGCCTCATGTACGCACCGTCGACCTCGCCATGGCGAGTCCGCGTTCGAGTCGGTCAGGCTCCACCGTCAATCGCCGGCCGTTGCAAGGTCCTCGAAGCAATGGCTTGTGTGAGTGGGGGCTTTGCCCGGTTTATGGCGGTTACCACGTCTTGGCCGACGACACATTACTGGTCAAGATGTCTCCGAGCAGTAGACGAAACGATTCAACAGGGAGTGAATACATGGAACATGCACCTTGCATCAGCCAGATAGCCACGTTGCTGGCTGACCCAAAGCGCAGCGCAATGATGTGGGCCTTGATGGATGGCGCTGCGCGGCAGACTGAAGAGCTGGCATTGCTGGCCCGCCTGTCGCCGTCTTCGGCCAGTGCACACCTGGGGCGTTTGTCCGCCGGAGGTCTGTTGAAAGTCGAAACCCGCGGCCGCAAGCGATTCTTCCGGCTGGCCGCCCCCGAAGTCGGAGCCGCGATAGAAGCGCTCGCCAGTGCGACGATCGCCAGCACACCTCGGGACATTCCCGATATTTTCAGCCGCACCCCCACCATCCCCAAACGTCAGGCCGCGCCCTCATCCTTGTTGCGCGCCCGGCTCTGCGACGATCATTTAGGCGGCACGCTGGCCGCCGATCTGTACCAGCGCTTGCTGGATGCGGGCTGGATCGAACAGTTCGATCATCGGGTGTCGATCACGCACAAGGGCGCCACGCAACTGGCGACACGTGGCGTTTTCGTCCAGGCGCTGGCGCAGAGCACCGGCCGAGCCGCCTGTGCCTGTCCTGACTGGAGCGAAAGACGTCCGCACATGGGCGGTTCACTGGGCGCGGCGTTGCTGCAGTTGTTCATGCAGTCCGGCTGGCTGAGCTTGCCGAACGATTCGCGCGCCTTGCATGTCACCGCGACGGGGCAGCGTGAAATCCACCGTTTTGCCAAGGAGACCGAGCTGGAAATGGCGTTGTAGACGCATCGGGATCGACGTCCGGGGTTTCGGGCGTCGTTCAGAGCTGTGGCCAGGTCGCATCCAGCAATAACCCCCGGCGGCCATCGCGCACACTCGATTCGGGACTTTCGAACGGGGGATGTGGCATGGAAACACGAGGCTTCAGCGCGGCAGAACGATTGGAACGGCTGCCCATCAGCGGTTATCACCGGATCATTTTCATCATCATTGCCCTGGCGTTTTTCTTTGACTCCATGGACCTGGCGATGATGACTTTCCTGCTCGGTTCGATCAAAACCGAGTTCGGCCTCAGCACGGCGCAGGCCGGGTTGCTCGCCAGTTCGAGTTTCTTCGGCATGGTCGTGGGCGCATCACTGTCCGGCATGCTGGCGGACCGTTTCGGCCGCAAACCGGTGTTCCAGTGGAGCATTGTGTTGTGGGGTATCGCCAGTTATCTGTGCTCTACGGCGCAGAATGTCGAGACGCTGACGCTCTTCCGTATCCTCCTGGGAATCGGCATGGGCATGGAGTTCCCCATCGCCCAGTCGATGCTTTCGGAATTGATTCCGGCGAAGAGGCGTGGGCGCTACATCGCGTTGATGGACGGTTTCTGGCCACTGGGGTTTGTCGCGGCCGGGGTGCTGTCGTATTTCCTGTTACCGGTGATTGGCTGGCGGGACATTTTTCTGGTGTTGGCGGTGCCGGCGGTGTTTGTCCTGGCGATTCGTTTTTTCATTCCCGAGTCACCGCGCTGGCTGGAACAGGCCGGGCGTGATGAGGCGGCGGACAAGGTCTTGCTGGGTATCGAAGCGCGGGTCCGGACATCCCTGGGTCGTGCGGATTTGCCTGAGCCGATCCGCTTGCCGCGTGTGGCAAGTACGCCGGGCAACTTCTTTTCGGCTTTGCAGCAGATCTGGTCGCCGCTGTATCGCCAACGCACGATGATGATCTGGAGCGTCTGGTTCTTTGCCTTGCTGGGTTTCTACGGGTTGACGTCGTGGCTCAGCGCGCTGCTGCAGCAGTCAGGTTTTGCCGTGACCCAGTCGGTGTATTACACCGTGCTGATTTCCCTCGGCGGGATTCCCGGTTTCCTCATGGCCGCTTGGCTGGTGGAACGCTGGGGACGTAAACCGGTGTGCGTGGTGACGTTGCTCGGCGGCGGGGTGATGGCGTTTCTTTACGGTCAGAGCGCGGTGTTTGGCGGCAATGTCGGCTTGCTGATTACGTCGGGGCTGTTGATGCAGTTTTTCCTGTTCGGCATGTGGGCGGTGCTCTACACCTACACGCCGGAGTTGTACCCGACGTCGGCGCGGGCCACGGGTTCCGGTTTTGCGTCGGCGATTGGCCGCGTGGGTTCGTTGCTCGGGCCGTTGGTGACCGGGCTGGTGTTCCCGATGACCGGGCAGGGTGGCGTGTTCGCGCTGGGGGCGATGTGCTTTGCGATTGCGGCGGGGGTGGTGTGGGTGTTCGGGATGGAGACGCGGGGCAAGACGCTGGAGGAGTTGAGCGAGGCCGTGGGTTAGATTGGAGACCGCGTTATCGTTCTTCACGGGCAAGTCGAATCGTCGCACCGCTCGCTCCTACAAGGTCCATGCGAAACCTGTAGGAGCGAGGCTTGCCCGCGAAGGCGGCTTTATGGTTTTACCAACCGTGCATCCAGGCTGTTTTGCGCCAACCGCTTGGCCTGATCCTGGGTCATGCCCAGATCGGTATACAGCGCATGGAAGTTCTCGGTCACATACCCGCCGAAGTACGCCGGGTCATCCGAGTTCACGGTGACTTTCACGCCGCGCTCAAGCATGTCGAGAATGTTGTGCTGTGACATGTGATCGAACACGCAAAGCTTGGTGTTGGACAACGGGCACACCGTCAACGGAATCTGCTCGTCAATGATCCGCTGCATCAAACGCTCGTCTTCGATGGCACGCACGCCATGGTCGATACGCTGGATTTTCAGCAGGTCGAGGGCTTCCCAGATGTATTCCGGCGGGCCTTCTTCACCGGCGTGAGCGACGGTCAGGAAACCTTCGTGACGGGCACGATCAAACACTCGCTGGAACTTGCTTGGCGGGTGACCCATTTCCGAACTGTCCAGGCCGACGGCCACAAACGCTTCGCGGAACGGCAGCGCCTGGTCGAGGGTCTTCTGCGCTTCGTCTTCGCTCAAGTGACGCAGGAAGCTCAGGATCAGACCGCTGGTGATGCCCAGTTGCTGCTCGCCGTCCTTCAGCGCGGCGGCGATGCCGTTGAGCACCACTTCGAACGGGATGCCACGGTCGGTGTGGGTCTGCGGGTCGAAGAACGGTTCGGTGTGGATCACGTTCTGCGCCTTGCAGCGCAACAGGTACGCCCAAGTCAGGTCGTAGAAATCCTGGGAGGTACGCAGCACATCGGCGCCCTGGTAATACAGGTCGAGAAACTCTTGCAGGTTGTTGAAGGCGTACGCCTTGCGCAGGGTTTCGACGTCGCTCCACGGCAGGGCGATCCGGTTGCGTTCGGCCAGGGCGAACAGCAGTTCGGGCTCGAGCGAACCCTCGAGGTGCAGGTGCAGTTCTGCCTTGGGCAGGGCGTTCAGCCAATCGTACATTGTTGAAATCTCATCAGGTGCAATGACGGCATTCTACAGATGCTCGCTGCAACAATTGTTAAAACCTGACCAAGAGGTCCATCAACCTGCAGCCATCCACGGGTGCGCTAAGGTGTAACGAAACGTTAGCGCCGCTCCGCAGTCAGTAGCTCATCACGCTGATTCCGCTCCATTCGGCAAAAAGGCCTGCAATGCTCACACTCCTCAAGCAAGAAAAGTTTCTGCTGCTGGCCCTGATTGCCGCCTTCATCGCTTACCCGATGGAACACTGGATGCTGCACAGCGGCCAGCCCATCGCCCTGTCCGCCGGCCTCGTGCTGATCGCCTTCATCGTCGCTGCGTCCATGCGCGTCGCCCATCACGCCGAGCTGCTGGCGGAAAAAGTCGGCGACCCCTACGGCACAATGATCCTGACCCTGGCAGCGGTACTGGTGGAAGTGGTGATCCTGGCGATCATGATGAGCAACGAAGCCTCACCGACGCTGGTGCGCGACACGATTTACTCGGCGGTCATGCTCGATATCAACGGCATCCTCGGCCTCGCGGCGTTGATGGGCGGGATCAAGCATGGCGAACAGTCCTACAACGATGACTCGGCGCGCAGCTACAGCGTGATGATCCTCACCGCCATGGGCGTTTCCATGGTGGTGCCGGAGTTCATTCCCGAGGCGAACTGGAAGCTGTATTCCGCGTTCACCATCGGTGCGATGGTCGTGCTTTACACCCTGTTCCTGCGCATGCAGGTCGGGCCGCACAGTTATTTTTTCAGCTACAGCTACCCGGAAAAACGCCGCAAGAAAGTCCCGGAAGAAGAACCTGAACCGGTCAATCTTGTGTTGAGTATCGGGACGTTGGTGTTTGGTGTGGTGGTGATCGGCGCATTGGCCGAGGTGATGTCCAAGACCCTCGACCTGGGACTGGAAGGGACGGGCGCACCGCCAGTGATCACGGCGATTCTGGTGGCGGCGATTTCCGCGGCGCCAGAGATTCTGACGGCGTTGCGCGCGGCGCTGGCCAACCGCATGCAGTCGGTGGTCAACATCGCCATGGGTGCATCGCTGTCGACGGTGATCCTGACGGTGCCGGTGATGGAAGCTATGGCGCTCTACACCGGCCAACCGTTTCAGATGGCGATGACGCCGGTGCAGACGGTGATGATCTTCCTTACCCTGATCGTTAGCGCGATCAACCTCAACGATGGCGAAACCAATGCCATCGAAGGCATGACCCACTTTGTACTGTTTGCGACGTTCATCATGTTGTCGCTGCTCGGTCTTTAAAAGCTTCGCGGGCAAGCCTTGCTCCTACAGGTCCGACGCGTGACCAGTAGGAGCTAGGCTTGCCCGCGAAGGCGTCCGATCAGACGCCCGCGATCAACTGCCGAGCCGCCTGGCTGTGATCCGCAATCAACCCCTTCAGATCCAGCCCCTCAACCTGCCCGTCAATCACTCGCCACTTGCCACCCACCATCACCCGATCCGCCCGGTCCGCGCCGCACAACAGCAACGCCGACACCGGATCATGACTGCCCGAGAAGCGCAGCTCATCCAGCTTGAACAACGCCAGATCCGCCTGCTTGCCCACCGCCAGCTCACCAATATCGGTACGCCCGAGCAAACTCGCCGAGCCTTTGGTCGCCCAACCCAGCACCAGTTCCGGGGTGATTCTCTCGGCGCCATAACGCAGCCGCTGAATGTAAAGCGCCTGACGGGTTTCGAGCATCATGTTCGACGCATCGTTGGACGCCGAACCGTCCACACCCAGCCCCAGCAATGCGCCGGCGGCGGTCAGGTCCAGTGTCGGGCAAATGCCGGAGGCCAGGCGCATGTTCGAGCTCGGGCAATGGCAAATGCCAGTGCCGGCCGCGCCGAGGCGGGCGATTTCGTCAGGGTTGAAGTGGATGCCATGCGCGAGCCAGGTGCGCGGGCCGAGCCAGCCGACGCTGTCCAGGTAATCCACGGTACGCAGGCCGAAGCGCTGCAGGCAGAAGTCTTCTTCATCGAGGGTTTCCGCCAGATGGGTGTGCAGGCGCACATCGAGTTTGTTCGCCAGTTCGGCGCTGGCCGACATGATTTCCGGGGTCACCGAGAATGGAGAGCACGGCGCCAGGGCGATCTGGATTTGCGCGCCATCGCCGCGTTCGTGGTATTCGGCGATCAGGCGCTGACTGTCGTCGAGAATCACTTCGCCCTCCTGCACGGTTTGCTGCGGTGGCAGGCCGCCGTCCTTTTCGCCGAGGCTCATGGAACCGCGCGTGAGCATGGCGCGCATGCCGAGTTCGCGGACGCTCTCGACTTGCACGTCGATCGCATTTTCCAGGCCTTGCGGGAACAGGTAATGGTGATCGGCCGCTGTGGTGCAGCCAGACAACAGCAACTCCGCCAGCGCGACTTTCGTGGCGAGGGCGAGCTTTTCAGGGGTGAGTCGCGCCCAGACCGGGTACAGGGTTTTCAACCACGGGAACAACGGCTGATTGACCACCGGCGCCCAGGCGCGGGTCAGGGTTTGATAGAAGTGGTGATGGGTGTTGATCAGCCCCGGCAGGATCACATGCTCGCGGGCATCGAACACTTGCCCGCAAGGCGAAGAAGGTTGCTGGCCGGCGGCAAGCACTTCGACGATCAGACCGTCTTGCACAACCAGGCCGCCACGGGCATCGAGGCCATTGGCAGTGAAGATCGCAAGGGGATTTTTTAACCAGGTACGGGTCGCAGGCATGTTGGCCGGCTCCTCTGAAAGTGGGTTCAGGTTAGCCAGCTCAGTGATTACCCTGTCTGCTGATCCAGGGTCGCCGCGGGGGACGAGGTGCGGAGTTTCAAACAAAAAGAGTTTACGGGCAAGCCCGGCCCGACAGGACGACGCTAATCCCAGCGTGGAATGAAACCCTTGTGGGAGCGAGCCTGCTCGCGATGGTGGGTCAGCCGCATTGATGTCGACTGACACTCCATCGCGAGCAGGCTCGCTCCCACATTGGATTTGTGTTGGTTACCAGGGAATGGTCTCACCCTTGTAATTCACAAAGTGATGCCCACCCTTGCCGACATACGCATTCACCTGATCCACCAACCCCCGTGTACTGGTTTCCACATCGATATCAGCGCCTTCGCCGCCCATGTCGGTTTTCACCCAGCCCGGATGCAGCGACAGCACGGTCAGTTTCTGCTCGCCCAATTGCGTCACAAAGCTATTGGTCATGGAGTTCAATGCCGCCTTGCTCGCCTTGTACAACGCCAGCTCCGGTGCGTCCGGCATGGTCACGCTGCCGAGCACCGAACTCATGAACGCCAGTACGCCGCTTTCCGGGCGAATTTGCCCGACAAAACGTTGTGCCAGATTGATCGGTGCCACTGCATTGGTGAAAAACAACTGGCCCACTTCAGCCAGCGTCGCGCCGCCCGGTGTCTGTACTTCCGGCCCCTTGACCCCGGCATTCACGAACAACAGATCAAACACTTCGCCCTTGAGTTGCTGACTCAGCGCGATGACTGCCTGCTGGTCATCCATGTCGAGTTTTTCGATCCGCACCTTGCCCAATGCCTGCAAGGCGTCGGCATTCTGCGGGTTGCGCACGGTGGCGGTGACTTGCCAGCCGTCGGCCAGCAGGGTCTTCACCAGACCGAGGCCCAGGCCCCGGGAGGCGCCGATGATGAGTGCGGTTTTTGCCTTGGACATGAGTGGCTTCCTTGAAAAATGAGGGTCACGGAGTTAACGGACAACGTTGCCCGAGCCGTTGTTGCAACTCGTGTCGCAGCGCGCCCAGTTCATCCATTCGGGTTTCGATCAGTTTGAGTTTGTCTTGCAGCAATTGCGTGACGGCGCTGTCCGGGTCAGGCGACTGCCACAACGCGGCGACGCTGCTGCCGATTTCGCCCAGGGTAAAACCCAGCCGTTGAGCGGTCTTGATGTACAGCACCAGCTGCACCACGTCCGGCGGATAGTCGCGATAACCGTTGGCGCTGCGTTGCGCGGCGATCAATCCGCGTTGTTCGTAGAAGCGCAGCGTGTCACGGCTGACGGCGCTGGCCTGGGCTAATTCACCGATACGCATCCTGACGTCTCGAGAGGGGCTTGACCCTGGAGCATACTCCAGGCTTTAGCCTTGTTGCTCCCTGAATTTATGGAGCAATGCCGATGTGGACTTCAACGCAATATCGCCGGTTGGTGCGTGGCAGCGCCTGGTATGACTTGATCGTGACGGCGGCGTTTGTCACGCCGTGGACATTTGCGGCGTTGCACGGCGTTTTGACAAGTGTGAGCCGGGCGTTCGACTTGTCCGGAGAACTGCCGGCGTTTGAGCCAATGCACATGCTGATGGCGAACCTGTTGGGATCGATTGTGTGCATTTGGGCCGTGCTGCGAATTCGTGATCCGCAGCAGGTGTTTGGTCGGTATGACGCCGTGGGCCGATTTCTGTTCTCGGCTTGGCAGCTCTATGCCTTGTTGCATGGCGCCAGTTCGCTGTTGGTGATTTTTTTGTTTTTTGAATTGGCGTGGGGCGTGGTTCAGGTGTTGCCTGTGGATAAAACAAGTAGCTGGCCATTGAGACAGGAAATCTGAAAATCCGTGGCGACCAAGGCGTTTGGGACGCCGCCTCGCCACCTTTCGATTTCCATCAGGCACCACTTGAGGGCGAAGCCGTTGATCAGGCTCCGCTTTTGCTCATCAAGGTTTGGTCAAAAAACGAGCAACCCATTGCAAGCCATGCCGGACATGGGGCCGCGACAGCCATGAACGGGTTATCCACAGATTGCTCCACAGTATTTGTGCGCAAGCTCAAAGCTCGGGCATAAGCACTGAGCGGCTTTCTTCTAAAGGTGATAACCCACTCTAACTTATTGTTTTTACGTGGATTTAGTCATGGTGATGGCAAATTGAGCGAAAAATGAGCAATGCCCGCAAAGCCGCATGACAGAAGGGTTACAGCGGTATGTGCTCAGGTTATCCACAGCCGGGTGCACAGTAGATGTGGGCAACTGCGACAGTTAGACGAAAGGGCTGTGTACGTTGTTGGTGCGATCAGCGCTGCAACAGAATGCGCCCGCGACTCAAATCCGCAAGCTGGGTTTGCAGGGTTTCGATCTGCGCTTCGCCCATCGCCAATTGCAGCTCTACACCGTTGGCCGTGAACGTTTCTTCTACAACCAGCCCGCCAAGTTCCGCCACCCGAAGTTTCACCAGCGTCAGTTCAGCAAACCCGCAGGCGCAACTCACCGGCACTCGGCTGATCAGCTCTATTTTCGGCGCGGCTTGCAGGCACTTGTTGGCGCCGCCGCCATATGCCCGGGCGAGCCCACCGGTGCCGAGTTGAATGCCGCCATACCAACGGATCACCAGCACGGCGACCTGATCGCAATCCTGAGCATCGATCGCCGCCAGAATCGGTCGGCCAGCCGTACCGCCCGGCTCGCCATCATCGGTGCTGCGGTATTGAGCGCCGAGCTTCCATGCCCAGCAGTTGTGCGTGGCATTCAAATCACTGTGCTGTTCGATAAACGCCTGGGCTTCAGCAGGGCTGCTGATCGGCGCGGCGAAGGTGATGAAACGGCTTTTGCGAATCTCTTCGCGGTATTCGCAAAAGCCGCTGAGGGTAAAAGGCATAAGAGTCTTAATTAGCTGGAGTCAGGCCGCAGCCCTTGAGAATGATGCGGATCAGGTTGTTGCCGGCGTCCTCCATGTCTTGCTTGGTCAACTTGGTACGGCCGCTGACCCGGCAAATTTGCGTGGCGAAATCGGCGTAATGCTGGGTGCTGCCCCACAACAGGAAGATCAGGTTGACCGGGTCGACAGGGTCCATTTTGCCGGCGTCGATCCACGCCTGGAATACCGCCGCCCGGCCCTGGAACCAGACGCGGTAGTCCTGGTTGAAATACTCGGTCAGGCATTCGCCGCCGCTGATCACTTCCATCGCGAAGATCCGCGAGGCTTGCGGTTGGCGGCGGGAGAATTCCATCTTGGCGCGGATGTAGCGCGTCAGCGCTTCGGCCGGATCATCCTCGGCGGTCAGGGTATTGAAGGTGCTGTCCCACAACTGAAGGATGTTGCTCAGCACCGCCACGTACAACCCCAGTTTGTTGGTGAAGTAGTAATGCAGGTTCGCTTTGGGCAACCCGGCATTCAGGGCGATGGTGTTCATGCTGGTGCCTTTGAACCCGTGTCGGGCGAACTCGTCTTCAGCGGCTTTGATGATGGTCTCTTCGTTCTTCTGACGAATGCGGCTGGCGGGTTTGCCGCCGTGAGCGGGGACTTCAAAGGTCATAAGCACTTCCGGACAGGTGGGTGGGTGCAACCAGTGCGTTGATAGCGCACCCATGGGGATCCGACAAGTCCTGACGCAATAAAACCTGAACGCCACAACCCCTGTAGGAGCCGAGCTTGCTCGCGAAGGCGGTGTGTCAGCAGTATTAATGTCGACTGACACACCGCGTTCGCGAGCAAGCTCGGCTCCTACAGGTTTCCATCGCTTTCAGCGTGTCGCGGCCAGGCTTTCGAGGAAGCTTTCAAGCACCAAATGCGGGCGACGGCCCTTGCGTGTAACCGATGCGAGGCTCAGGTCATAGAAGCGCGCTTTAGGTTTCAGTGCGCGCAACCGACCTTGTTGAACCCAGAGGCTGGCGTAGTGATCGGGCAGGTAGCCGATATAGCGTCCAGTGAGAATCAGGAATGCCATGCCTTCGCGGTCCGAGGCACTGGCGGTGCAGTTGAGGGCCTGGTAATGCGCCTGGATTTCGGCGGGCAAGCGGAAGGTCGGGGCGATGGCGTCCTGGCTGTTGAGGCGTTCATCGTCCAGTTGTTTGTCGTCGACGTAGAACAAAGGATGACCGACCGCGCAATACAGCAGCGAACGTTCGCTGTAGAGCGGCTGGTATTCCAACCCCGACAGCACGCTCGCCTGGGGAACCACACCGACATGCAAACGACCGTCGAGCACACCTTGTTCGACTTCGTTGGGCGCGATCATGCGGATCTGAATCTGCACGTCCGGTCCGCGTTCCTTCAATTGCGCCAGGGCGTGGGTGATGCGCATGTGGGGCAGGGTGACGAGGTTGTCGGTCAGGCCGATGGTCAGTTCGCCGCGCAGATGTTGGTGCAGACCGTTGACTTCGGTGCGGAAGCTTTCCAGTGCACTCAAAAGTTGTAATGCCGACTGGTAAACCTCGCGACCTTCCTCCGTCAGGGAAAAACCGGCGCGACCGCGTTGACACAGGCGCAGACCGAGACGCTGTTCCAGGTCGCTCATCTGCTGGCTGATCGCCGAGCGACCGATGCCGAGCACCGATTCGGCTGCGGAGAAACCGCCGCATTCCACCACGCTGCGAAAAATACGTAGCAGGCGGATATCAAAGTCGCTGACTTGTGCCAGCGGATCGGGGCGACGGCTGCTCATGCATTAATTACTCAAAGTTTAGTAACGGCCTGACTGAACGTTACAAAAGTTGGATTTCACCGACTTTATCCCCGTGGCAATTTAGCTGCAAGAACGCTTTTCATCTCCACGCCGCTTATTGCCCTGCGAGGTTTTGCCCATGAACTTGCCCGAAAATGCCCAGTCTCCTCTGGCCAGCCAGTTGAAGCTCGATGCTCACTGGATGCCCTACACCGCCAACCGGAATTTCCAGCGCGATCCGCGACTGATCGTGGCGGCTGAAGGGAGTTGGCTGACGGACGACAAGGGCCGCAAGGTCTACGATTCGCTGTCCGGTCTGTGGACCTGCGGCGCCGGGCACACGCGCAAGGAAATCCAGGAAGCGGTTGCCAAGCAGTTGGGCACCCTCGATTACTCGCCGGGCTTCCAGTACGGTCACCCGTTGTCGTTCCAGCTGGCCGAGAAAATCACTGACCTGACGCCGGGCAACCTGAATCACGTGTTTTTCACCGACTCGGGTTCCGAGTGTGCGGATACCGCGGTGAAGATGGTTCGCGCTTACTGGCGCCTGAAAGGCCAGGCAACCAAGACCAAAATGATCGGCCGTGCCCGTGGCTACCACGGTGTGAACATTGCCGGCACCAGCCTCGGCGGCGTGAACGGCAACCGCAAGATCTTCGGTCAGGCGATGATGGACGTCGATCATCTGCCGCACACCTTGCTGGCGAGCAATGCCTATTCCCGTGGCATGCCGAAAGAGGGCGGTATCGCCCTGGCGGACGAGCTGCTCAAGTTGATCGAACTGCATGACGCTTCGAACATCGCCGCTGTATTCGTCGAGCCAATGGCCGGTTCCGCTGGCGTTCTGGTTCCGCCTGAGGGCTACCTCAAGCGTCTGCGCGAGATCTGCGATCAGCACAACATCCTGCTGGTGTTCGACGAAGTGATCACCGGTTTCGGCCGTACCGGCTCGATGTTTGGCGCTGACAGCTTCGGCGTGACCCCGGACCTGATGTGCATCGCCAAGCAAGTCACCAACGGCGCGATCCCGATGGGCGCAGTGATTGCCAGCTCCGAGATCTACCAGACCTTCATGAACCAGGCGACGCCTGAGTACGCGGTGGAATTCCCGCACGGTTACACCTACTCCGCGCACCCGGTGGCTTGCGCCGCTGGCCTGGCAGCCCTCGACCTGCTGCAAAAGGAAAACCTGGTGCAGAGCGTGGCCGAAGTCGCGCCGCATTTCGAAAATGCGCTGCACGGCCTGAAGGGCTCGAAAAACATTATCGACATTCGTAACTACGGTCTGGCCGGTGCGATCCAGATTGCCCCGCGTGATGGCGACGCCATTGTGCGTCCGTTCGAAGCGGGCATGGCGCTGTGGAAAGCCGGGTTCTACGTCCGCTTCGGCGGCGACACCCTGCAGTTCGGCCCAACCTTCAACAGCAAGCCGCAAGACCTTGATCGTCTGTTCGACGCGGTCGGCGAAGTGCTGAACAAAATCGACTGATTTTCCCTTCTATATACAGGTGCCCTTTGCAGGGCGCCTGTGGACAACTTTTCAGGAGCCCCGCATGAGCCTTATCCCGCATTTGATCAACGGCGAACTGGTGACCGAAGACGGTCGCACGGCCGACGTGTTCAACCCGTCCACTGGCCAGGCGATCCACAAGCTGCCATTGGCCAGCCGCGAAACCATTCAAAAAGCCATCGATTCGGCCAAGGCTGCGTTCCCGGCCTGGCGCAACACGCCACCGGCCAAACGTGCGCAGGTGATGTTCCGCTTCAAGCAATTGCTGGAGCAGAACGAAGCGCGTATCGCGCAATTGATCAGCGAAGAGCACGGCAAGACCCTGGAAGACGCTGCCGGTGAGCTGAAGCGCGGTATCGAGAACGTCGAGTTCGCGTGCGCAGCGCCGGAAATCCTCAAGGGTGAATACAGCCGTAACGTCGGCCCGAATATTGATGCCTGGTCGGACTTCCAGCCGTTGGGCGTGGTTGCCGGGATCACTCCGTTCAACTTCCCGGCGATGGTGCCGCTGTGGATGTATCCGCTGGCGATCGTCTGCGGCAACTGCTTCATCCTCAAACCGTCCGAGCGTGATCCAAGCTCGACGCTGCTGATCGCTCAATTGTTGCTGGAAGCCGGTCTGCCGAAAGGCGTGCTGAGCGTTGTTCATGGTGACAAGGCTGCAGTGGACGCGCTGATCGAAGCGCCGGAAGTCAAAGCGTTGAGTTTC
Source organism: Pseudomonas hormoni (assembly GCF_018502625.1). Taxonomy (NCBI): domain Bacteria; kingdom Pseudomonadati; phylum Pseudomonadota; class Gammaproteobacteria; order Pseudomonadales; family Pseudomonadaceae; genus Pseudomonas; species Pseudomonas hormoni. The sequence goes on from NZ_CP075566.1 coordinate 6,480,578, forward strand.
GTTGGCTCGACGCCGATTGCCGAATACATCTACGCCGAAGGCACCAAGCGCGGCAAACGCGTTCAGGCACTGGGCGGCGCGAAGAACCACGCGGTGCTGATGCCGGATGCAGATCTGGATAACGCCGTCAGCGCACTGATGGGCGCGGCTTACGGTTCTTGCGGTGAGCGTTGCATGGCGATCTCGGTGGCCGTGTGCGTCGGTGATCAAGTGGCAGATGCGCTGGTGGCCAAACTGACTCCGCAGATCAAGGCGCTGAAAATCGGTGCGGGTACTTCTTGTGGTCTGGACATGGGGCCGCTGGTTTCCGGTCAGGCTCGCGACAAAGTCAGTGGCTATATAGAAGACGGCGTCTCTGCCGGTGCTTCTTTGGTGGTTGATGGTCGTGGTCTGAGCGTGGTCGGTCATGAGGAAGGGTTCTTCCTGGGCGGTTGCCTGTTCGATAACGTCACGCCAGAGATGCGTATCTATAAAGAAGAGATCTTTGGTCCTGTGCTTTGTGTCGTCCGGGTGAACAGCCTGGAAGAAGCGATGCAACTGATCAACGATCACGAGTATGGCAACGGTACCTGCATCTTTACCCGTGATGGGGAAGCGGCGCGGTTGTTCTGCGATGAGATCGAAGTCGGCATGGTCGGCGTCAACGTGCCGTTGCCGGTGCCGGTGGCTTATCACAGCTTTGGCGGCTGGAAGCGTTCGCTGTTCGGTGATCTGCATGCGTATGGCCCGGATGGCGTGCGCTTCTACACCCGTCGCAAAGCTATTACGCAGCGCTGGCCGCAGCGTGCGAGCCATGAAGCGTCGCAATTTGCGTTCCCTAGCTTGTAAGTAGAAGGGAAGAAGGCCGAGCCCCTTGGGGCGCGGCCTTCGTGTTTCTGGGCTTTTTGACCTATATGACAGAAATGTGAAATTAA